>CAXMRN010000072.1:0-5945 GCA_964195565.1 uncultured Polyangiaceae bacterium | reverse complement strand
CATCCGGTGATGTAGAGGGTCTCTTCGTTGTGGAGCGTCCAGCTCAGCCGGGCGTGCCTTCGAAACGGTTCTTGCGGGCGAGCTGGATGAACTCGCGTCGTGTCGCGGGTCCGAGCGGTTTCTGGAACGCCCAGCGGCGGTCCCCAAGCTCCCCATCGAGGTCGCGCTTCAGAGCCGCCAACATCATCGGGTCTACCTGGCAGCGCTTCTCCTCGGGGTCGATGTCGTAGAGCTTAGCGGCATTGAGGCCGAAGATTTTGGCGCGGATCTCGTTGGTCAGCTCCGGGTAGCCGTACTGATCCTGAAACTGCTTCGAGATGGTGAATGTCTTGAACGCCTCGATCTGCGGTTGCGGCGATGCGAACCAAATGCATTCACTCCCCCACACCACGTTGTCTTCACCGAAGTGCTTGAGCAGCTTCCCGATGACGTGTTGGGCGGCCACCGCGTCTGTCATGACGCTAGCCCACAACGAGCCGAGCTCGGCATAGAGGTTCGAGCCCTGCCCGAGCTGATTGTCTTCGAGGGTCTTGATCGCGTTGTTGACGCCTGCGTCGAGAGCTGGGTCGTACGGCACGCCGGTGCCGCCGGTGCCGAAACCAAGGCCCGAGTGATAGATGACGAAGTTGGCCTCCGGGAACATCTTGGCCACGACGCCCATGTCACGGCAGTCGTTGTAGACCGGGTCGAAGCCGGGAAGCTCCGGGCCCTTGTGGACGCAGAAGGTCGGCATCCCGAGCTCGATGCCTTTTTCGATCATGGGGATGCCAATCGCGGGGTCATCTAGGAAATAGCCTGGGACGTCGCTCGGGGGGACCCAGGCGGGGTAGACCTTCCAACCCCCGACGACGCCGAAGTTTTCGTGGATGTATTGCATGTGGTCGAGCTGGAACTCGAGGCCGTCGTTGGGCGCCACGTTGCAGTGGTTGATCATCCGCTGGCTCTGCGCCGCTTGGTTGATTTGCTCGCGCTCCATCGCCATGACGTCGTTTTCGATGATCATGCCGCAGATTGGAGCGCCGGTTTCGCAATGCGAGGCCGGGAAGCCCGAGAGGACGGCCATCGTGGTTTCGCTCTCGAGAAAGATCAGGTCGATGTAGTTGTCGTAGTCGAGGCAGTCGTTGGTCTGCATGCCTTCACTGCAAGTCGAGCCCGCGAAAATGAGCGGCAATCCGAGCGCGATTGCGGGGTTCCGCTCGATGTACTCCCCCGAGGGGTCCACGTGGTGCGTCTGCATGTCGAAGATGAAGTAGTCGCCGCCCGACACCAACTCCGTTGCCTGGTCGCAATCCATGGTGCCTGCATCCGGCGTTTTGAATCCGCCGTTCTCTCCGTTCGCACCGCAGCCACTGACGGTGTTGATCACGCTCAGCGACGTGACCATCCCCGCAGTGCTCGCGAGAAACTGACGGCGATCGACCCCGAGCTTGCGCGACTTCTCGTCCGCCTTCTCGAGGATGAGCTTATTGATCAAGCGGTCTCTAGGCGTCTGTTCGTGAAAGAACTCTCCGTTCGAGTAGTTCTCGAGGAACGGAATTGGCGGCTTCAGCGGAAGCTCCGTCTCCGTCTTCTTTCTCATGGACAGCCACTTACGCTTCTTCATAGAATCACCATGCCGTGGAGTGACCTTCGCCGGAGGGAGGGTTCGAGCGCAAGCGCTTCTTGGGCGGCGCTAGGTGAACCACTCCTGCTGCAGTTCTTCCAGGGCTTCGTGCATCATCTGCTCGAGGGCCATCACGTGGAAGCGGTACTGTTTCGCAAGTTGGGCCGTGAACCGGGATTCGTGGAAGCAGCGGACGAAGATTTCGAGGCTGCGGGATCGCTTCCGGAGCAACATCGCGAGGCGGAGGTTCAGCGAGTCGCTGTCGGTGCCGAAGATGAAGACCGGGGGATGGGCGACATCCTTGAGGAGGACGTCGAGCTGGCCCCAGACCGTAGGATCCTCGGCATCTCCATCGACGACATCCACCGGAAAGGTCGATTCGTGGGTCTGCATATTGAAGGCGGCGACGGCATTCTTCGCGGTTCGGTCGACGATCACGACGCGTTCGAGGTCATCGCTCGCCTCGCGACGCAGGTGCTCCAGCATCGTTTGGCCGAAGCGCCCAAACCCGACGAGCACCACAGCGTCCCGCGCTGAAGTCTCCTCGAACCGCGGTGCGAGATGCTGGTCGTAGAGTCGGTCCGCCGCCATGTGGTGCATGTTGAAGGCGCGAATGCGTTGCCCCTCGCTGTCTCCCATGAGCCGATCCATCTCCCGTTTCATCCCGATGTCGTCGATGTGCGCGACAACCGACATCGTGGGCTCTGCCTCGAGCACGGCCCAGGCCGCTTCGAGGTTGATCAGGTCGTCGCCTGTCAGCAGCGCGACGCCCTTTGCACGGTTCAAGGAGAGCGTGGCTAGGGTCGAGGTGTTCCGGATATCCGCGCATACGTAGGGCGCGCCATACTGGGTGCGTGCCTTCGCGAGAAGTCGCTGACTCTGCTGCGTGTCGACCAAAAGGACGCGCGGCTTCTTGGTTCCGGCGTGGAGGGTCTCGAGAAAGAGCTCCCCGAGTTGCCCGAGACCAACGACGACGATGTGGTCTCGAAGGTTCTGCCGTTGAATCCACGCGGGCCGCAGAATCCGCAACGCACTTTCGACGAGCACCCCCATCGTAACCAGAGGCGCGAGAAAATAGGCGAACCACAGCGCGACCCGCGCGCTGTTCGGGCCGGCGATCGGAACCCCGAGGTCGAGGCCCCCCAGCACGAACAAGCCAAGCGAGTAGTACACATGCGTCAGAATCCCCGCACCCAGCACGTCGGGTCGATCGGAGACGACCACGCCGTTCCGAAACGCGTAGAGCGCCAGCCCGAAAGCGGAGACCGCCAACGCGCCGCGCCAGATCCAGGCTATCGGAGACCGCATGGCGCACCCTATCGCAGCGCCGACGGCGCGACTACCCCCTGAGCCACCGGTAGGCGTCACTCACGGTTTCGCTGGAGCTCGAGAGGATCGGCCGCCCGTGTGCGAGCGTGATTCGCTCCGGGTTCCAATCGATGACTTGGTCGACGGCTCGGCGCGCCTTGGCTTTGTCACGCACCATGATCCGCACCGCACGGCTGACGGCGATCTTTCGGTGGATCCCTGCTGCCTTCAGATACCAGCGAGTGAACCGATGGTCTGACGTGTCGAAGTTCTGGACGAAATCGACCGAGACGAGGGTGCGGCTCGGGCGGTGGAAGAAGACGGTTTCGCCGAGAGCGCAGCCCTCGATCTTGACGGCGTCCAGATCGTCGCGCCACGCCGGTTCGGCCTCGTCCCCGAGAATCGAGTCGAAGTGGAGGTCGCGGCGCTTTGTTTCGAGGCCGCTCGCGGCATGCGTTTTGGCCTCCGGGTATGCGTCCGAAAAGCCGCCGAAGAACAGATGGTGATACAGGCTCGGCGCCACGATGTGGGCCACGGGCCCAAGCGCATCGATCGACTGCTTGAGGTCGTCGTCGAGTGTGATCGGCGAATACACGAACAGAGAGCCATTCGACAGGCGCACGACTGTCATTCGAGTTCCCATACGAAGCCCCGAGATGCTGTGCGGCATCGGCGCCGCCCAAATGTCTTGTGCAATCTGCTCTAGTGCCACAGTCGCCTCGCAGGCTAAACGCGCCTTCCCAGATAGTAAACTCAAACCTATCGCGGCTACGTTCGGTTCTCTTCGGACCCGGAGCTCGCTGCGCCGCCGTAGATGAGGTCCATATCGGGGGCCTCGGTGCAGTAGTAGTGCACCCAGATGTAGGCGTGCTGGAACAGTGCTGCGGCGAGCGCAGCCAGCGATCCGGTGAAGAGGGCGATCGACCACAAACCTAGGAAAACGAGCCCATACATGGCGTTCGACGTCCAGGCGAAAGCACCCTCGCGCACCATCGGCATTTCTCGGTATCGCTGGCGGAAGTGGTCGCCCCCCAACGCCCGATCGAGGCCGAAGTAGCGACCGACGGAGTACCCCGCGTACACGGCTGGAACCATGAGCGCGGTTGCGGCCGCGAGCTCGAACCAACGAGGCAGTGCGGCGCTGCTCGGGTCCGCCATGGCGACTCCGAGAATCAAGACCGGGCGGGCCAGGAGCAAGGGCATGAACACGATCCCCCAGACGATCATGTCGGCCTTGCCGAACACGCGCGTGAGGATCGACCACCCGAGTTGGGCGCGAAAGATGAACGCGACGATCACTTGATGAATGATTGCCGCGATGACCGAAGCCCAGAACCATTGCTTGTCGGAGACCCCGAGCCATTCTCCGTCGCCCAGCGCAGGCGCTGCGAACGCCCAGCAGATGGGCACGATGAGCACGAGACCCGCCAGATGAAGCCACTGGCGGTGAAACAGGAATGCGAGGGTGCCGGCCTCCGCGATGCTCGCGTATTCGGTGTCGCTCTTCATGGGCTACTCGTCTCCGGGTGTGTTGCGGACCTCGATAATCTCAGCCGTCGCCTCGCCTTTCGGGCGTCGTACCGTGATCTCGTCTCCGACCTCTCGAGACATTAGCGACTTCCCCACCGGCGAGTCCATACTGATCCACTTCTTTGTTCCATCAATCTCGTCCGGACCGACTACGCGGTAGGTCTTCGCGTTGCCGTCCTCGTCTTCGATCGTGACCCAGCTCCCGAAGTACACCCGTCCGTCATCAGGAGGTGTCTCATCCACGATGGTCAAGACTTTCAGCCGTCGTCCCAAGAACCGAAGTCGGCGGTCGATCGCCGCAAGACGCTGCTTGCTGTACTGGTACTCCGCGTTCTCCGAGCGGTCGCCTTCGGCAGCGGCGACCTGCACCGCCTTGGCCATCTTTGGGCGGTCGACGTTCCACAAGCGGTCCGCCTCCTCCTCGAACCGGCGGTACCCCTCGGGGGTGATGTATCCTGGGTTGCCCGAGGTGTCGGGCCGTGTGCGTTCCCGCGTCATGATGCTCGGAGCGACGCTACTGCAAGCAAAAGGGGCATGCCAGCGATCGAGCTGGCGCCGTGATGCCATAACGGCCAAGAACCCCCCTGCGCGTCGGTGATATCCTCTGGCCCGCCAAGGGTTCTTCATGCTTAGGTACGCAGCCGATATTCGCACTCTCATCTACATGGCCATCGCGACGGCGTTGCTCGTGGTCCAGTGGAGCCGTGATTCGTTCAGCCCGTTGCTGTTCATCGCGAGCTTGTTCATGGCTGTCTCCGTTTCGGTGATCGCCCACAATCACAATCACCTGACGATTTGGAAGTCGCGAAAGCTGAACGCGCTCACAGACTACTGGCTCACGCTGTTCTACGGATTCCCCGCGTTCGTGTGGATCCCGACACACAACCAGAACCACCACAAGTTCAACAATCGTGAGGGCGACTACACGGTCACCTACCGCTACACGGAGACGACCAACCTTTTTACACTGCTCACCTACCCGACGGTGAGCGGGTTTCATCAGCAGAAGCCGATTCGCGACTTTCTGAAGAAGCAGTACGGCATCAACCGAAAGCGTTTCTGGTTCTGCATCTCCCAGTATGTGCTTCTGGCGAGCTTCCTCGTGGTTGCGTTCGTCGTCGACTGGCAGAAGGCGCTGCTCTACATCCTCATTCCTCAGCAGGTCTCGCTGTACGTGGTTTTGATCTTCAACTACGTGCAGCACGTGCACACTGACGAGGAGTCACCCGTCAACCACTCCCGCAACATCGTCGGTCCCGTGATGAACCTGCTCCTGTTCAACAACGGCCTACACACCGCGCATCACGACAATCCAGGCGCGCATTGGAGCGAGGCGCCCGCCGTGCACGCGAAGATCGCCCCACAGATGGACCCAAGGCTCAACGAGCCGAGTTTTTGGGGGTTCATGATCCGTGTCTACGTGCTCGGTCTATTCAGTCAGAAGGCGCGCAGCTCGTCGCTGCGACTCGAACGCATCGCGCGCACCACGCCCTAGAGCCGGTCT
>CAXMRN010000071.1:0-36746 GCA_964195565.1 uncultured Polyangiaceae bacterium | reverse complement strand
TTCTGGGCAAGGTGTTTGGTTTCGCCAAATGGGCGCTCCAGGCGGCACAGGAAGAGCCCCGCAAAGATGTGGCTTCGCAGCCTCCACCTTCTGACGATGAGGCGAAGCGGTTTACGCGGCCGTCGGAGGAGCCGGGGACAGTGCCAGTGTCAGCATCAGTGCCAGCGGCAGTGTCAGCGGCAGTGCCAGCGTCAGAGTCAGTGCCAGAGTCAGTGTCAGTGTCAGCGTCGGCGTCAGTGCCAGCGGCAGTGCCACTGCCGGTGGTTGGGAGCGCGACTGGAAACGCGGACCAAGCCTCCTCCACCGATGACACCGGGCCTCCTAGTCGGCCTCCTGCTGGGGTTTTCTCCAAGAGCGCCGGGATGTTCGAGGAACCGTTCCCGACCAGAACCATGGCGCGCATCCTGGCGGAGCAAGGGCACTTCAAGCGGTCGCTCGCGATCTATGCGGGGCTACTGCGCAATACACCCGGGGACCGCGAGTTGAGCGCGGAAGCCGCCGACGTCCGAGTGCGTTCGCGAGCGCGGCGTCCACAAGCCAATTGATGCCGGCAATTTTGCGCTGCGGTCCATCTTCCGCATCATGAGAGTGTGACGGAGGCTCCGACCCAACCGCGAAGAGACAACCGCTATGCGGTACGCATCTCTTGCGAGCTCACCATCTCTGGTCAGACGCTGCACGCGCAGACGAAGAACGTGAGCACGGGTGGCGCCGCGATCAAGTTCGCGCGGCCGCTCACGATTGGAGAAGTGGTCACGGTCAGCTTCTTTTTGACCCAGGATGGAATCGAGGACCCGGATCGGCCGCCCTTCGAGTGCGCCGCATCGATTCGGTGGGTCAACCCCGCCGGAGACAGTTGGTACGAGGCGGGGTTGCAGTTCTTGTCGCCCTCGGCGCAGCAGCGTGAGCTGCTCAGCGATTTCTTGAAGCAAGCCGCCTGAACGCTCAGACCATCGCCGGGGCCGACTCGCGCCGCAACGGCGGCACCAGGGCGCGCGTCAGAACCGCACAGACGCACCCCACTGCGAGGGCACTCCACTGGGGAAAAAGAGCTCCGATGTCGACGAAAAACCCGGCGAGAGCCAGGCCGAGGCCCAACCCCCCGCAATAGGCGGCTACCTTCCGACTCAGGTCGAACAGCTGGGCGGCGAGCAGCAGCGCGGCCGCCTTGCCCGCAAGCACTGTGATGCCCACCGCCGAGCCCGCCAACGGCCAACCACCGAGGAACAAAACGGCTCCGAACACTGCGGCCGGGGCGACGTAGAGCGACGCGGACAGCGAGGCTCGAGAACTCATCGTGGCAAGCGCGTGCAGGTATGCGCCGAACGCAAGCAATGACGCGGGCGCCTGGAAGGCGTACCACCGCAACACCTGTGGGCTCTGGGCGGCCACGATCGCGGAGATGCTCGCGGTTCGCGCGAGCACCATGATGGTCAGGGCGGCGATGACGGCAAAAGCGAAGCTGAAGGCTCCGGCGCGCTGTCTCGTAGCGAGGGTGAAAAGCGCAGCGAAGGTGCCTAGGCCGAGGATCCACATGCTCGTCCACTGCAGGGCCGAGACACACAGCAAGAGCGCAGCGAACGCGAGCAGCAGGCTCGAACGCATCAGCCAAGCGGGCAGTGAGACGGTTGATGCGCGCGGGCGCAGACACAGGGCCGCCGGGGAGACCCAGCCGATCAATAATCCCAGAAGGACGAAGAGTCCGAGCGCAACCGGGTCGAGTGGCCGCTCGGTGGCCTCGTGTGGCCAACGAAGCGAGTGCACGCCGCGCAATCCTTCCCGAGCCACGAGGACGGTCGACTCATCGCGACCTGGGTCGGGAATGAAGTCGCGCCAGCTGTACAGGCTCATGCCGTCGAGACCGACGAGTACGTCGCCCGACTCCACACCTTGCACCGCGGCGAGTCCGCCCGAATCGACGGAGAGCACCCGAACGCCGACCGTCCCAAGCTCTTCGCGCGAGAGCTCCAGGCCGAAGCTCTGCGCGGCGGCGGGATCGGACTGCTCTTCACGAACGCTGTCGGCGCGAAGTTGCGAGGACGTGTCTGGGAGAAAATCGAGGTGAATCCGCCCTGCGCAGAACACATCGCGGTGCTCGTCCGCCGCACGGAACGCGACCCTCAGCTCACCGTCCACTGTGGCGCGGCCGCCGAGTGCGGCGATCAGCTCCTCCTCGATGGGAATCTCGATGAGCGACTCGGACTGCACGGTGCCCGCAAGATGCGCATCCACGGTACTTGGAAGCATCCCCGGGCGATACACGGACCCGCGCAAGACGATTTCGGGTGTTCGCCCGAGCGGGAAACCGCTGCCGCGAACCCGAAGGGTGCCCCCAGGCTCGATCTCGGGCGGCTCGATTGTGTCGACCTCGAGTAGCGCGAGATCGTCGTATCCGCTGCACGCGGAGAGCAACATGACGAAGAAAACGACCGCTCGCATCGCCTCTGCGTTTCGCTGGCAGACCACGAAAGGTCAAGAAATCTGGAGTCTTCCCGCCCGCGAATACCGACGTCTCCTGAGGCCGAGGGGGGCCGCTTGACCCTGCCCCCAATCTGCTACACTCGGCCGGATTTTGGGGCCATAGCTCAGCTGGGAGAGCGTCGCACTGGCAGTGCGAAGGTCAGGGGTTCGATCCCCCTTGGCTCCACCCCGTAGAAGCGATGCGGAGCATCGACCACGGGGCTTCACCCCCTCCGCGTTTAACCCTTTGAAAAAGGGGACTGTCCCCTTTTTGTGGGGGTTACTTTTTCTTGGCGGGCTTCTTTTTTGAGGTCTTGGCCTTGAGTTGTTTGGTGGCCTTCTCGATCTTCTTTTCGAGATTGGCGATGGCCTTGGTGGCCCTCTTCTTTTGGGCGGCGCTCTTCTTGGTGGCGGTCTTCTTCGCCTTCGTGAGCTTGCGCTTGATGTTGGTGCTCGTCTGTTTCGCCTTCCGCTTCAAGGCGGCGGTTTCTTTCTCCGCGTCCTTCTTGGCTTTGGTGAGCTTCCTTTTGACTTGAGCGCTCGTCTTGGCGGCCTTCTTTTTGAGCGCCGCGGCTTCGGTTTTCACCGTCTTCTTGGTGGGCTTTTTCTTGACTGCTTTCTTTGGCGCCGCGCGCTTCTTGGCTGCCTTCTTCACCGTCTTCTTGGGCGCAGACTTTTTCGCCGTGCGCTTCTTAGTTGATTTCTTGGTCGCCGCTTTGGCCATGTCACGCTCCGTTGTGAGTGAGCACGCAGTATAGACAAGCGAAACGTTTTGCGAACAAGAAAACGCCAGGCCGTCGGTCGCAGACTCAAGCGCCCGGCGAGCTGCCGGACTCGTGCGGCATGCGATCCCTCGGACTCTCGAAGTAGTGCATGGGCGAATACTGCGCGAGGTTCGTAGCGCGGGACGTGTAGAGCCCGGCGTACTGCTCGACTTGGCTGCCAAAGCTCGAGACTTCGTTGCCGGCCTTGAAGACGGAGCCCCAAAAGGGGTGAAACGCCTCGTCGAGCGCGTCCTGCAGGGCCGAACGCTCGACGTCCAAGTCCTTGAGCTGGGCGCGCAATCGGTCGATCGAGCGTCTGTGGCGCACGCGTTTCGCGTCCCACGCGGCTTTCTCCGGCCCCGACTCGTGGTTGTTGAGCGAGCGTTCGACCTTCTTGAGGCGCGCCTGGTGCTCGCGGAGTTCATCCTGCACGGCACCGCGCATCTGCTCGAGCGAGTCCGCGCGCTCGAAGCTGAGGGCGTGCTCACGGAGCACCCGAAGCTCGTCGTCCATCTCTTGGATGATCATGGCGGTGCGCCAGGTGGACTCCTTTTTCGCCCGGAGGACGTCGCCATAGATGTGATCGCCCACGTAGAGCACCTCATCGCCGGAGAAGCCGAGCGCGCGCTGGAGGTCGGCGATGTTGCCCCCGGTGTAGACCCGGCCGCGCGTGGGTTCCCGGCTCTCCTCCTGCGTTTCGACATCGACGAAAGGAGCCTTTTCTGTGAAGAAGCCCGGCTTCTTGGACGCAGTGCAGATGTAGTCGAAGTAGTTCTTCCAGCTCGGATACTCGTCGAGCCCATCGTCGAGGAGGTACTTCATCATCGCTTCGCTGTAGTCCGGCCCGGAGTTGGTCACGAGAAACACCCGCTTGCCAGCACTCCGAAACTTGTGGAGCAGCAGCCCGAGGCCAGGGTCGCGGTCGACGTACCGAGGCAGGTCGTCCAGCACCGCGTCGAGGATCGAGCCGTCCTGATGAGAGATGTCGGCGCTCTCGCGAATGTCGGAGAACAGCTGCCCGTAGTCGACCGCAGCTCCGTGCGTCTCGAGATGCTCGATCACCGCGGTGTACACCGCGACCTCAGACAGCCCGTACAAAGTGTCGACCCAGTGGTAGCGCCCGGTCCCGGGGCGGAGTCGCCGCGTGTGGTACGCCCGGCGGCGTTCCTCTCGAGCGAGCTTTCGGAACCCGTGGTACGCGGTCTTCACGTACCGGTAACGGTCCATCTTCAGCACGTTGCCGAGCTTGCGGTCGATGAGCAGGCCCCGGATCGGGAAGTCGGTCCGGTACTTCATCGACAGGAGCTCTTCGGGGTAGCCGCGCTCGACCAGCTTGCTGACGGTCGCTTCGATGCTGAGCCGGTCCATCTCAGCCTGACGATAGATCGCCAGCGTGTAGTCCATGTCGAAGCCGACGGCTTTGACTTGGTCCAGCCTCAGGTTGCGGTTGCAGTAGACCCTACGCCCCGCGGGTGGGGGAAAGACGCTCCCCGTCGGGGAGTCGAACTCGGGCGCCGGGAAACGCTCCTGCAAGGAGTCGCTCAGTTTTCGGCGGGGTAAACGCTTACGCGCTTGCCGGTGCGGCCCCGTCGCTCAAACGTCACAATGCCGTCGACCTTGGCCCACAACGTGTAGTCTTTGCCCACGCCCACGTTCGCACCGGGGTGGAACGTCGAGCCGACCTGGCGAACCAAGATGCTCCCCGCGGGGACCGTCTGGCCGCCAAAGACTTTGACGCCTCGGTACTGCGGGTTGGATGTGCGACCGTTGCGGGTCGAGCCCTGACCTTTTTTATGTGCCATGGCGCTCCGTTAGCCTTTCACGCTCTTGATGTGCAGCTCGGTGTACGGCTGCCGGTGACCGCGACGGTTCCGATAGCCCTTTCGGCGCTTCATCTTGAAGACGATGATCTTTTTGGCGAGGTCCTGTGCGACGATCTCGGCCGTGACCTTGGCTCCACCGACGTGCGGCTTACCCACTTCGACTTTCTCGCCGCCGACCATCAAGATGTCGGTGAACTCCACATTGGAGCCGACATCGCCTGTGAGTTTTTCGACGCGAATCGTGTCGCCTTCGGCAACTCGATACTGCTTTCCGCCTGTTTGAATGACCGCGTACATGGTGAATCCGTCTGTCCCTGGGCTTCAGGGGCGCGTAGTCTAAGGGCTCGCGTCCTCCCTGCAAGCCAAAACAGAGCCTTGGGGACGACGACGCGACTTAGCGTGCCAAAGCCCTAGAATCACGGTTGAAATTGCCTCTCGGAGGCGGGCGTAGCGAGGGTCGGTCGTTTCGGATCGAGGATCAGGGCAAGGGCGACCACCGAATACTCGAAGATCTGTAGCCAAAGGGGCATCTCCCACACACCCTCGGCGACCCAACGATCGAGCGGCGCGTACGCGCAGAGGACCGCGGCGCTCCACACCAGGCCGGCGGAGCCGCCCGCCGCCACTTCGAGCGGAAGAAGCCAGGCGAGATACCAGGGGTGGACCTGTGGCGACAGGAGCAGCACAGCCCAGACGAGGGCACGAACGCCCTCGAGCGGGGGAACGCGGCGGAAGATGACGACGGCGCAGAGCCCGAGCAAGACAGCTGCCACGGCGAAGCGCGCGACGAGCGCGGCGAGATCCGGGTCGAACAGAGAGCTGCTCAGCCAGTCGACCAGCGCGAATGCGCTCTCGTTGCCGCGCCAACGCATGGCGAACTGTCCCGTACCCGAGATCGGATCCACGGGCGCGCGCCACCAGCCGAGCGGCGCGAGCAAGAGGGCCGAGCCCAATGCAGTCACGACCAACATCCTGGGGCGCCGCACGAAAAACGGAAGAGCGATCAACCCCACCACTTTGAGCCCGACCGCCGCGCAGGCCGCGACGGCAGCCTGCGCGAATCGGTGGCGCGAGAGTGCCCATGCCACGACGAGGAGAGCCACGCCGCACGCGATGTCGATGTGACCATTGAGCGCTGCTTCGCTGAGCAATAGCGGGTTGACGGCTATCGCCAGCGCGGCCGTTGGGCCTGTGCACACGCGCGCAACCACGGCGACCGAGAACGCGTGCAAGAGAAGCGCCAGCAATTTCAACGTCCAGACTTCCCCGCCAAGCCATTGCGCGACGACAAACGCGAGCTGCGAAAGCGGGGGGTAGATGGTGGCAAGCGGCTTGTTGTTGATGTTCGCCCACAGCTCGTCCCGAAGGTGCGCCACCGCGGGATCGTCCGGCGCAAGCCGGTAGGGGTTGAACCCCTCGAGCCAGAGCCGCCCCTCCCAAAGGTAGCGATAGAGGTCGTCGGACAGCAGAGGAGGGGCGAAGAGCAACGCGGCGCCGAGCACGAGCGCCGAGGCAAGCGCCGCGCGATCCAGCGTTCGCTTGCTCGCCACGGAGCCGGAGAACGCGAGTACCGCTGCGTAGGGGATGAAACACAACCCGAGCCCGACGACGATCAGGGATGGCGAGGCCGTCATTGGACGACGAACCGAAGAACGCGAATCCGTTCCCCGGGCAGCAAGCTATGGCGGTACTGACCCGCGATCCGGCGCCCGACAGCAACCGAGATTGTCACGTTGGTGGGGCCCCCGCCGCTCACGCACTCCCCCCAATAGTGCACATCGGCTTCGTAGATTCCAGCGATCGGCCGCGTGCCCACCCAGCGGACGTTTTCGATCTGCGGGTTGGGCATGTCGCCCGCGCAGTCACCCCGACCCGAGTGATCGACACGTGCCCCCGCGGGAGTCGCCGGTCGCTGGAAGCTCAGAGTGTCGCCAAGCGGGCCCGTGACGTACAGGTCGATGTCGGCCCCGGTGTCCCAGGAGACGGTGACCTGCATGAGGCCGGTCCCGTACCCGCAGCCATCGTCGATGACTCCATCGCAATCGTCGTCGAGGGCGTTGCACCACTCTTCGACGGGATTCGAGCAATCGCGAGGGACCTCCTCGGCCGTCGCAATCGGGACGATCGATACCAGCGTGGGCGGCTCGACGACGCCAGGCGATTCGTCGGTGTCGGAAACCTCGCGAGCGGTCTCGCTCGCAGGTCCGTCGGCGCTTCGGCCGGCGCAGGCGAGCAACAGCATCAAACAGGCGATCGCTACTCGTCTCGACATCCGGCAGGCACTATAGCCGAGGTAGCGTACAATGCGGGCGCGATGATGGAGGCACTCACCCAAGCCAAAGAAGCCGTTGCGGATCGGACCGGAAAGGTCGACGTAGCAATGGTCCTCGGGTCCGGGCTCGGCGACTACGTCAACGGGTTAGAGGACGCGACCAAGATCCCGTACGGTGAGATCCCCCACATGCCGTTGTCGGGCGTACAGGGGCACGCGGGCAATCTGGTCACGGGGCGCAAGGCCGGCAAACGAGTCGTGGCGATGCAAGGGCGCGCCCACCTCTATGAAGGCAACTCGCCGAAGGAGGTGGCCTTCGGTGTTCGCTTGATGGCGATTCTAGGCGCAGACACCCTGATCGTGACCAATGCGGCGGGTGGAATCGGCTCTGGGCTCGAGCCCGGGGCCCTGATGGCGATCACGGATCAACTCAACCTCACGGGAGTGAGCAGCCTCGTCGGCCCGAACGACGAACAGCAGGGACCCCGATTCCTCGACATGAGTGCGGCATTCGACCCGGCGCTCATCGATGTGGCCAGCGCCGTCGCCACCGAACAAGGGTTTTCGCTCGAGCGGGGCGTCTATGCGGGTCTGTTGGGACCTTCCTACGAGACCCCGGCCGAAGTTCGCATGCTCCGGACGCTTGGGGCCGACGCCGTGGGGATGAGCACCGTGCTCGAGGTCCTGGCTGCGCGCCACATGGGCCTTCGCGTACTGGGGATCTCGTGTATCTCGAACCTTGCCGCGGGGATCTCACCAACGCCGCTGAGTCACGAGGAAGTGCAGGAGACCGCCAGCCGTGCGCGTCCACGGTTCGAGGCGCTGCTCTCGGGCGTGCTGGAGTCGATGTGATGGACCACGCCGATTGGGATGCTCTGAAACGAGCCGCGATCGAGGTGCGCGCGAACGCGTACGCCCCCTACTCCGGGTTCAGGGTCGGGGCGGCCGTCCAGACCAGGAGCGGCGCCGTCTTCACTGGGTGCAATGTCGAGAACGCGAGCTACGGCGCGACGATTTGCGCCGAACGCGCGGCGATGGCAGCCGCCGTGGCGGCTGGGGAGCGGGAGCTCGTGGCGCTCGCGATCGCCTCCGGCGCGAAACGCCCTACCCCACCTTGCGGCATCTGCCGGCAATGTCTGGCCGAGCTGGCGCCGGGTCTTGCGATACGGAGCTACACGGGAAGCGCCCACGCGGAGTACGACTTGTCATCGCTCCTGCCCGACGCGTTTGGTCCAGATCAGCTCGACTGAGCGACGCTCACTTGAAGCCACGGGCGATCTCACGAAGCCTCGCCTCGACATCGGCCCGATCGATCGCGTCCAGACCGGCAAGCTCGAGGTAGCGGCCATACTCGACAACCGCTTCCTGCCGCCTGTTCTGCGCGTAGTAGATGTCGCCAGTGAGCCGATGGGAGTCCGCCAGCCACGCATTCGGGCCAGCGGTTTGCCCGCCCAGGGTGGTGGCTTGACCGAATGACGCGAGCGCCTTCACGCGCTGGCCCTCGTCGAGCTGCAAGCGCCCCAGGCGGTACCACCAGTACCCCTGCTCAGGCTTGCCGGCGACCGCCTTCTCGAAGTCCACGATGGCCTCGTTCATCTGGCCTAGCTGGTAGTGGCATTCACCCATGGCCGCCCACGCTTCCACGCGGCTCGGATTGAGCTCGATCGCCTTGCGCAAATCGGTGAGGGCATCACGAACTGTCCCCGCGCGAATACGAATCCGTGCACGGAGCCAATATGCGTCGCCGAGAGTCGCATCGAGCTTCAACGCGGTGTCGAGCTCCCGAAGCGCCGTCGTCATTTCGTTGGACTCGAGCGCTACCCAAGCGACATACATTCGATAGAGGCCGTTCTCCGACTCGAGTCGCGCGGCGCGGAGGAAGTGCCGACGGGCGGCTTCGGTCTGGCCGCGGTCGAGCTCGATGCGCCCGAGGTAGTGCTCAGCCTCCGCCGAGTACGGCTGGGCCTCGATCACCTCCATGAGCAGCTTTTCAGCCTCGTCGAGCTGGCCGGTGAGAACCAGGACGGCGCCGAGCCGAGACTTCAGGGCAGCGTCATTGGATGACTCCACGAGCGCCTGGCGGTAGCTCGCGACCGCAGCGTCCATGTCGCCGCGCGTCTCGGCGAGTCGACCCTTTTCGAGCGCAAGGCCGGGGAACTTCGCGTCCAGCGCCTGCACCTTATCGAGCTCGACGGCCGCCTCCTCGAGCATCCCCTTGCGACGGTACGCAACTGCAAGGCCGAACTGGGAAGCAGAGTCTCGAGGTTCCATCTCGAGTGCCTGTACGAATTGTTGGATCGCCTCGTCGATGCGGTTGCGGTCGAGCTCGGCCCAACCCAATAGACGACGGACCGCGGCCGTGATCTCGACGTTCTGCTGTGCGTCCACGAGCACACCGACCGCTTCACCGGGACGCTTGGTCGAGCGGTAGTGCTGGGCGAGCGCCATGTACGCACCGAACGATTTGGGGTCCAGCTTGATGGCGCTTCGGAAGTGGCGGACCGCGTCCTTCGTGTCGCCCAGGGCGTCGGCAACCTTTCCCTGCCAGAGCTCCACGTCGGTGCTCACGGGCTCGGGAGTCACGAGGTCGGCCAACAACTTCTTGGCATCGTCGGCTTTGTCCATCGCGAGGAGCGCCTCAGCAGCCCCAAGCTTGGCGTCGACCACGACTCTGGGCTTGCCTGTCACGTGGACCTCTGCGCCTGGCCGAATCTCCGAGCCGAGCACGGTCTGAAAACGAGCATAGGCATCTTGGTATCCGCCCTCGAGCAGAACCAACCGCGCGGCCCCGAGCGCCGCGTCGGCATTGCTCGTATCGAGTTCGATGCCCTTCTCGTACATTTCACGAGCCGCGCCGAGCCGTCCCCGGTGCTCCTCAATTCTCGCGATCAGCGTGAGCGCGGCTGACTTGTCGGCGCGCGCAACCAGCAATGTCTGGCCCGCAACGGGAACGAGGCCCGCCGGGGCCTCCAGGAGTTGGTAGGCCTCGTCGACCTTGCCCTCGTCCACCAGCAGGCCCGCGACGGCGATATTGGCACCGGCGTGATTCTCGCTGGCCTTCTGCGCCGCACGGGCAGCAGCCGCCGCCTTGTCATCGTCGCCGAGAACGCGATAGGCACGGGCGAGGCCCCATTGGGCGCGGGGGCTATCATGCTTCTCCATCGCGCGGCTGAACGCATCGACCGCGACTTGCCCTTCGCGCCCCTCGAGTGCGATCTCACCTGCCAGCAGGTCCACATAGAGGTCGGTCGGGTCCTCTTGTCCGGCCAGCGCGATCTCAGAGGTCGCGGTGTCGGTGTCGGCGGTGCGAAGTGCGTCTGCCGCGAGCGCAACGTGTACGCGCGGCGCTTCGTCGCCCCTTCGCCGGAGATGCAACCGAAGCGTGTCGGCAACCCCGGCGCTCTCGGCGTCCTGGCCGTACCGCACCTGGTAGTACGACTCGTGCAAGAGACTCCTAGCAACGAGCGAACGATTGAGGCTCGCATCGCGGCGCGCTGTCTCTAGCCTGGCGAGCGCCTGTCGCGTGGCCTTGTAGGTGTCCGACGACGCGATGAGCTCCGCTTCTTCGACCGCTTGCGCGACCGTGACGGCCTCGCCCGACGCGGGGAGGAAGGGCTCCGCGAGATGAATCCCGAAGAGGCCGTACTGGGTGGTCCCGAGATAGAAGCCCGCACCGAGCACGACCGCGAGGGCTCCGAGCACGGCTCCGGCCTTCATGAGCCAAGGCGGCCGTCTGACCGAGATCGCTTTGAGCTTGATCTTGCGCTTGGAGGCGGCGACCACGTCCGGCCCGGCAGCACCAGGGTTGGGCATGCGATGCACGCCGTCGCCGGGATCCCCGGGAAGCTCCGAGAACTCGAGCTCATCCGAATCTCGGCTCACACGGTCGGCACCAGGCAGACCATCAAAAGGCGGCGCGCCGGGGGTGCCGAGAGCCTGGCCAAGTGGCGGCGGCGGCCCGGGCGGACCCGGCGGCCGTGCAGGGCCGTCGAGCTCCATCTCGAGATCGAGATCGCCGCCGTCCGGCAGGTCGAGCTCGATCGGCCCGCCGCCGTGGATCCGTTCGGGACCGTCGAACTCGGCATCCTGAAAGTCGCTTCGAGCGACGGGCAGGTCACGTTGCTCACTAGGCATCGGCAATTCCGAGTCGAGCGAGATGGGCATCGGCACCGCAGAGGCAGGCTTAGGCCTCGGAAGGTCTGCGTCGGTCAGGGCCATCGGTAGATCGATTTCCTCTGCCATCGGATCGAGCCCGCGGGCCCGCGACGCTCCCATCGGAGTGGGCAAGTCGATCTCGGTCCCCGAAGCGCCCGAAAGTGGGGCGGGAAGATCGGTGCCGCCAGGTCCCTCGAGGGGCGCAGGCAAGTCCATGTCCGCAAACGGATCGAACCCGGAGGAGTCGGGTTGTGCCTTTGGGGCAGGCAGATCGGCGATGCCTGGCTCCTCGAACGGGTCGAAGTCGAGGGAACGCGCGCCCTTTTTGGGGGCCGGGAGATCAGTGAGCTCGCCGCCGGTAAAAGGCGCGGGAAGATCCGCGAACTCACCACCCGTAAATGGCGCAGGCAGATCCACGTCGCCCGGGTCGGCCACCGCCGCCGGCAAGTCGGAAGGCGGCGACTTTGTCGCCCCGGCTGGAGCCGGCGGAGGCACCTGGGGCCCGAGACCGACCTGGGTTGGCTTTCGTCTAGGGCGCTTTGCGGCGCCTGGCGCGGCTCCGCCTCCGCTCTTGGCGGTGGAGCCGTCCCGATGAACCTGAAAGCTTTCACTGCACTTTGGACATCGCATCCGAAGCCCATCGTCGGGCAAACGGTGCTCGTCCACGTCGTAAGACGCATTACATGACGGGCAACTAACCTTGATCATGACCCCTACTGTCCCCCGGGGATCAAACATAACACGCTTGCTCTGCGTCTCATAAACCCTGGTAGTCCGATTCCGATCGCAGCGGAACCTAGAGGGGATGGATGTGCATGTCCTACCTTGACGCCAAAGGAGCTCGGGGACTACCTTGCCGTCAACCGTGAAGCTCAATGTCCAGATCGAAATAGCCGGTGCCCGATATCGCATGTCCTCGGACGCCGACGAAACATACCTACAACGACTCGCCGATATCGTGAACGAGCGCGTGGAGGCGCTCGGCCCGAAGGCGGCACGGGCGGCGACTCCCGCACAACTTCTCGCGGTCGTCGCGCTTGGTCTGGCCGAGGATCTCGACGCGTCCGAGCGCCGACGCGAAGGCCTCGAGGCCAAGACGCGTGAGGTCGTCGACGCGGCGATCCGACGCATCGATCAGCGCCTGCAAGCGGACGCCGAGCTCGCTCAGCAAATCGAGCCGTGAGCGCGGACGAGACGGGGCACGCCGAAGGTCTGCTCCGTCAACGCGCCAAGCTGGCGCTGCGCAATCGAATGCGCGCTGTGCGCGAGGCGCTTCCCGGCTCGGCGTGCGAGGCACGCTCATCGGAGATCACCACAAGGCTCCTCTCCCTAGTGGAGCTCGAACGCGCATCGACGGTCCTCGTGTTCGCGTCGATTCGGAACGAAGTGCGAACGCAACGATGCATGCACGCGGCGTGGGCAGCGGGGAAGCACGTCGCATTGCCACGCGTCATCGAAGACGAGTTGAGGCTATACGCCGTAGCGGCTGAAACCGAGCTCGTCGAAGGCGCCTTTGGGGTCCCCGAGCCACCCGCGGACGCACCACGAGTCGAGCCGGGCGACGTGGGCTTCGCGTTGGTTCCCGCTCTGGCGGTCGATCCACGTGGCTACCGGATCGGCTACGGGGGTGGCTACTACGACAAGCTGATCCCTCAGCTCCGAAACGCGTGCACCTGCGCGGTCGCCTACGATTTTCAGTTGATATCCGAAGTGCCGGAGCTTCCGCACGACGTGCCGGCCGACCTCGTCGTCACCGACGAACGCGTGATTCGCACGAACTGAAACACCGGACGCTCTCGAGCGAGCGCAGTGGTATAGGTTCCGCGTGGTTGCGGAGACAGCACAACGAAAGCTCGACAAACTTCCGGCGTCGCCGGGTGTGTACGTCTTCCACGGCGCAGACGAGAAGGTGCTCTACGTCGGCAAGGCGAGAAGCCTCAGGAACCGCGTACGGAGCTACTTCCAACCGGGATCGAGCGACGTGCGCGCGTTCGTGAGCAGGCTCGAACGAGAGCTCGTCGACATCGAGACGTTCGTCACGCACACCGACAAGGAAGCTGCGTTGCTCGAGAACCAGCTGATCAAGTCGCACCAACCGAAGTACAACATCAAGCTGCGCGACGATAAAGAGTTCTTGTCGTTGCGGCTCGACGCGAAGAAGCCCTGGCCGAGACTCGAAGTCGTTCGCCGACCGAAGCCGGACGGCGCTCAGTACTTCGGTCCCTACCATTCGGCGACGGCGGCAAGGCAGACCCTGAGGTTGCTCAACCGGTATTTCCAACTGCGAACGTGCACCGACACGGAGTTCCGATCGCGCTCCCGGCCATGCCTCCAGTATCAAATCAAGCGCTGCCCGGGCCCGTGCGTGTTGGATGTCGACCAAGAGGAGTACCACGCGCAAACCGCCAACGTCGCACGGTTTCTCGATGGACGGCACGACGAGCTGGTGCACGACATCGATGGACGAATGAAAGGCGCATCGGGCGAACTCGAATACGAGCGGGCAGCTGTCTACCGCGACCAGCTTCGGGCTGTCGAGCGGGCGCAGGAGGAGCAGCGTGTCGCGGGGGTGCAGAAGTCCGATCAAGACGTGATTGGCTTCCATCGCCAAGGCGACCAAGTCGAAGTGGCGGTGCTGAGCATGCGTGGGGGGCGCCTCTTCGGAGTGCGCACGCTCGCTCTTCGAAAGGTCGCGGTCCCGAACGACGAGATGCTCGGTGCGCTTCTCCGCCAGCACTACGCGGAGCGGACGTCGCTGCCCGACGAGATCTTGGTGCCGCTGAGCATCGAGATGAGCGAAGCGCTCGAAGAGCTTCTCAGCGATAACCGAAAGAGACGGGTCCAGATCCTGGAACCGAAGCGCGGCGCCAAAGCCAAGCTGTTGGACCTGGCTCGAGAGAACGCGGAGCACGCGTTCGAAGAGAAGGAACGCGCGCGCGAAGACGTCGAGGCGCGCCTGGAGGAACTCCAAAAACAGCTTCGGCTGCCAGTGCTCCCGCGCACAATCGAATGCGTGGACATCTCGCACAGTGGAGGAGAGGAGACGGTGGCGGTGTTTGTCGCCCTGCAGAACGGCGTCCCCGCCAAGGATCGCTACCGAAGCTTCCGGGTGAAACAGGTTAGCGGTGGCGACGATTACGGGGCGATGTACGAAGTGCTGATGCGACGATTGCGGCGTGGAAGAGACGAGGAAGAAGGCTGGGAGTTGCCGGACTTGCTCGTCGTCGACGGAGGCAAGGGACAGCTCGGCGTCGCAGTGCGGGCCCGCGAAGACATCGGGGTGCCCGACCTCGAAATCGCCTCGGTGGCAAAGCCGAGGGTCACCGTGACCGGCGAGGAGGAAGGAGACCGCGTATTCCTACCCGGGCAGAAGAACCCGATCCCGGTCAGAGGCAACTCCGCGTTATCGCTCCTGCTCCTCGCACGCGACGAAACCCACCGCGCCTCGAATGCGCTGCGAAAAAAGGTGGGTCGCAAACGGAGGCTTCGAAGCGAACTCGACGAGGTACCGGGCGTCGGCCCCAAGACCCGCGGGAAGCTCCTGCGCAACCTCGGGTCGCTGCGCGACGTACTGGAAGCAACCGAGGCCCAGCTGATCGAAGCGGGAGCAACCAAGCGCCAGGCGCTGGCGATCAAGGAGACGTTGGGGGACCACGCGCCAGCGGTGCCGGACGCGGCGGGCGCGGAGGAGACGGCGGTCGAGAACGCGTTCCAGCCAGACTGACGCTGTCGCTGGCACTGCCACTCAGACCGCGGCGGGGAGTTGCACTCTGAAGGTCGCCCCGCCCTGCTCCCGGTTCGCTGCCTCGATCGATCCGCCGAGACCTTCGACGATCGTGTGACACACCGCGAGGCCCAGGCCGGTACCTTGCCCTGGGGCCTTGGTTGTGACGAACGGGTCGAACACTTGCTCGATGATCTCCTGCTGAATCCCGGGGCCGTCGTCCTCGACGACGAGCTGGACCACGCCGCCGCCGTTGGCTGCCCGGACTTCGATCCGCCCCTTGCCTCCGAGAGCGTCCGCCGCATTGAACAACAGGTTCAGCAACAACTGACGAAGGCGCTCGTGGTCGCCGCGAACTCGTGGGAGCCCTTCGTCGAGCGACAGGGCCAGCTCGATGTCGCGGAAACGGGTTTGGCGGTCGACGAGCTTGACGGTGTCGGACACCACGTCAGCCAGGTCCGCGGAGGTTTCGATCCGTCCGCCCTGAGATGGCTCATTTCTGGAGAAATCCAGGAGATCACGGATGGTGTGATGAATTCGCTCCGCCTCTCGCTGAATGCGGCCCACGAACTCCCTCTCCTCCTCGGGATCGAGGTCCCCGGTCTGCATCAGCTCGAGCAACCCTTGGATTGCGGCGAGCGGATTCCCGATCTCGTGTGCCACTCCCGCCGATAGCCGACCGACGGCTGCCAGACGTGCGCTCCGAACCAACTGCTCCTGCGCGGCGGTGAGCTCATCGGTGGTCCGTTCGAGGTCTGCGAGTCGGTCCTGTAGCTCTGCGCGGTCCTCACGAAGGAGCGCCGCCATTTCGTTGAACGTCGCCGCCAGTCGCGCAACCTCCGCGGCGCCCTGTACCGGCACGCTCGTGCGGAGTCTTCCGGCGGCCAGACGCTCCGACGCGAGTCGCAAGCGATCGATCGGGCGTACGATGAAATACGTCAACAGGACGTAGGTCAGCAGCAACACCGTGGCCGCTGTCAGACCGAGGTAGAACAGAAACAAGCTTCGTCGAGCTGCGTCACCATGCACGCTCGCCGGCACCCACACTCGCACCTCCACCCCGGTCGCGGTCGTGAGGCTAGCGTCGGGCTCTCCGTGGATGACACCCCATGTCCTCAATGAACCTTGCTCGCTGCGGACCTCGACCCGTTCGACGAGACCCTGATCGACCATGCTGGCGACCAACTCGTCACTCAGGCTCTCTCCCCCATCGCCCGCGCCCGAGGCAAGGGCCTGCGCCAGCCCCGCGGCCCGAGTGCGCTGCTCTTCGGCGTTCTCGCTCTCGTCGAGCCGCGCCGTGACGAGGCTGAGCATCACGAATGCCGCGCCGAACGCCACGATCAGCGCGAACATGAGTTGGCTTCGAAGCCCCAAGCCGAACGAACGCCCCATGGGTACAGTCTACAGCCACAATCTCTTGACCTGCCACGCGGGTCGGTGCATGGGGAAATCATGACACGGGGCGCCCGTCTAGGGGTGATCGTCGGCTCGATGCTGCTCCTCTGGTCGTTTGCCGCCTCTACGAGCGCGCAACGCCAGGGGGACGGGCTCTACAGCCGCTGGGATCGCGGGCTGACGCTCTCGCTTGGGGCGGGGCCGGGGGCGACCTGGCTGAACGCAAAGGCCGACCCCAACGTCGTCGGGGAGGCCAGATTTCTGGTCGCTGACGTAGCCGGGGTGGTGCTCTCCGGCCGATGGGGCCCCGACTCCGGCCAGCACTTGTTTCTCGGAGTGGATCTCCGCCCCCTCTTCCCGGCCCTATTCTTCCTCTACAAACAAACCTGGAACGAGTTCGCCGATCTCCTCCTGCAATCGATCTTCTTCGAGATCGGGCCCGCGTTTCTCCTGGACGGCAACCGAAGCACCGGTCTCGGCGTGGGCTTCGGGTTCGCGCTTCCGCTGTACCGTCCCCTCACTACAGTGCGCGGGCTCTGGCTGCGCATCGCCACCCGCTACGTGAACGCGGACCCATCGTATCGGAACACGCAACCCACTACCGATGGCACCCAATGGACGCTCTACACGACGTTTGTCGTGCGGCTGGGTTTCAAGTCGAAGCTCAGTCGCTGGGAGCCAGACCGGTACCGTCAGCGATAGCTTGGCGCAGGCCAGTAACCCGGGTACAACCGCGCTGTGAGACGCACGAAAATCGTCTGCACGCTTGGGCCCGCCAGCAACACGAAAGCAATGATCGGCGAGCTCGTCCGGGCGGGCATGAACTGCGCGCGACTCAACTTCTCCCATGGAGACAAAGAGTCGCACGCCGCTGTGGCAAAGCTCGTGCGCGAGGCAGCCGCAGCAGCGCGGGAACCGATGGCGATCTTGGCGGACCTGCAGGGGCCAAAGATGCGCATCGGTCGATTCGCCCAGGGCCCGATTCAGCTCGCTCGTGGCGATCGCTTCGCCCTGACGACCGGCGATGTCGACGGCAACCAGGAGATCGTCTCGGTCACTTACGCTTCACTCGCCGACGACGTGCACCCCGGCGACGCCGTCGCCCTCGACGACGGCCTCATCCGCCTCCGCGTGGAGGCCGTCGAGGGTGATACCGTCCATACGATCGTCGAAGACGGCGGCGAGCTCTCCGACAGCAAGGGCCTGAATCTTCCCGGAGTCTCGATCAGCGCCCCTGCCCTGACGGACAAAGACCGCGAGGACCTCGACTTCGCGATCTCAGTGCTCGACGCGGACTACATCGCGCTCTCGTTCGTCCGAGCGGCGGCCGACATCAAAGAGGCCAAGGTTTTGGCTGGGGACGTGCCGGTCATCGCGAAGATCGAACGACCAGAGGCCCTAGCAGCCCTCCCGGAGATCCTCGACGTGGCCGATGGCATCATGATTGCCCGGGGCGACCTCGGAGTAGAACTCGGCGCCGAGAAAGTCCCACTCGTTCAAAAACGGATCATTCGGGAGACCAACGCGCGGGGCAAAGTGGTCATCACCGCAACTCAGATGTTGGACTCGATGATCCGAAACCCACGACCTACGCGCGCGGAGGCCGCGGACGTGGCGAACGCGGTGATGGACGGGACCGACGCGGTGATGCTGAGCGGCGAAACCGCGGCGGGCCGCTATCCGGTTGAGAGCGTCGAGATGATGGACGCGATCATTCGAGAGGTGGAATCCGACTACGTCGAAGATCTCGCGCGCGAGTTCAGAGAGCTGAAGAGCGTCGGTGATGAAGACTGGCCGTTCTCGAACGCTGCGGCACGAGCGGCCGCGGTGCTCACGACTCATCTTCCCCTGAAGGCCGTCGTGGTGTTCACCCAGGACGGTCGCTCGGCTGGCTTGCTGGCAGAGCACCGGCCGCGAGCACCGATACTCGCGGTGACCAGCGACGTGCGTGTGGCACGACGACTCGCGCTCGAGTGGGGCGTCATCCCGCGATTGGAAGTCCCTCCCGAATCGCTCGACGAAACGCTGCGAATCGCAACGTCGCTACTCGTGCGAGAGAAACTTTGTAGCCGAGGGGAGGCGTTTGCAATGGTGCTCGGGTGGCCCACCTCTGGTCGCACCAACACTCTGAAGTTCCACCGTCTCTAGTGGTCTCTGGTGTGATCTGTTGTGCTCTGGCCCCGCCCTCCCCGATGCAGTAGATGAACGCGCCGATGGAAGAACTGCCGACACAGATCGGGCGCTACCGAATCGAACGACTCCTCGGGTCGGGGTCGATGGGCAACGTCTATCTCGGGCACGATGCGGAGCTCGACCGGCCCGTGGCCGTCAAGACGCTACGCGACCTCGCGCTCGATGCGGAGATGCGCGAAGTGTTCCTCAGCCGTTTCAAGAACGAGGCTCGTGCGGCGGCTCGGCTTCAACATCCGAATATCGTTCAGATATTCGACGTGGGCGATGACCCCAAGGTCGGCCCCTATCTGGTCTTCGAGTACGTCCCCGGACACACACTCAAGCAGCAGCTCAAAAAGGAAGGCCCTCTGTCCCGCGACGCGCTGCTCGACCTCGCCCAGCACGTCGGCGACGCGCTTGCGACAGCGCACCTCGCCGGCGTGATCCATCGAGATCTGAAGCCCGAGAACCTACTGATCACCGAGAACGGTCAGGTGAAGCTTGCAGATTTCGGGATCGCCCGCGTGCCGAATGCCGACCTCACCAAGGAAGGGCAGTTCCTAGGCACGCCCTGCTACGCGGCCCCCGAAACGCTCCGCAGTGGCGAGTACAGCGAGCAGAGTGATCTATTCTCGTTCGGGGCAGTCATCTACGAGGCTGCCTCTGGCGAGCGCGCGTTTCCCGGCGCCGAGGCGATAGCTGTGGCGCACCAAGTGATGAACCGTGAACCGGTTCCGCCGAGCGAGGCCAATCGTGGCGCCGCGATCCCCGTCACCGTCGACGCTGCGATCTTGCGGGCACTCCAAAAGAGTCCATCCGACCGCTACGCCAGCGCGCGCACATTCGTGTCGGCACTCAGGGAGGCCTACGACGGGCGGCGCCCCCCGAAGAACCGCCGCAAGCGCAAGGGCCTACCGCTCATGACCACCCTAGCCGTGGGGGGCCTGCTCCTCCTGTGGGCCGCAGTCGACAACCTCAACCCCACCGGCTCCGGCACGGGCACTAACGCTGGCACTGACGCTGGCACTGACACTGGCGCTGACACTGGCGCTGGCGCTGACACTGGCGCTGACACTGATGCGGGACCCCATGCGCTTTCTCCCCACGAGCGGGAGGAGGCGGCCAAGGACGCGCTGGCGCAGGTGCGAAACGCGCTCGACCGCGGAGATCTCGCTGAAGCGACTGCAGCGCTCAATCGCGCCAGCGAGGTCGACCCGAGCAATCCTGGCATCGCGGAGTTGCGAGAGGAGCTGCTCGCGCTGCAGCCAGACGGCGGCTAGTCCAGGTTGTTGCTGTCGTCTCGGACGGCTTTCCAACGACAGTCTTGGCCGCCGCCGGCGGTCGCGTTGCACTTGGACATGTAGGTCAGCGTCCGGCCGCAGCCGCTCACGCGTTTGGCCATGGCCTCGTCGGCGACGAACTCGATCATCGATGCGTCACAGTTGAGATCAACCGCCGCGGCGGTTCGCACCTGCTGAGTGGCCGCAGACTCGTGGCCGCAACCTTGACTCAGCAACAGGACCAGGACGGCCGCAAGTTGGACGACTTTGTTCGACATCGACTCGACCCCCGCCGCGGAGCATACCGCATGCGTCCGCCTGAGTTGTCTATAACTTGATGCCGAGCGCGCGCAAATCGCTCTCCGCTTGCGGCGCCCATCCGCGATTGGCTTTTGGGCTAGCCGGGCTCGGATGCAGCACCGTGCCGATCGCCGGACCGTCGTCGCCGAGGGCAGCGCGTGCCCGCTTCGTCGCCCAGGCGCCCACCCCGACGACGGTGGTCGGGTCGACGACGTCGACCACAGCGCGCAACGCATTGTCGCACACGGACAACAGCGCCTCTCGTTCGTCGGCAGACAGCTTGTCCGGGGTTCGGTTGCGTCCGGTCGACTCCATGAAGAGGAGCGGACAGTAGTTGGTCACGAAGAAGCGTGAGAAGAACTTGTCTGGCGTGCCGAATCGATCCCGCGCCCATCCCCAGACACGCGAGCCACTGACTTCTGACCGCTTGCACGCAAAACCGAGTACGGGACGTTTTGGATGCTCGTCGGGCGGCCGGCCGACTGGCGCTTCGATCCCCATCCAGTCGCGCACGAAACCCACATCGCCGAACGGCACGCCCGTTTGACCCATCCCGAATGGGCCCGGATTCATCCCCACGAACAACACCTCCTTGGCGCCGGCCCCGAACCGGCTCAGGAAAAGCTCGTGAGGGCGCTTCGCGTACTCGAGGGGGTTGTACACGTGAGTCACCGGCCCGCCGAATTCGAGCTTCGATATCCTGCGACTCAACGCGCGCGAGACTTTGGCGAGCTCGGCCATGCCAGGATCAGCAAAGGTAGCGCTCGCCGCCATCACAAAGGATGGTGACGATTCTTTCCCCGCTCTGCATTCGACGCGACACCTCGAGGGCGGCGTGCACGTTCGCACCCGAGGACGGCCCCAGCAGCAAGCCCTCCTCGCGAGCGAGGCGCTTGGTCATGCGCTCGGCCGCCAGATCGGTGACGGTGATCACCTCATCGACCAGATCGGTGTCGAGCACGGCGGGAACGAACCCGGCCCCCAGTCCCTGAATCCCGTGCAACCCCGGCTTCCCACCCGACAGCACAGAGCTCGCGCGGGGCTCGACCGCGATGATGCGAACATTCGGGTTCCGCTCCTTGAACACGCGCCCGACGCCGGTGAGCGTGCCTCCGGTGCCCACGCCCGCAACGAGCGCGTCGACTTTGCCCGCGGTCGCCTCCCAAATCTCTTCGGCCGTGGTTCTGGCGTGGACGTCCGGATTCGCGGGGTTCTCGAACTGGCCACACATCAGTGAGCCGGGCGTCGTTTGTAGCAGGCGCTCCGCTTGCTCGACCGCGCCGGCCATACCGTCCTCGGCGCCCGTCAACACTACCTCGGCACCATACGACTTCAGCAAGTGACGCCGAGCCGCACTCATATCTTCGGGCATCACGATGACGCATCGATACCCGCGAACGGCGCAGATCATCGCAAGGCTGATCCCGGTGTTGCCGCTGGTCGCTTCGACGACCGTCGACCCTTGGACTAGCTCACCCGACTCTTCGGCGGCGAGAATCATCGCAAGCGCCGGGCGGTCCTTCACGGAACCCGCCACATTGTTCGATTCGAGCTTCCCGCAGACCTCGGCGCCCTTGTCGCCGGTGAGTCGCGCGAGCCGTACCAAGGGCGTGTGGCCAATCAGGTCCAGCGCGCCGTCGTAGATTCGATCTGTCATGTCGCGGCTAGCATACCAGGCAGCGCCTAGATGTCACCGTCGGAAGAGCGCGATTCGTCCACGTCGTAGGCCTGAACAATCTGTTGCACGAGTGGGTGTCGAACCACATCGGCGTGCGAGAAGTAAACGAAGTCGATCCCTTCGATCTTCGAGAGCACCCTTTCGGCATGCCGCAGCCCGCTGCGTGCCCCACTGGGAAGATCGACCTGGGTCACGTCTCCCGTGATGACCGTCTTCGAGTCGAACCCGAGACGAGTCAGGAACATCTTCATCTGCTCGGGCGTGGTATTCTGCGCCTCGTCGAGGACGACGAAGCTGTCATTCAGGGTTCGACCGCGCATGAAAGCAAGGGGCGCGACCTCGATCGTCCCCCGCTCGATCAGCGAGGAGACCCGGCTCGGGTCCATCATGTCGTGCAGAGCGTCGTAAAGAGGCCGTAGATATGGGTTGATCTTTTCGGCCAAATCGCCAGGCAAGAAGCCGAGCCGTTCGCCGGCTTCGACCGCGGGGCGAGTCAGAACGATGCGCTTGACCTGCCGCTCCTCGAGCGCTCGTACCGCCATGGCCATCGCAAGGTAGGTCTTGCCCGTGCCTGCCGGCCCGATCCCAAAGACGATATCGTGGCTCCGCATCGCCTGGACGTAGGTCTGCTGCGTGACGCCCTTGGGGGAAACGATTCTACGGCTCGAGGTCGTCAGCACCACGTCGTCCAGCAGCGCGCGGAGCCTCATCTGGGGGTGCGAGCGAAGCGTCCTCGCGGCGCGCGCCATCTCGACAGCACTGAGGTCTCTGAACTGGAGCGCGTCGATGAGCTCATGGAGGACGCGCTCCACCAGCTCGACATCGCGGGTCGGCCCCTGGATGTGAATCGTGGACCCGCGAAGCCCCATCGACACCCCGAGCTCCGCCTCGAGCGTGCGCAAGTTGGCGCCGCCGGCGCCGGTCAGCTTGAGCAGAAGCCCAGGATCCACGACTTCAATGTCGGCGGCTACACCGGCCTCAACTGGGCCGCGCTGCGCGGTGGGTTCGATGCTCAGAGTTTAGCCCTTCCAAGCGTGGCGCGCGAGCCGCAAAACTACCGCCACACCAGCGCATCCGGATCGCGCTCGACTGCAGTCTCGAGGCGCTCGTGAGCGGCGAGAATCAGCGAACGAGTCGTATCGCCGTCGAGCGGGTACGACGCCAACCCGACCGCCACATGCAAAAAAGATAGCTCGTCGGGCTGCCGGACGCGTTGGGCATCGAGGTCCTCCTGGAGGCGCCGGACGACCTCAACCACCGCTCGGGCGCTGGCGCCGTCGAACCCGACGGCAAACGTGTCTTCATCCCACCGGCCCCGTACGTCCTCGCGGCGGAACCGACCGTAGATCAATCGACCCAAGTGGGTGCGCAAGTGCCGCGCCTTGACGTGATCGAGCCCATCGAGTCCGGTAGCGTGGAGCAGGCCGAGCGAATACGTGCGGCCATTTCGCTGGGCGGACGACAGGCCCGCTTCGAGCGCGGCGACCACGCCCGGACGCGCGAGCAACCCGGTCTGGGTGCAGCGCAACTGTTGGCGACGGAGCCGCGCCATCCGCTCGGCCTCGCCATGCAGCCTCACGAGCCAACCCCCCGCACGAGGTAGCGGCTCGCTGACCTCGGGTTCGTTGGCGAGGGGAGAATCATCAAAGCACAGCAACGAGAACTCCGAATCCCAGGCCGACATCCGGATGATCGCGGGCACTTGCTTGCCGGTGACCCCGGACCCCACCAACACGGCGTCCGGGCATTGGATGTCAATCTCGCGGAGGAGCTCATCGAAGCTGAAGTAGAGGAAGCATTCGATGCCGGCTTCCTCGATCTGCCTGGCGGCATCAGGGTCCCGGAGGACGGCAACCGTGGGCCGCGGAGTCGTCGCGCGCTCGAACGCCGTGCTTATCGCGTGATGGAGGCGGACTAGCTCGATCGGGTGTGGCAAAAAGATGTCGACACCGAGCTGTGCCGCTAGAGCCCGTGTGTGTGGATCGTCGTCCACCGAAAGGAGAATGACCGGCGCCTCTGCACAGCCATGCAGACCCCGGAACATCTGGAGGAACCGGGGGAGCGCCTCACGATCTCCGAGAGGCCAGCCGACCAGGACGGCCGTCGGCGGATTGCGCCCGGCTACCTTGAGCGCTTCGTCAACCGTCGCAACCGGCCTCAGGTGGACGAGAACCTCGTCGAGGGCAGACCGAAGGTAGGCAATCATCGCGGGGTCGTCTTCGAGCACCAGCAGGGTCGGGACGAAATCTCTCGGAACGGGACGATGCAGAAAGAAAGTCGCGGCCGGGGTCACCGAAGGCGGAGCCGCCGCCATGGTCACCGTTTTCACCGGACTGCCGACAGCTGCTGCGGCATGGACTCGCACCGCATCGATCGACTCGAACATGGTCGTCCAATCGAGCCGTCCCGATTTCTGTAGATGACGAAGTTGGGTTTCGATGCGACCCACCGCCGCCGAGATCTCGGCGAAGCCGTGTGTCTGCGCAGCACCGTGCAGGTCGTGTGCCTGGCGAAGCGCTTCGGCGACCACACTGGTACGATCGGCGTCGGAGTGCACACGCCGGATCGCACCCGTGAGGTTGTCCGCCGCGATTGGGAGCAGACTGGTGTACGACTTCTTGGCCTTCTCTGGGTCCACACCGGGCTCCGAGGACTCATCGGGGAAGAGAACTCGGTCAGCCGGGTCATCCTCTCCTCGGTTCGCGGCCGGGGTCAAGCTCATCGGAGCTGAGACCGCATTCGCGACTTCACGAGCGAATCGATCTACCGCGACGGGCTTGTGAAACACCTTGAACACGTCGAGGTCGCGCGTGAGGTGCTTGAACGTCGTCAGGTCACGGTAAAACGCCGAAACGAAGATGACGGGAAGGTTGATCCCGTCAGCGCGGAGTTCCTCGATCCAGACGACGCCGTTGATGTCGGGGAGTAGGCCGTCGACAATGAGTAGCGCAGGCTCTTCTTCGTCGAGGAGCGCGCGGGCGATGCTGCCCTTGCTCGCGTTCAACACGCGCAGTCCGAACGCTTCGAGCGCCGGTGTGACACTCGATCGAAACTGAGTGTCGTCGTCAAGCAGGAGGACGGTCGGGGGCACTTCTTAGATAGTGTGGCACCGTTTGGAGCGCCCACAAAGCAGTCGCGCGAGCGGGCTCAGGAAGCCTGCCGATAGTCGGAATCGGCCTGTTGGAGGTACGCATGGGCGACCGCGTGGTCCGCACATTGATCGATCACCGCCCGGAGGTGCTGGAGGCCTTCGTTGCGGTCACCGGTCTCGATCTCGATGACACCAAGCAGCGCCCGGGCGTCGTGGTGCGTGGGCTCGAGCTGCAAGATGAGGGTGAGCTCCTCGCGAGCCCCGTGAGCGTTGCCGCGGAGCCTGAGTAGTTTCGCGAGCTCGAGCCGAATGTCGTGGAACTTCGGGCAAAGACGAAGCGCTCGCCCGAACTCGTGCATCGCGTCCTCGGGACGGTCCAAGTCCAGGTACGCTCGACCGAGCGACCGGTGAAGGTTCGCCACCTTGCCGCGGCGGTACGCATCGTTGGACGAGTCGGAGTGGCGCTGAGCCTGCTGCAGCGTACGCACTCCGGAGCCGTACTCGCCGAGCTCGTTGCAAGTCACCGTCAGATTGAGCGCCGCCTCGAGATAGCCAGAGTTGACCTCGAGCGCCTGTTCGAAACACCAGCGCGCTTCAGGAAGCCTTCCGCCGAGGTGATAGATGACCCCAAGTCGATTGAACACGTCAGGGTAGCGGAGCCCCTGTTGCACGAGTTTCTCGTAGTAGGGCTGGGCGAGCGGATACTCGGCGCGGTCGTAATGCTCGTTCGCCGCCTCCAGAATCTGTTGAGCCCAAGGAGCCATGGGCCCGAAGGTAGCGACCGGCTGGATCGGTGGCCAGAAATCCGCCCTCGGCGTCTCAGCCGATCTTGCCGAGCAGCGCCCGAGCCTTCTTGGCCTCGCCGCTGTCGGGGAAACGCTGGACGATCTCGTCGAAGGTCTGCCTAGCTGCCTCGACCTCGGAGTTCTCCAAGTAGACCTGCCCGAGGAGCAGCAACGCTTTGGGCTCGACCCCGCTCCCAGGATAGGACGTGAGCAACCCCTTGAGCCGCGAAATCACGCCTCGGTACGCCTCCCGTTTGAGGTAGAAGCGCGCCACGTACAGCTCGTGCGCGGCAAGTAGATCCATGCATTCCGCCATCAGCTTGTGGGCGTCCGGAACGCGCTGGTTGTCCGGGTAGTCGACGACGAAGCGGCGCAACTGGATGAGCGCATCGCGCGCAGCGCTCTGGTCCCGCTCGGCAGCCGGTGGTGTCATGAACCAGCCACCTGGGATTTGGTTGTAATACGCCTCTGCGATGCGGAACCGCGCGTAGGGGATCTCTTTGTGGGATGGCCGGATGCGGACGAACTGCCGATACGTCTGAATCGCCTCAGGATAGGCTTCGTTCTTGAATTGGCAGTCCCCGACACGAAGCTCGGCCAGGGCAGCGAATCGGCTGTAGGGGAACTCCCGGCGAATCTCGCGGAACATCGGCTCGGCGGAGAGACAGTCGCCACGGCGAAAGTCGAGGAGCGCCTTTTCGTAGCCCGAGCGCGCATCGTCGTCCGGGTCCAGCATTTTCCGGCCGCTGCCCGCGCCCGACGCGGAGCCTCCGCCGCACGCCATCGCGAACGCGAGTAGGCCGATCCACGCTGATCTATGGAGGCGAAACCCCATCGCCACGGGGGGTAGCCTCTGACCCACGAGGAAACAAGGCGACGGGCCCGCAAGGGGCTGTGGGGCGGGTCACGCGCTTGCGATTTGGTTGTCGATCACACGCGCCGGGTCGATTCCGAGCGTCGCGAGCGCGGCCTCCCAACGGCTCTCCACCGGTGTGTCGAACACGAGCCCGTAGTTGAGGTCGACCGGAATCCAGGAGCCTTGCTTCATCTCGCTCTCGAGTTGGCCTTCACCCCAGCCCGAGTATCCGAGCATCATGGCGCAGGTATCGGGCCCATCGCCTCGTGCAATGCGCTCGAGCAACTCGAGCGACGCGCTGCATGCGATGCCTTCGCCGACCGCGATGGTCCGGCCAGTCGAGGGCTGAGGGACGCCTTCGGAGTCGTAGAGGAGCCAGCCGGTCTCGGGCGAGACTGGACCGCCGAGCAAGACGGGCGCACGCACGGAGCCTGCGGCTTCGCCGGAAACGCCCACTTCGTTGAACACGTCTTCGAGCTCGAGATCGGTCACCCGATTGAGGACGAAGCCAAAAGAGCCCCCGTCGCCGTGATCGATCAGCAACACCAGCGTATGATTGAAGAACGGGCACCGCATGGAAGGTGCTGCGACGAGAAACCCCGGTGCAAGTGATGCCGCCACGAACCGAGACTGCCACCAAACGCAAAGCCTCGCGAGCCCTAACTCGAGGGCCGCAAAAATGAGCAAACTGCGTGCGGTCTGGCGGACCGGGGCCTTCGTCGGGTTCTCCGCGGGGGTTCTCACCGCCTATGAAGCGAGGCGAGCCCTGACGCCCGAATCCGATCAAGAGCAACTCGGGAGCCGATACCTCGCTCGATTGACCGGCGGCCTTTTGCGCGTCTTCGGCGTAGAGCTCTTGGTGCAGGGGCAGCACACGCACGAAGGCGGTTCGTTGATCGTAGCCAACCACCAGAGCGCGCTCGACATCGGCGTCATGCTCTCGCTGTTTCAGGGCGTGCTGCTCAGCCGGCACGATGTCGCCGATTGGCCGGTGCTCGGTCGCTTGGCAAAGCACGGCGACACGATCTTCGTCGACCGCGAGGATCGGCGCAGCGGAGCCACCGCGCTTCGAGAGATCCGAAGGCGCGCAAAAGAAGGGCGCACCGTCGTCGCCTTCCCCGAAGGAGGAACCTTCCCTGGCGACACCGTTCACGAGTTTCACCCCGGCACCTTCGCCGCGGTGCTTTCCCTCGGAGTACCGATCATTCCAGTCGGCCTCGCCTACTCGCCCGCGGTTCCCTTCATGAAAGAATCGTTAGCTAAACACCTCACCAAGATCGCGGCGCGCCCGAGGACTCGAATCGCCGTACACTTGGGCGAGCCATTGCCGCCGAGCGGGGACGCGCGCTCCACCGCAGAGGCCGCCCGTGCTCGAGTCGAAGGGCTCGTGGCGGAGGGTCGGCGCACGCTCGACGGGGTTCAGGGCTGATTTAAGGGACCTCGGGGCCCCGCTCTGCTGCCTTTTGGTCGCCTGACTCCCTCTTCGCTAGGATCCAGCCGTCATGGTCCGTCTCATCAGTCAATCGCAGCATGCGGCCGAAGGTCGCGACGAAGACGCATGGGACGTGGTCCCGAGCGCCCTATGGGACTTCGATTTTCGCGGACCGCTCGACTGGATCGAGGCGCAGGGCTGCCACGACGCGGACGAGTTCAAGGCCGTGGTTCGCAACGATCCCGGCGCGCTCACCGAATGCCTCGCTCGAACCCGGATCCATCGAGTGAGCGCAGGCGCGGTCACCTTGGTTGGCGCGGCCAGCGAAGAAGAGTGCATCCGCCGCTCGCTCGAGCTGCTGACGGCCGAGTCCAAAGCCGACTTTCTGCGGGTCCTGATGGCCGCCTTCCGTAAGGAGCGTGACGTACATCTCGAGACCGCGATCATGACTTGCTCGCGAGAGCCAAGAGACGTGCGCGTGCACTGGCGGTTCATCGAAGGAGACGGGGGACGCTTCGAACGTGCGATCGCCGCGGTAGTCGACATGACCGCAGAGCGCGAGCTTCAGCAGCGACTGCTGCTGGCAGAACGTATGTCTGCCATCGGCACACTGACCGCGAGCATCATTCACGAAATCAAGAATCCGCTGACGTTCGTGTGGAACCACCTCCGCTCGCTTCAGGATTCAACCGAGCCGTCATCGCCGGAGACGGCAGAGCTGGTTCGAGAGGCGTACGAAGGTGCGGAGCGAATTCGCGTAATTTCCAATGAAATCACCTCGTTATCGCATGGGGGAGACGGCGCCGAAGTCGAAACCGTGAACCTGAAGCAGCTCCTCGATTCCGTGATCCGCATGGCGCAACCGGAGATGCAGCACCGGGCGACCGTCGTACGGGAGTACGAGGAAGGCCACCTGTACATTCGTGGCTCTCGGACGCGCGTCAGTCAGGTGTTTCTGAATCTGATCGTCAATGCGGCGCAGGCGATTGACCCGGGCGATCGAATGCAGAACACGATCACCATTCGGGCGCGGAGTACCGACAAGGATCGCGTCTGCATCGAAGTGCAGGACACCGGGCCTGGGATTTCCTCACAGCTTCTGCGACGTATCTTCGACCCGTTCGTGACGACGAAGCCCGCCGGGCGGGGAACCGGCCTCGGGCTTTCCATCTCTCGCCGGATCGTGCACTCCCTCGAGGGGACAATCGAGATCCAGAGTCACCCCGGCCAGGGCACCGTAGCGCGCGTCGTGCTGCCAAAAGCGGCACGAGCGCAACGGCCGCTGACCGTCCCCCCTCCGTCGATGAGTGCAATCCGTCGCGCGGCTCGAGGAAAGCTGTCGGTCCTCGTGGTCGACGACGAGCCCGTGATCGCGCGGCTGATCCAAAAAGCGCTCGTCGATCACGACGTCACGACCGCCCACGATGGGCGAGAGGCAGTCGCGTTGATGGGTCAGCACGCGTACGACGTGATTCTGTGCGACCTGATCATGCCCGAAATGACGGGCATGGACGTCTATCGAGCAGCCCTCCAGCGGGAGGTCCCCGTGAACGAACGAATCGTCTTCATGACAGGCGGCGCCTTCACCCAACGCGCCCGCGACTTCCTCCAAAGCGTCCCAAACCTCCGAATTGAAAAGCCTTTCGACCTCACCCACCTCGAACGCACAATCTACGAAGCCGCCGACCTAGTAGACCCAAAATAAAAAGGGGACAGTCCCCTTTTCCGACGGGTTAAGAGCAACACGAATGGGGAGGCACAGCATGATGGTCGTCGGGCTCGACTGCGCAGCGCCGCGGTTGGTGTTCGACCGATATCGCGACGCGATGCCGAACCTGTCTGCCTTGATGGAGTGCGGCACCTGGGGCCCGCTTCGAAGCTCGGAGCCGCCAATCACGGTTCCCGCATGGACGTGCATGGTGTCGGGACGCGACGCGGGCGAGCTCGGCCTGTACGGGTTTCGAAATCGCACCCGCGGTGAGACCCAACTGCATTTGGCGGACGGTGGCGACGTTCGCGTGAAGCGGGTTTGGGATTGGCTCGGCGATCAAGGCTACGGAGTCGCCCCACTCTTCGTTCCGCTCACGTCACCGCCCAGGCCTGTCCGCGGGCAGATGGTGTCTGGATTCATGTGGCCCGGCGACGATGCCCCGTGGTGTTTTCCAAGGGGGCTCGAACACGAGATCGAGGAGCGCTTCGGACCGTATCACGCGGATGTCGAAGACTTCCGCTCCGACGACCTCGACCGGATCTATCGCGACATCCTGGCGATGACCGACCAGCATTTCGAGATCGCGGCGCATGTCTGGAGCGAGAAACGGCCGGACTTCATGATGATGGTGGAAATCGGTCTGGACCGATTTCATCACGCGTTCTGGCGTCACATCGATACCGAGCACCCGCGACACGAAGCCGGCAACCGATGGGAGCACCTCGGGCGCGAGTACTATCGACTGTTGGACACTCACATCGGGCGGCTGCGAAACCTGGCCGACGACGACACGACATTCTTGGTGGTGAGCGACCACGGCGCTCGCGCGATGCATGGCGGGTTCTGTATCAACGAGTGGTTGATCCGGAAGGGATACCTCGTGCTTCGAGAGCCACCCCTCACGCCCTCTCCTCTGCGCCACTCGCTGGTCGATTGGGCACGCACGAGAGCTTGGGCGGAGGGCGGCTACTACGCCCGGATATTCTTGAACGTCCTCGGCCGTGAGCCCGACGGCAGGGTCGCGCCTACGGAAGTTGTCGCCCTCCGTGATGATTTGCGCGCAGAACTGGAAGCGGCTCGGGACGATGACGGAAATCGTATCGCAGTCACGGTACGAATCCCCGAGAAACACTACCGCCAAGCCCGCGGGTTCCCCCCCGATCTGATGGTCTACTTCGACGATCTGAAGCTACGCGCCATCGGATCAATTGGAGGCGGCCGGATCACCGTCGCCGAAAACGACACCGGACCTGATAGCTGCAATCACGATTGGGATGGCATCTTCGTGATGAGCGGCGGGAGAACTGTGCCACAGGGTCGTGTCGAGGGGGCCGAGATCTACGATGTGACCCCAACGATTTTAGGGGCGTTCGGAGTGCCCAGGCCACCTGGGATTTTGGGCCGGGACTGGGGCCTGGCGCTTTAGGTGAGACCGGCGAACCGCTAGACCGCGGTCCGCGACCTGTGGTCTGCGGATCTTGGGAATGCGCGACCGGGTTCAGTTGGCTACGCTCCGCTGAATGGCGGCGCGCGCACTAGTCATCGGGCTCGATGGGTTCGATTTGAAGCTCGTCCAGCAGTTCGGGCCCGGGCGTCTTCCCAACCTTCACGCCCTCATGGCTCGCGGCGTGTTCGCAGCGCTCGAATCGGTGCAGCCGCCTGCCACCCTGCCCAACTGGACCACCTTTCTCACCGGCGTCGATCCGGCGCAGCACGGGGTCTTCGACTTCACCACTCGCAAGGGCTACCAGGTCCGATTCACCGCGGGGACCGTGCGCGAGGTGCCCACTGTATTTCGGCAGCTCGACGAGTCGGGCCTTCGCTGCGCGTGTCTAAGCTTCCCTGCCACGTGGCCGCCCGAAAAGCTCTCACACGGGGTCTTCGTGAGCGGCTGGGACGCGCCGGTCGCATTCGAAGCCGATCGCTCGTTCATGTGGCCGCCCTCTCTCTATGACGAGACGGTCCAGAAGTTCGGGGCTCCAACGTTCGACGACGTGGACGAGTTCCACGCCGACGCGCCCGGCTGGGTCGACCGACTGCCAACCGCACTCGAGCGTCGCGTCGCGCGCAAGTCCGACTGGGCTCGCTGGTTGTTGGAGCGGCAGGACTGGGACGTCTTCGCCGTGTACTTTGGCGAGAGCGATACCGCGTCTCACTATCTTTGGGCACACCACGACCCGGAATCACCCCGTCGACCGGACACCGTCTTGGGGGGACAGCGAGAGGGACTTCGCAGAGTTTACGAGGCCTTGGACAAGGCAGTGGGCTCCCTCGTCGAAAGTGCGGGCGGCAGCCAAACAGAGGTCACCGTGCTCAGCGACCATGGGTTCGGCGGTTCGTCGGACAAGGTCCTGTACCTCAATCGCCTCCTGGCGGAGCACGGGCTGCTTCGTTTCACCGAGCGGCGAGGCCTCGGGAGCGCCGGCCTGAAAGAGATTGCCCTTCGGCGCCTTCCCCCTCGACTCCGCGAGCGCATCTTTCGGTGGGGCAACGCCTGGCTCCCGAGTCGCCTCGAGTCGCGGGTGCGCTTCGGCGCAATCGACATGCGACAGACGGTCGCGTTCAGTGACGAGCTGAACTACTTCCCCGGGATCTATCTCAACATGGCCGGCCGAGAGCCCCGCGGCATCGTGCGACCCAATGAGAAGCAAGAAGCGATCCTCAGAGTACGCGCCGCCCTCATGAGCATCCGTGATCCCTGGAGCGATCAACCGGTGTTCGCCGACGTGATCCCCCGCGAGGAGCTCTTCGAAGGTCCTCATCTGGAGCGCGCCCCGGACCTCCTCCTCGATCTCCACCTCGACAACGGCTACTCCTACAACGTGATGCCAAGCGAGCCCCCGAAGGGAGCGAGCGCAGCCCCGTGGCGACGAAGTCGCTCTACCGGGCACCCGCCAGCCAGCAACGCCTTCAGAAGACTCACGACAACCGAAAGACTCGGCAAAAAAGGTCGAAGCCTCCCGGGAAGCCACCGCTCGCACGGATTCATGACCCTCGCTGGACCGAGTGTGCAACCGGCAGGACAAATCGACGCGCACATCGCAGATCTCACAGCGACCCTCCTCTCACGCCTGGGCCTCTGCGTGCCATCGTCATTCGGCGGCCGGGTTCTTTGGGAGGCACTCTCCGACGACCAGGGCGGGCCGGTACAGACGCTCCCCGACGTCGGCCGGGTCGAGCCCCAGGCGACGCGAAACCAGGGCCTCATCGAGTCACGGCTCCGCGCTTTGGGGTACATCGAGTGATTCTTCACGTCGCATGCCTCCCGTTCCCTACCTACCAAGGGACCCAAGCGGCGGTGGCCGCCATGCTCGAAGCATCCGCCGCCACGGACCGGCCCGCCCACCTGTTGACCTACGCAGGACAAGCGTACGACCTCGACGCGCCGTACCAGGTCCACCGCATCCCGGACTTCCCGCGAGTGCGCTCGCTTCGCTCTGGCCCTTCGTGGGGAAAGCTCTCACTCGACGTGCGCTGCACAACCGAGATCCGCCGACTTGCAGCCCGCCACCGCCCCGAGGCGATCGTGGCCCACCACATTGAAGCCGCGATCGCAGCACTCGCGGCACGAGCCGCCCCCGTGTACTACGTCGCCCACACCTCGTTGACCTGCGAGCTCCCGGTGTACCTCCCCTCGCTGCCGCCTCGCCTCGTCAGCGGACTCGCCGCGCAGGTCGAGGCCACGGTGTGTGCGCGTGCGGCCGGGGTGGCCGCCGTAGCTCCTTCGCTGGCTCACCTCCTCGGAGAACCGGCGCGCTACCTGCCGGTCCCATGGTCGTTGCCTGCCGCGCCTCTCCCGACGATGGGCGAAGCGCGGGCGGCTCTCGGCCTCGCCGCCGACGCCCGCTTCTGCCTCTACGCCGGAAACCTCGATCGCTATCAAGGGTGGGAGCATCTCGTCGAAGCCCTGGCTATCGCGAGGCGCCACGACCCGACGACCCGCCTGCTGCTGGCTACCGAGTCCGATCCCGCCCCGGCGCGCCAACGCGCCCAGAGCGCGGGCGTCGTCGATGCCATCGACGTCTGTCGCATCGACGGGGAACCTGCTCGTCGGCTCGCGCACGCGGCAAGCGACCTCGCCTGGGTTCCAAGACGGACCGAAGGCGGCCTACCGATCAAGATGCTCGACGCATTCGCCCGCGGCCTACCGGTGGTTGCTATGGATCGGGCGACAGCCGGACTACCGCTGAGGAACGTCTGCGTGACGGTCCCCAACGACGACCCTCACGCACTCGCAGCGGGCGTAAGACTGGTGCTACGGAACACTGCGGAAGCATCTAGGGTCCGCGAGAACGCCTATCAATACCTGGGCGCCCACCACTCGGCAGAGGGCTACCGCGTCGGGATGCGCGCGCTCCTCGGGGAGCCGGATCTCAACGCCGCGGCCAGGCGGTCCGAGCCGCATCCACGAGCCGTCCGGGCACCCCAAGCGCGATGAGCTCAGCGCCACCAGCGCTGTCAACATATGCGCCGACACGCCTATTATTGGATCCAAACTGAGCGCACCAAGTACCATTTTCCTCCCAGCTCGCGTTGGAAGAACAAGATGGTCGGCCACGTGGACGAATCGCTCTCATACGCCAAAAAACGCACTAGTTCCGGTATTCCACATCTCCTCCTTGGCGGAGGTCACGACGTGGAAACCCCGGCTCTCGCCGAGCTCACCGCTGCAGCGGCGGCCCTCGCGATCGGCGCCAAACGCAAAGCCTTACTGCCGCTGGCGACCGCCGCAATCGAGTACGCATTGGTTCGCCGCGGCGACTCCGTCCTGGTGAGCTGCTACGGCACCGCCAGCGCGCCGGTCGTCTACCAGCTCGACCGTGCGGTCCCCCTCCGGCGGTTGCTGGACACCTGTGCACAGTCGATGCTTGAGATGGCCGGGCAAGAGGCCGACCCCACCGCCCGTCAGATCGCGATCCGCGTAGCTGAACGGGCACTAGCCACCAAGATCAAGCCGGACCCCGAGGGTCTCGTTGCACCAATGACCCAGCGTGGCGGAGAACTGGACACGCCAGGCGAGCACGTGCCGCTGGCCTTTGGCTATGAGGCCGCTGTCTACCCTTCTTCTTCGACGACGCAGGGCCGATCCGCGCGCGCCGACGTACACGCGCTACTCTTCGACGGTCACCTGTGGGCTTTCGTGCGAGGACGCCGGCTTTCTCTGGTGCGCGGCCCGATCATGCTGGCAGCTCACCGGATGGTGGTCGCAGTGCGAACACTCGTCGATTCCTGGGACAGCGCACGCCCCACGCATGTGCGTCTTCGGGCAGGTAGATTCCAGGTTGCGATGCGAAAGTCGTCGCACCAACTCGTCACGGTAGAGCTCTCTTCGGACAGCCACGGAGACCTGACCGCTACCTCGCTCACCATCGCGGAGGCCGCCCTCCCGATCCTCAAGCTGGCTAGCGATCTGCTTCGGAGCCTGGTCGCTTCGGACCGTGGGCAGAGCCGCAACCTTCGCGTCCGCGCGCTTCGCCAAGAAGTGCGCGCGCTCCGCCGCGAGATCCGCTCCCGCCGAAGCGCCGACAGCTTCGTCAACCTCGACCCCGATCGCCTCCGTATTCACAACAACGGTGAGGGTGAGACCGAGGCGGCGGAGGTGCCGAGCAGGCTTCCGTCGCTCCAGTTCGAGGAACGCTGGCGCATCTGCCTCGAAGGTCTGGACGCCAACTCGGTGTTCATGTGTGGGGACCGTCTGGTCGTCGCGACGCAGACCCACGTGGTGGCCGTCTCTCGCGACGACGGCAAGGTGCTGTGGGCACGACCGGGTCAGGCGTCCACGACATTGATGGCCGGCTCGGTGCTGATTCGCCTCTCGGCCGACGGAGAAGTCGAGCTCTGCAACGTGGAGGACGGCGAACCCTACTGCACCACGCAGATCACACCTCGAATCGGAGGCCCACCGGTTGGGTTGATGGCCGGCGGCGATAACATGCCACCAGTCGCGGTGGTCACCGAAGGCAGCCACCGGCTCGTCGCGATCGACGTCCGAACCGGGGAGCCACGGTGGCGCTTCGCCTCGCGAAGCGGCGGGGAGTTCCGCATGACCAAGGTCGGCCGCGTTCTCTTGGTGACCTGCGGCGAAGAGGCGATCCACGCGCTCGACATCGCCACTGGCGAAGACGTCTGGCGCTTTGCCGAGCGCGGATGCTTCCAGTTCAAGCCGCTCGTCAGCAACGAAACGGTCATCGCGGCCGCGGTTCGAGGCCGGCATGAGGGCGCGCTGTTCGCCATCGATCTCTATAGCGGCCAACCGCGGTGGCAGCGCGAGCTTCCAGGTCCGCCGACCTCCGACCCTTGCGCTGCAGCCAACGTCGCGCTCATTTCAACGGCAGGCGAAGAGGCCGCCCTTTCCGCACACTGCCTGCAGACCGGCAAATCTCTCTGGGAAACCAAGGACCCGGGCCTCGGCATCGGCGGCGCCGGATTGACCATCGACGAAACCTGGGTCGTCAACGCCCCATTCGGTCAACTGAGCGCGCTCGACGTGCGCTCGGGCAAGGTCCGGTGGAGCACGAACCTCGCAGACGCGCTCGCAGACGAGATCCCACGCCGGCTCGAGCCCGTACTCCGCGGTGGTGCGCTCTTCGTCCCGGCATCGTCGGTCCACGTCGTGCGCCCCGCCGACGGACAGAAGCTCTCCGCAAGCCTACCCTGCGACCTCGTCCCCGACCTGATGCGGGTCGACGAACGCGGTTGGGTCTACATCGCCGAAGAAAGCGGCTACCTCGCCGGCTACGCGCCCAAGCCGATGCTGACCCTGGTCAAGGGCGGCGCCCGGTAGCGTCCCGCACCGCGTCGAGCGTCGCTACTCGATCGGCTCGCAGTGGAACTCCATCGACCAGCCT
>CAXMRN010000070.1:0-18914 GCA_964195565.1 uncultured Polyangiaceae bacterium | reverse complement strand
TAGCTAGCGGGCGGTGCGGAAGCTGTTGATTGTTTCGCGTTCGTCGTAGGCGTAGGTGTACCGGGTGGCCCTGCGGAAGGCGTCGCTGTCTACGACGATGGGGTATTTGAGGTGGTCGATGGCGCCTGATGGGATGTAGGGGAGTCCGAGGCGGCCGAGGCCCAGCTTGAACAACGAGGCGGGGACGGCGAGGGGGCGGCGGCCGGCGGCGCGGACGATGGTCGAGAGTGGGACCGGGGAAGGGCCGGAGACGTTGAAGATGCCGTGGAGCTTGTGGGCCAATGCGGTGACGATCGCTTCGGCGGCGTCTTCTTCGTGCATGAAGTGGAAGAGCGGATCGAACCCCATGATCAGCGGGACGTTCGGGCCGCGGAGGAAGGACGATAGCGTTCCGTGCTTGCTCGGGCCCAGGGTATAGGCGACGCGAAGCACGGCGGTCGCGATCTCTGGGTAGCGCCACAACGACGACGCCGCGTACAGGTCGGCTGCCACCAAATCGGCGAGTTCCGGGAAGGTGTGAGCCGACATCGGAGGCTCATCTTCGGTGTGGTACAGCGGCGAGTCCGCCGCCGCGCCGTAGAACGTATGGCGCCCGACAAACACCGCCTGCTTCACCCCGTAACTGTGACAGTGATGGATGAACGCGCGCGTGCCGTAGAGATTGACGCGCATGCGGTCGGGGCTTCGGTGCACGAGGTGCGTCACGGTGGCCATGTGAATGGCCGCGTCAGGCCGGTGGGTGCGGAACACGTCTTCCGCGGGTCGCTTCCGGATGTCGGCCTGGAATAGCTCGACCGCGTCGGGCGCCTCGGGCCACGGCCGGCGATCGATGCCGATTACCTCATACCCATGCTGCAGAAGCTTCAAGGCCGTCAAACGCCCGAGCATCCCGCTGATGCCTGTTACCAAAACTTTCATTACAGCACGAGATCCTCTTCCGAGATCTCCTTCTCTCTGAGCTGCCGACCTTGTCGAATCAAGTCGCGAATGCGTTCTTTCACCTCGTCGACCATCGCGATTACGACTTCGTCGCGTTCGTGGCCCGAGCCTTCGAAATACATGGGCTTGCCGTAGAGCAGCTGAAACCGCGTGGGCTTTGGCACGAGAAAGATCCACTTCGTGACGGGGATGTACGGGACGCCAAACAAGCGCCCGAGCCGCTTGAGATTTGCAATCGTGGGGAGCGCATCCCCTCCGCCGACGAAGCCGAACGGCACGATCGGGCTCTTGGTTTCGAGCGCGAGGCGCATGAATCCCGTTCCGAAGCCGACCAAGGAGTCCGCGTCCTTCGCGAGCTTCGCGGTGCCTCGGGCGCCTTCGGGGAAGGAGAGGATGATTCGCTCTGCGTTCAACAAGCGTTTGGCTTGATCGGGGTTTCCAGTGAACTGGCCTGCGCGGCTCATGATCTGCGAAGCCAATGGGAATTCGTGAATGAACTTGTCGATCATCCCATGCGGGAGACGCGGAGGCTCGGCGTCGAGCAACATCGACCCCATGACCATCATCCCGTCGATGGCGACCCCTCCCGAGTGGTTGCCAACGAGGATGCCCCTGCCCTGCGACGGCACGTGGTCGAGGCCGTGCACATCGACTTTGAAATAATACCTGTAAATCCAGGCAAACACCGAGATGAACCGCGTCAGATCGGCCTTGTCGATCCCGTATGGGTCGATCCCGAATTTGTTGAATTCGAGGTCGAGCGCCTCCATGCGCGCTGCGATTTCAGGATCGATGGGGAGCAGGTTGTCGAACAAGGTGGCCTCGGTAGGTTCGCCGATCTGTATGTTGTCGCGGCGAAGAACGCAATCTCACTCGGCTTCCGGTTTGCGGATTCCGAGCGCACGCATCTTCTTGTAGAGGTGGCTGCGCTCGAGGCCGAGGTCGGCGGCGGTCTTGGTCACGTGCCCCTGCCGGAACTCGAGGGCCCGTGTGATGAAGTCCCGCTCCGCGGCCTCGACCATCTCGCGAAGCGGTGTTTCAGGGGAAAAATAGCCTCCGGACCCCCCGCGGGGGTCGATTGGCAGCAAGGCCCTGGCCTCGGTTTCGCTGACGCTCTCGTCTCGCGTGAGGATGACGAGGCGCTCGACCAGGTTTCGTAGCTCGCGAACGTTCCCCGGGTACGGGTATGCTTTCAACAATCGCATCGCCCCCTCCGATATTTCCTTGCCGGGGCGTTCGTGCATCTCGCACGCGAGCCTCAGGAAGTGCTCTGCGAGCATCGGCACGTCCTCGATGCGCTCCGCGAGTGCCGGCACCCTCAGTGGCACGACATTGAGCCGGTCGAACAAATCCGCGCGAAATCTGCCTGCCTCGATCTCTGCTTCGAGCGACTTGTTCGTCGCCGCCACCACCCGTACATCGACCGAGACCGTCGAACTCGCGCCGACCCGCTCGACCTCGCCTTCTTGCAGCACCCGGAGCAGCTTGGCCTGCATCTGCGGCGGCATGTCCCCCACCTCGTCGAGAAAGAGCGTCCCGTGGTGGGCGCGCTCGAACTTGCCCCGGCGCTTCTTCGTAGCTCCGGTGAACGAGCCTGCCTCATGTCCGAAGAGCTCGCTCTCGATGAGGCCGTCGGGCACCGCGGCGCAATTGAGCTTCTCGAGCGGCCCGGCGGCCCTCGCGGAACCGGCGTGAATCGCGGCAGCCACCAGCTCCTTGCCGGTGCCCCGCTCTCCGAGGATCAAAACAGCCGCATTCGACCTCGCCGCCAACTCGATCTGCTCGCGCAGCCTGTTCATCGAAGGGCTGTCTCCAAGCAACGCGTCGCTGGCCCCGTACCTTCGCCGCAGCTCCCGATTCTCCTGCTGAAGCTCGCGAAGCTCGAGGCTTCTCCCGACCGATAGCGCCAATCGGTCGCTGCCGATCGGTTTCTCGATGAAGTCGTCGGCGCCTCGCCGCGTCGCTTCCATCGCAACCTCGATCGTGGCGTGCCCGCTCATCATGATGACCGGGGTCGTGATCTCCAGCTTCTGAAGCTCGTCCAGCATTTCGAGCCCGTCGATCCCCGGGAGCTGCACATCGAGGAGGATTGCGTCGAACGTCTGCTTGGAGAGCTTCTCGAGCGCGACCTCGGCGCTCCCGGCAACCTCGACCTCGTAGCCTTCGAGGCCGAGTGCCCGCGAAACGGAGGTCAGAATGTTTCGCTCGTCGTCGACGACGAGAATCGTCGCGGCCGTCATACGGCTACGCTAGCACACCAGGCTCCGTGCTCAGGTGCCCGTTTCGTCCGCGCGCTGTTTCCCTGGAATCGATCGCACGTAGGTCTCGGACACCCGCTGATTGGCCAGAAGCCAAGGCGTCAGGTCCTCGGGTGATTCCGGGCGAGCATAGAGGTAGCCCTGCGCCACGTCGCAGCCGTGTTCCCGCATGTACTCGAGTTGGCCTTCGGTCTCGACGCCCTCGGCGATCACCTCGAGACCCAGGTTCTGCCCGAGGCCGATGATCATCTTCGAGATCGGCCCGCCTCGATCGTTCGACTCGACGCTCTGGACGAAGTTCTTGTCGATCTTCAACGCGTTGAGCGGAAACTCGTGCAGATACGTGAGCGACGAGTATCCGGTGCCAAAGTCGTCGATCGCGATGCGTACACCGACCTCGCGAATCTCGCGAAGAAGCGCGCTCGCCTGGACCGGATCGGTCATCAGGCAACTCTCGGTGAGCTCGAGCTCGAGGAACTCCGGTGGGAGCTTCGTTTCCTTGAGCGCGCCGCGGATCTTGTCGATCAGCATGGGGTCCTCGAACTGCTGTGCGGAGACGTTCACCGCGATCCGCATCGGCTCGAACTCCATCTCGTGCCACTTGCGAATCTGTTCGCATGCGGTCTGGAGCACCCACTCGCCAACTTCGTTGATCAACCTGAACTCTTCGAGCCCAGCGATGAAGTGGTAGGGAGTGAGAAGCCCTCGCGTCGGGCTCATCCACCGTAGGAGCGCCTCGACGCCGATTACCGCGCCGGTTCGGAGGCCAAGCTGAGGCTGGTAGACTAGCTCGAACTCTTTCTTTTCCACCGCTCGCCGCAGAGCCCATTCGAGCGCGTGCCTCGACTGTGCTTCCTCTTGCATGGCGTCGGCGAAGAACTGATAGCGGCCTCGACCCGTAGATTTCGCCTGGTACATCGCCATGTCCGCCGCCCGCAGGAGCTCCGACAGGTCGTTCCCGTTTTCCGGGTACATTGCGATACCGACGCTGGTCGAGCTGTTGACCTCGTGGCCATCGATGGCCCTGACCTCGTTCAAGCTCGCGATGATTCGCTCGATGACCGGCAGAACCTCTTTGGCTTCGCTCACCCCTTCGAGGATCACCGCAAACTCGTCACCGCCGAGCCTGGCCACCGTGTCCTGGTCGCGCACGCACGCCCGGATCCTGCGTGCGGCCTCGATCAGCAATTTGTCCCCGATCTCATGGCCGAGCATGTCGTTGATCTCTTTGAAGCGATCCATATCGAGGATCAGGGTCGCCACTCCGGTGCCTGCGCGCATCGCGCGAGCCAACGCGTGATCCACTCGCTCACGAAGCAAAGTCCTGTTGGGGAGCGAGGTCAGCTGATCGAAGTGTGCGAGACGTACGAGCTCGAGCTCGGTTCGCTTTCGTTCGATCGCGTAGCGGATGACCCGGTGAAGGTTCGCACCGTCGATGTGGCCCTTGACCAGATAGTCTTGCGCGCCCGCCTTGACCGATCGCAGCGAGATCGCCTCGTCTTCCCACGCGCTCACGATCACCAGTGGTATGTCGGGATAGGATGTCTGCAGGCTCGCTACCGTCTGCGTTCCCCGCGAGTCGGGCAGATTGAGGTCGGCGAGAATGACGTCCGGGACGAGGTCCTCAGCCGACAGCACAGCATCGTTCAGGGTGCAGACATGCGTCACCCGGTAGTAGGCGGAGCTCACGCGCCGCAGCAGCCTCCGAATCAGCTGTGCGTCGATCAGGCTGTCTTCGACGAGAAGAACGTCCCGGACCTCGTGCTCTTCGTCGTCCTCGCGCTTACCGAGCATCCTCCACCATCACCCCAAAATAACGCCTACAACGCCTTATTACAGTGCTATGGTTTGAGAGGGGCGTCAAGGCTGATCCCGTCCCCGTGAGGGATAGTGCTGCCGGGTAAGACGCAAATATCGGTGATTTCAGGAGCGAGACGGATCCGGGTCCTGATCGCGTCCGGCAACCCGGAGCGCATCATGCTCGTGCGCGAGAGCCTTCATGCGTGGCCCGAAGCCGTGGTCTGTCGGGTGGCGGTGAACCACGAAGACGCCCTGAACCAGCTCGAGAGTCACGCGCCCCACGTCGTTTGCTGGGACACCGGCCTCGGCGCGGAGGTTCCGGCGACCGCGCGAGGGATTTCGACCCTCTTGCTGGGTGAGGAGTCCTGCACGCTCCCCGAGGAGCGCCCTTGGGAGATGGTTCTCCCAGACGCGTATGTCTCGGGCCTTCAACAGTCGATCAATCGGGAGTACGAGCTCCGCCGTTGCTTGGTGCAACTGCGAGACGCCCATGGGAGTGAGACCCACAGTCGCCTGCTTCTGAACCGCGCCACCGATGGAATCGTCGTGCTCGACGGCGCCCACCGCGTTCTGTTCATCAACCCAGCGGCCTGTGCGGTGCTCAACGTCGACTGCGAGGCGATTCTCGGCGAACCGTTCGAGCACCGAACCCCCGATGAAGGCAAGCCCATGAGCTACCACGTGCAGCTCCCGGACGGTCTCGCCTCGGTCGTGACGGCCACGTCGATCATGTCGATTTGGGATGGCCGTGAAGCGACCATCATTCAACTGCAGCCTGCGTCGCGACCGAGTGTTCCTCCAAGCATTCCACCGAGCATGCCGCCGAGCATGCCGCCCGGCATGCAAGGCCCTGGCGTCTCGGAGGACCGTCTTCGTACCGTGGGGCGTCTTGCAGCCGGCCTTGCACACGAAGTGAACAATCCGCTGACCTTCGTCCTGGCCAATCTCGAGAGCCTCCGTGAATCGAACCAGGCGATTCGTCGCTTCGTGAGGGCCCTGCGGGTCGACCTGTCGACGCGCGAGGTGATCACGCCGCAGTCGTTCGAGCAGATCGCTGCCGACGCGAAGCTACAGGAAGTAATCGACGATGCTGCCGACATGCTCACCGATTGCTACAAGGGCATGCACCGAATCCAAGACATCGCTCGCAGCCTCGGGACGTTCTCACGCGCCGACGACTGCCAGGCCGAAGTCATCGACATCACCCGCATCGTCGACGATGCCTGCGCGATGGTGTTCAACCAGATTCGGTACCGGGCTCGCCTGGTGAAGCGCTTCGAGCCTGTCCCGATGATTGCGGCCTATCCCGGTCGCATCGCCCAGGCGCTGGTCAACATGCTGACCAACGCGGCGGAGGCAATCGATGGGGGCGCCTACGACAAGCACCGTATCGTCGTCTCGACGCGCGTGGACGGCGACGACGTGGTGGTCGCGGTCACCGACACCGGCGCCGGAGTCCAAGAGGATGACCGCGGCCGCATCTTCACGGCGGGCTTCACCACCAAAGCCCACGAGGGCGGGATGGGTTTGGGTCTGACCGCCTGTAAGCGGGTGGCGAAGGAGCATGGTGGGAGGCTCGAGGTGCACCATCTCGCGGATCGTGGAACTCGCTTCGAACTGATCATTCCTCTGGTGACCGGCCTCCAGGCAATCGAGCCGCGCCGCGAAAGCCGTCCCGTCTCGGAGGCGCCGCTGCAGCGGGCGCGAATCTTGATCGTGGATGACGATGCGATGGTGCTGTCCGCCCTTCGCCGGCGCCTGCGACGTCGCTACGACACCGTCACCGTACTCGGCGGCGTAGAAGCACTTGCTCGGCTTGCCGAGGACCCGGATTTCGATTCGATCGTTTGCGACTTGATGATGCCAGAGGTGGACGGCAAGTCGTTCTACGACTCGATCAAGAACGACCATCCGCACCTTTCCGAACGGATCGTGTTCATGAGCGGCGGGGCGTTCACGCCGCGCCTTCGCAGGTTCGCCGCCGCGGTGCCCAACCCGGTGCTCCAAAAGCCCGTGAGCCGCGAGGACCTCGAGTCCATGCTTTCGGCTCACAGCATTGCGGCCGAACGACCCTCAGTCGTCCCTGAGGCCTAGCTCTTTCATCTTGTTCTGCAGGCTCTTGCGCGAGATCTTGAGGAGCCGTGCTGTGTGGGTGACGTTGCCACCCGTCTGATCGAGGGCGCGCCCGATGAACTCTCGCTCGAGCTTGAGCGTCGCCTCTCTCACCGCCTCCTTGAGGCCGGTTTCTCCGGGAGTCGTTCCGATCCCGGCAAGGAAACCCGGCCCGAGGTCACCGTCCGAGTCGCGAACCTCGGTCGGAAGATGCTGCGCTCCGACCTCCCCGTCCTCAGCGAAAATCATGCTGCGCTCGACTACGTTCTCGAGCTCTCGGATGTTCCCAGGCCAGCCATAGCGAAACAGCTGCTTCATCGCCGCGTCCTCGAAACCGGTCGTCGAGCGGTTGAGCTTGGCGTTGAACTTCTGCACGAAGTGCTCGAGCAGGAGCGGGATGTCGCTTGGGCGATCGCGCAGGGGGGGTAGATGGACATGAACGACGTTCAGGCGGTAGTAGAGGTCCTCGCGAAACCTGCCGTCCGCGAGGCTAGCCTTGAGGTCGCGGTTCGTGGCGGCGACGAGGCGGCTGTCGACCGTGATCGTCTTGATGCCGCCGACTCGTTCGAACTGCTGCTCCTGGAGCGCGCGCAGCAGCTTCACCTGCATGCTGACCGGAATCTCCGCAATCTCGTCGAGGAACAGGGTCCCGCCGTGGGCGAGCTCGAAGCGCCCCGGCTTGCTGGTCACCGCGCCCGTGAACGCCCCCCTCTCGTAGCCGAAGAGCTCGCTCTCGAGCAGGTCGGGCGGGATCGCGGCGCAGTTGACGCTGACGAACGGCTTGTCCTGGCGCGAGCTGTTCTCGTGCAGGGCGCGCGCGATCAGCTCCTTTCCCGTTCCGCTCTCCCCGGTGATGAGGACCGTGCTGGGGGTATCCGCGACCTTCTCGATCACGTCGTACACACCGCGCATCAGCCCGGATTGGCCGATGATGCGGTAGCGTCCGCGTTGGTTCGGATCGCCGCTCACATGCTTCTGGGAGAGCTCGCGGGTGCGGGCCGCCTTGCCGACAACCGTCCGGAACTCCGCCTGGTCGAACGGCTTGGTGACGTAGTCGAACGCGCCGAGCTTGAGTGCCTTCACCGCGGTGTCGACCGTCCCGTGCGCGGTGATCATGATCACCGGCACGTTCGGGAAGTGCCCACTGACTGATTTCAGGACCTGCATGCCGTCGAGCTTCGGCATACGCAAGTCCGTAATCAGCACATCGATGTGATGCTCCGACATCGCCTGCAGCACTGCCTCGCCATCGGCGACGCAGTGCACTTCATATCCGTCGTGCTGCAGTTGCGCCTTGAGAACGCGCCGCAGGTTGTCCTCGTCGTCGGCGACGAGAACCTGTTTGTTTTCGGCCACGGCCAGAGTGTAGTGCAGGCTGGTCAGCCGTGCAGAAGCTTCGCGTGAGTGTTCAGCTCGCCGCGGCCAAACGCTGCTCGGCAGCCCGGATTACCGTCGCCCGCTTCTTCCGCGCCTGCTCGTAATCGAGCACCGCCGTGACCTGGGGCGCCGACAGCCGGTGCACACGGTCCACCACGTCCTTGGCGGTCAGCTGATCGTAGTTGCGTAGCGGGCTTTGGCCCTTCTTGGGGGCGGGCTTGGCCGCTTTCGGCTTGCTTGGCGCCTTGCGAGCGACCGGCTTCTGGCCTTGGCTCAGCCTCGCGTCGACGCGGCCCTGTGCACCCTCGAGCAGATCGTGCGCCGACCGGAGCAGTGCCGTTTCCACGGCCCCTGGCTCGAGTGCTTCTCGCGCGCTCTGAGCTTGGCCCTCCACCCGGTCGAGCCGCTGCTTGAAGGCGGCCGTGTAGGCATCGCGCGTCTTCAGCACGAGTGCCTGCCACTCGAGAGCTTCTTTGCGCAGAGCCTTCTGAAACCCCTCAGCCGAACGGCCCGTGGTCCCGCCAAGCTTCGTGGTCGCGGCCTTCATGTCGCGACCAAACGCGAGGCCTGCATCCTGCGCCTCGTCGAGAAATGTCCCGCCCGCGTTCCGCGTTTGCTGGAACCAGAGCGTTCCCTGTCTTTGCAGCCGGGTTCCGCTCCGGCGAAGTGGGTCGTTGCGAGTCATGTCTTTATCCTCCTTGGATGACGCAGCGCGTTATCCACCCCCACGATAGCTACGAAAGAGGCCGCGTCAAGACAGGCACGAAACCATGAACCTTTTCCCCAATTGTATTAGACTTTAGGGCTAGTGACAGTCCCGCTGCGAACGCTGGTCGTTGACGACTCGAGCTCCACGCGGGCGCTCCTGCGCGAGCTGTTGCGTGAGCGAGATTACGAAGTGACCTCGGTCGCGACCGCCGAAGAGGCGCTCCAGGCCCACCTCGAACGGCCCTTCGAGTTGATGCTCGTCGACTGGACCCTACCGGGGATGTCGGGGCTGGATCTGTGCCGCATGGTCCGCAGCAGGCCCGGCGGGGAGGATGTGGTGGTCCTGGTCATCACCGGCCGCAATCGACCGGACGATCTCAACGCCGTGCTGGACGCGGGCGCCTCGGACTACCTCTCGAAACCTATCGATCCGGAGATCCTCGGGACCCGACTCCTGATCGCCGAGCGAACGATCGAAGAGGCGACCCGGCGCATCACCGAGCGTGAAGATATGGAGTCGCGGCTTGCGTTTGCCGACCGGATGGCTTCGGTCGGGACCCTCGCGGCCGGTGTCGCCCACGAGCTCAACAACCCACTGATGTACGTCCTTTCGAACCTGCACCTCACCCGCGAAGAGATCGATTCCTCCGACGAAGCCGTGTGGCGGGAGCACGCGAAGCAGCAGCTCGACGAGGCGATTCACGGCGCCGTCCGCATGCAGAACATCGTCCGCGACCTCAAGACGTTCTCTCGCGTCGACGACGAGCAGCGCGGCGACGTCAGCGTGCAAAGCGTTCTCGAATCCTCGATCAACATCTGCTGGAATGAGATCCGGCACAGGGCGACGCTCGAGCGCGACTTTGGCGAGACTCCGCCGGTAGACGCCAACGAGTCCCGGCTCGGCCAGGTGTTCCTGAACCTGCTGATCAACGCAGCACAAGCGATGCCCGCGCGCGGGGTCGGCGCCAACCGCATCACTGTCCGGACCTACACCGACGCGGACGGCTGGGCGGTGATCGAAGTGATCGACAATGGGACCGGCATCGAGCCGGGCCGCGTGAGCCGCGTCTTCGAGCCGTTCTTCACCACCAAGGGCGTCTCGGAGGGGACCGGCCTCGGGCTGTCGATCTGCCGAAACATAGTCCGGGATGCGGGGGGCACTATCGAGGTGCAGAGCCAACTCGATCGCGGCACCACGCTCGTGGTTCGGCTTCCTGCCTCCACCCGTGACGAACTCGCCCAGACCGCGCAGGCGCCGCCGACTGCCACTCCTGGGGCGCGCGCGTGCGTGGTCGTCATCGACGATGAGCCGCTCGTGGGCCGCTCGATTCGCCGAGCGCTCCGCGGCCACGACGTGCAGGTGTTTACGAGTGGAGAGGAAGCCATCGCACGGCTCTGCTCTGACGCGCCATTCGATGTCGTGTTCTGCGACCTCATGATGCCCGAGATGAGCGGGATGGAGGTGTTCAACCGGGTTTCAGAGCAGTGCCCCGAAATCGCCTCGCGGTTCGTGTTCATGACCGGCGGTGCGTTCACGCAGCCAGCGCGTGAGTTCTTGAAGCAAACCCCGTTGGTGTGCCTCGAGAAACCCTTCGAGCTGCGTCAGATTCGCGACCTGGTCAGGGAGCGCGCCGAGCCCGCCGACTGAGACGCGGTGACCACGCAGTTGCGGCCACGGTCCTTGGCCTCGTAGAGAGCGCTGTCTGCTCGCGCGAGCAAATCGGCGCCTGTCTCTTCGGGACGGAGTGCCGCCACACCGACGCTCACGGTCAACGTGCCGCCCGGCTGACCCTCGCCACCGGGGAACTCGGTACCCTCCACCATCGATCGGAGCTTCTCTGCGACTCCCGCGGCTTCGCTGAGGTTGGTGCGCGGAAGCAGGACAACGAACTCTTCGCCACCGATTCGCGCGATCGTGTCGATGCGCCGGAGGTTTCGGGTCATCAGCCCCGCGAGCTTACGGAGCGAGGCGTCCCCGGTCGGGTGGCCGTGCCGGTCGTTGAGCGCTTTGAAGTAGTCGATGTCGATCGCGAGGATGCTCACCGCCTGGCCGAATCGCTCCGCGCGGTGCAGCTCGTCCTCGAGCCGGATGCGAAGGAGCCGCCGGTTTCCGAGGCCGGTGAGGTCGTCGTGCTGGGAGCCACGTCGCAGCTCGTCGAACAGCTGTGTGTGACGGATCGCGAGCCCCAGCTGATCCGAAATCGCTTCGAGGAGACCCCTCTCGACTTCGGAGAACGCGGTGGTGCCCTCGCGGGTCGCGGCCATCACGCCGGTGGTCTTCCCGTGGTGGATCACAGGGAGGATCGCGATCGACCCGCGTTGCGGGATCGGCTCCCAGAGCGCCTCCCCGTCGAGCTTCGCGAGATCGTCGATCATGACGGTCTCGCCAGACTGGGCCACTTTGCCGAGCGCGTCTTCGTCGAACAAGACGATCCTTTCGAGGATCTCGCCCGGGCGCTCGAAGCCGTACGCGGCGCGAAGGGTCAGGCGCCGGGTCTCGGCATCGACCAAGAACAACATGCACTCCCGGAGGTGCAACGCTTTGCCCAGGCGCGCGGCGATGTCGCCCAGCACAGCGTCGAGCTCTTGCTCCGATGCGCTGGCGCGCACGATGTCGAACAGAAGTGCGCGCTCGCGAAGCCGCTGTTCGAGCTCCGCTGACTTCAGGCCGAGGGCCTTCTTCAACACCAGCTCTTCGCGAGTGTGGCGAAGCTCCTGCCCTTGTTCGATCATCCGAACTTCGAGCGAGGTGAGGTTTGCGAGTAGATCGTTGACGGCCCGACCGATTTCACCGATCTCGTCTTCGCCGAGGTCAGGCAGGCGTTGAAGGCTGCTTTCCTTGGCGTGGGCGTCGAGCACGCGCACCACTCTGGCGATTCGCCGCCCGACCGAAAGCTCCACATAGAACGCGGTGAGGAGCCCGGCGACGCCGGTTGCCGCCGCGGTCACCCACGCGAAAACCGGCAACGACACGTCGACGCCTCCCCAGCGTAGGCCGACCCATCCTGCCGCCGAGAGCAGCAGAGACAAACCTGCGGCCTGCGCGCCAGCCTGGCTGGCGAGCCGTCGTCGTGACGCTACGGGCATACGTTCAAGCTACGCAGTACGCACGTTCAGTGCAAGTGAGCCGTACCGGGCTTTGTGCGAACGCCCCGGACCATCTTGGTGGCGATGGGTGGAGTCGAACCACCGACCTAGCGCGTATGAAACGCCCGCTCTAACCGCCTGAGCTACATCGCCAGGGGGGCGCGAGTATAGGCATGTGCGTCTGTCGCGCAATGTGCCCCCACGGCCGACCGGAGGTCCGCGCTTGGCACCGCAGTTGGATTGGTTTATGGGCGGTTCGTGTCTACCGCCTTTCGATTTTTCTCGCTCATCGTTTCGATGGCGCTCGCCATCCCGGCCGTCACACTCGCCCAGTCTGGAGGGTGGGGAGCGCCGATCGCGGCGCCAGCGGAGCCCGAGCCGCCCCCTGCGCCGACGCCCGAGCCCGCGCCCAGCGTCGAGCCGGCCCGAGAGCCAGCGGCGCCCGAGCGAACGGAGCCCAACCCCGAGTGGTCCGATGCCCCTCCGACCGAGTACGAGCAGCGGTCCCCGACCAATCCCGATTGGGTCGAGGAGGCCGAGGCACCGCCCGTCGGCACCCTCAAACCGAACGCGTCCGCGCACTACGATGTCCGATATGCCAACCGCAATCTGACGATGCCGCGGGGGATGATGCGAGGCACCTTCGACACGGTCGTGGGCCGGCGCGACGAGGGCACCCGGGGGTTCGGGGTCGGCCCCGCCGGCACCATCTCCACGATGAACTTCGGTGTCGGGATCACACTTGCAAACGATTTCGAGATCGGCTTCTCGCGGTACCGCATGGGCTCCTTCCCGGGCGTCAGCGTCTTTCCGACTTTCGGCTTCGGTGGTGAAGGCCTCATCACGTTCAGCATGTCGCCCGAGGCCAAGTTTGGAGACATCCCGTTCTACGGTCGCTTCGAGGCGTTCGAAAACGAACACGTGAAGCTCGCGATCGACGCCGTGTTTCGTATCCCCACGAGGACCGAGTTCGGCTTCCTCGGCGGCATCCCGCTTCGCTTCATCGCCAACGAGCAGTTCGCGTTCGACACGGGCATGGAGTTCACCTTCGATAGTAATCCGCAGGGCCCGTCGGTGTACTCGCTCAACATTCCATTCAACTTCGTCGCCAATGCGACCGAGCGGTTGTTCCTGAAGCTACACAGCGGGATGAACATGTTCGATATCAGCCAAACGATTCAGACCGTCACGTCGGGGCTGGTGAAGGGCCCGTACTACTTCATTCCTCTCGGATTCGGCGCGGGCTACACCGTCGAGGCTGGCACGACCATGATGGACATCTTCGCGAGCTTTCGCTTCCCGGCATTCTATGGGTTCTCGACCCGCGCGAACGAGCTGAACGCAGAGACGTGGCAAGTCACCATCGGGCTCAACCTCTATTCCCCGGTTCTGTTCAAGGGAAGCGCGCTCTAGTGATCTACGAACTCGGGCAACGGCGAGTTCGGATCGAAGGTGAGGTGTTCGTCGCCGACTCGGCGGACGTGATAGGGTCGGTTGTTCTCAAGGACAAGTCGAGCGTGTGGTTCAATTCGGTCGTGCGCGGTGACACCGACGAGATCGTCATCGGCGAAGAGACCAACATCCAAGACAGCGCGGTCCTGCATACCGATCCGGGGATTCGCTTGGTTCTCGGCCGCGGTGTGACGGTGGGTCACCACGCGATGGTCCATGGGTGCGAAGTTGGGGATTACAGTTTGATCGGCATCAACGCGGTGGTTCTCAACGACGCGAAGATTGGCAAGTACTGCACGATCGGCGCAAACGCACTGGTGACGCAAGGCCAGGAAATTCCGGACTATTCCGTGGTTCTAGGGTCGCCAGGCAAAGTGGTCCGCCAGGCCGACCCGAGCGAAGCGAAAGTCCTTGAAGTGGGTGCCGCAAACTACGTGGCTCGCGCGCGCGCTTACCTCCAATCGCTCCACCCCGACATTCGCTTCTCGTGAGCTCAGATCCGATCGAGCAACGATCGTTCCCCGAGCTCGGCGCACAACTCTTCGAGCGCCGGGCGATTGGGTCCTGTCCAGCGAAGCTCCTCGAGCGACTCCTCGATCGGCGCGTCGGTTCGTAGCGTCGCAAGGGTTCGATACAACATGGCGTCCTCGCGGTCTTCGCGGAGATTGTGCGCGAGCGTTGCGCCTCCACGGACATTCACGCCCCACTGCTCATGGTCGTCGGGAATCCGGTCGAGGTGCACGTACTCGGCGAGCACCAAAGACGTGCTCTTGGCTCCCCATCGGGCGATGCCCGGGATCCCGTCCGCTGCATCACCGACGAGCGCCAAGTAGTCTGGGATCGATTCTGGCGACACGCCGAACTTCTCGCGGACGCCGTTCGTGTCGAGCATGATGTCTCTTCGCCTGTCGAGGGTCACGACGTCGTTGCCTCGGACACACTGACAGAGGTCCTTGTCGGGCGAGCAAATGACGACCTGGTCGACGGCGGGCGCATCGCGGAACTTCATTGCGGCCGCGGCGAGCGCGTCGTCGGCTTCGAACTCCGTCATCGGCCAGGTGACCATGCCGAGGGCCTGGCTCGCGCGCTCCACCAAAGGGAACTGATCGAACAGCTCCCGCTCCAGTCCTTCACCCGTCTTGTAGCCATCGAAGAGCTCGTTGCGGAACGACTCGATCGTGTGGTCGAACGCGCAGCCGACGTGCGTTACCGCATCGTCTCGCAGCAATGCCGCCATCGACCGCATGAAGCCTCGCGTCGCGCCGACTTCTTGTCCGCGCGGCGACTTCGCTTCCGGTGCACCGAACCAAGATCGGAAGAGCTCGTACGTTCCGTCGACGAGGTGCACCTTCATCGCCCCGTTCTTATCGCACCTGGTCGTGGTGGCACGGTGCCGCCGGCAGAAGGACTCGCATTACGCGGACTTGTGGGCCGATCTTGAGAGCGTCAGAGCGTGCAGAGCGGTCTCCACACGGGGTAAGAAAGCACCGCCTATGTAGGAGACTGAAGCACACGCCACCCCAAATGTTGCGGGTTTCTTGGGGGTGCACCCCTACATCTAGTAGGATATGCCTCGTGACTATACATAAGGTGTCATGTGGTGCGATTTAATCAAAGAGCTTCTATGACGCGGTGCGAAACGGCAGAAACAGCCACCGTGGCGGATCCTCAACTCTTTGAAATCGCAGCTGAAAGAAAGAAAGCAATTTGGGCCGATCGTTTCTGCTTGACTGGTCCGGCTCCACGGAGCTACCTCGCAGGTCCGCCCCCAAGCGGTTGTGGTGGTAACGAGGCTACCAGCGCAATCCCTTGTGGGACGATTGTGGATAGTGGGTGCTCCACCTGGGGATGGATGGTGGATTCCCTCGGATGGTGAGTTGCGTCTGGTTGGAGGTATGCTGTGGCATTGGATACTAGGGGAATGACAAGCAATTTGGAGATCGAAGGCGCCCGCCGGGCCGAGGTTTCACAGGAGGCGGGCGGTCTCGCGATGGACCGTAGGCTGACCCGGCCCAACGAGGCCCCGCTCGAAGAGGTCGAATACGTCCTCCGCGACAGCCAGATCACGAATTCAGACGGCTCGGTGGTGTTCGAGCTCAAGGGTGCGCAGGTCCCAGAGGGCTGGAGCCAGCTCGCGACCGATATCGCGGTGTCCAAGTACTTCCGCAAAGCCGGCATCGACGGGGACAAGAACAAGGGCGAGCGCAGCGTTCGCCAGTTGGTCTTTCGCGTCGCCCACTCGCTCCGCGAGGCCGGGGAGAAGTTCGGAGGGTACTTCGCCGACGAAGAAGCGGCCGATACCTTCGAGGCTGAGCTTTCGCATCTCCTCATCAATCAGAAGGCTGCATTCAACTCCCCGGTTTGGTTCAACTGTGGCCTCTACCAGCGCTACGGCATCGAAGGCTCGGGCGGCAACTATGCCTGGGACCCCGAGCAGGACATCATTTTCGAAACCGCCACCGCGTACGAGAACCCACAGTGCTCCGCGTGCTTCATCCAGGCGGTCAACGATGACCTCATGGCGATCTACGAGCTGATCAAGAACGAAGCGCGTCTCTTCAAGTACGGCTCGGGCACCGGCACCAACTTCTCGAAGGTTCGAGGCAAGCAGGAAAAGCTTTCAGGCGGCGGTACCTCGAGCGGCCTGATGAGCTTCCTCGAAGTGCTCGACCGAGCAGCTGGCGCCACCAAGTCTGGCGGGACGACACGCCGCGCCGCGAAGATGGTTTGCCTCGACATGGACCATCCCGAGATCATCGACTTCATCGAGTGGAAGGTCCGCGAGGAGAAGAAGGCGCGGGCGCTCATCGAGGCAGGCTACGAGTCCGACTTCAACGGCGACGCCTACCACACAGTGTCGGGTCAGAACTCGAACAACTCCCTTCGCGTGACCGACGAATTCATGAACGCCGTCGAGACCGACGGCGAGTGGAAGACCACGTTTCGTACCACTGGCGAAGTCTGCGATACGTACCGTGCCCGCGACGTGTGGCGCAAAGTCGCCCAGGCCGCTCACGGCTGCGCCGACCCGGGCCTTCAGTACGACACGACGATCAACGACTGGCACACCTGCCCGAACACCGATCGCATCAACGCGTCGAACCCGTGCTCGGAGTACATGTTCCTCGACAACTCGGCGTGTAACCTCTCGTCGATCAATCTCTCGAAATTCCTCAACGAGGAAGGACGCTTCGACATCGAGGGGTACCGTCAGGCGATTCGCATCCTGATCATCGCGATGGATATTGCGGTCGACTACGCGAGCTACCCAACCAAGGGCATCGCCAAGAATAGCCACAATTTCAGGCCTCTAGGGCTTGGGTACGCGAACCTCGGCACCCTGTTGATGCAGCTCGGGATCCCGTACGACAGCGACGAGGGCAGGACGATCTGCGCTGCGCTGACCTCGATCCTCTGCGGTCACGCGTACGCGACGTCTTCGGAGATCGCCGCTAGCAAGGGCCCGTTCGCAGGGTTTCAGCGCAACCGTCAGCCGATGCTTCGGGTGATGGGCAAGCACCGTGATGCCGCCTACCGCATCAATGAAGCCGGCGGTCCCGGGTTGACGGACGAGGACCCGACCGAATGTCCGTCGGAGCTCATCCAGGCCGCGCACGAGGACTGGGATCTCGCGTGCAAGCTCGGTGAGCTGTACGGCTACCGCAACGCGCAGACCACGGTGCTTGCACCGACGGGCACCATCGGCCTTCTGATGGACTGCGACACGACTGGCATCGAGCCAGACTTCGCCTTGGTGAAGTTCAAGAAGCTTGCAGGTGGCGGGTACTTCAAGATCGTCAACCAGAGCGTGCCCAAGGCGCTTCAGAACCTCGGTTACACCGACGCGCAACTCACCGATATCGTCTCCTACGTGACCGGCACCAATACCTTCACCGCCGCGCCGCACTGCGGTCGCAAGGCGTTGCTCGAAAACGGGCTCACCGAACGCGAGATCGAAAAGGCCGAAGAAGCGCTTCGTGGCGTGTTCGATGTCGGCTCCGCGCTGGCCCCATGGGTGATTGGGACCGAAGCGTACGAGCGGCTGGAGATCGCACCGGAGGTGTACAGCAAGCCGGGCTTCCACCTGCTTCGTCATTGGGGTCACACCGGCAAAGAGGTCGGCGAGATCAACGACGTCGTGATCGGTCGAATGACGGTCGAAGGTGCCCCGCACCTGCGCGCCGAGCATCTTCCGGTGTTCGACTGCGCAAACCGGTGCGGCAAGATCGGGGAGCGGTACCTCGAGCCCATGGCGCACGTTCACATGATGGCGGCCGCGCAGCCGTTCCTCTCGGGCGCAATCTCCAAGACCGTGAACCTCCCGAACGAAGCGACCGTCGAGGACGTCGAGGAGATCTACAAAGAGGGCTGGAAGCTCGGTCTCAAAGCGGTCGCGCTTTACCGGGATGGCTCGAAGTCCTCGCAGCCGCTCAACTCGAAGGCGGATTCCGACCCCGAAGAAGAAACAGAAACAGAAGCTGAGGCGAAAGCGCCAGCCGCCGCGATTGAAACACCGATTCAAGAGTGGCTCACACCACCGACGACTCGACGTCACCGTCTTCCCAAGAAGCGGAAGGGCTTCACCCAAGAAGCACGCGTCGGCGGGCACAAAGTCTTCCTTCGCACAGGCGAATACGAAGCCGGTTCGCTCGGCGAGATTTTCGTCGATATGCACAAAGAGGGCGCGGCGTTCCGTTCCTTGATGAACTGTTTCGCGATTAGCGTGTCGATGGGCTTGCAGCATGGTGTACCGCTCGACGCCTACGTCCGGCAGTTCACCTTCACCCGCTTCGAGCCGCAGGGCATCGTCGAGGGCCACCCGAACATCAAGTTCTCGACCTCGATCATCGACTACGTCTTCCGCGTCCTCGGCGTCGAGTACCTCAAGCAATACGACTTCGCCCAGGTGCCACCCAAGGAAGAGCAAGAAGAGCTCCAGAACCCGACCGACGTGGCCGCCGTGCAGCGCATCGAGGGTGCACAATCAAGCGAACCGCCACCGGCCATCGAGCCTGCCGAGCAGGTCACCTTCGGTTTCGACGACGGAGGCTCACAAGCCAACGCCCTCGACCAACAACTCGGCGAAATGATGGGCGACGCCCCCATGTGCGACAAATGCGGCCACATCACAGTCCGCAACGGCGCGTGTTACCGCTGCCTAAACTGCGGCAACTCCATGGG
>CAXMRN010000069.1:0-16337 GCA_964195565.1 uncultured Polyangiaceae bacterium | reverse complement strand
TCGCGGCCTCCTCGTCCCGTTCAGAGACTCGGCCGCGATAAGCGCGACGGTGAACAAGTTAATCGACGATCCTGCAGAGCTCCAGGCACAAGGCGCGCGCGCGGCGGAGTATGGGCGCAACATGGCCTGGCCGTCTGTCGCGCGTCAGTACGTCTCTAGCTTCGAACGCGCACAACGGGAAAGCGCGACGTTGCGTCGCTCCTTCTTCGCGCCGAGGACGCTCACGAAGCGCCAGGTCCAGCTGCCCGAGCTCAATCTCCACCACCTCCGCGCGATGACGGATGACACAGGCATGCTCCAGCATGCTCTCTTCTCCGTTCCACGTTACGAAGACGGGTATTGCGTCGACGACAACGCCCGCGCCCTGCTGCTGACGACCCTAATCGAGGATGCGGGCACCGACGACTGGCCGACGACTCGCGCTCTCTCGTCTCGCTACCTCGCGTTCATGAGTCACGCCTTCAACAAGGACTTGCGCCGGTTCCGGAATTTCATGGCGTATTCCCGGGAATGGCTTGAAGAGCGCGGGAGCGAGGACAGTCACGGTCGCGCTCTCTGGGCGCTTGGCGCCGTGGTGAGTCGCTCACGCGAGGCGGGACGTAAGAGGCTCGGAGGCGAGCTGTTTCATGCTGCGCTGCCGGCGGTCTTGGAGTTCGAGAGCCCCAGGGCTTGGGCCTTCACGCTCCTCGGTATCCACGAGTACCTGCGCGCGTTTCAAGGAGAGAGCGGGGTCGAGGTGTTGCAGAAGCGGCTCTCCGAGCGGCTCTTGTCGAGATTCGAGACCGAAGGCGGCGGCGACTGGCCCTGGTGCGAGGACATCCTCGCTTACGACAACGCGCGCCTGCCGCAGGCCCTGATCGTCTCGGGCAACCGATTGGGTCATCGAGAAATGGTTGCGGCGGGGCTCGGGTCCCTGCAATGGCTCAACGAGCTCCAGAGCTCGGAGGAAGGTCATTTCGCCCCGATCGGCTCGAACGGATTTTACCCACGACACGGGGAGAGGGCGCGCTTCGACCAGCAACCCATCGAGGCCTGCGCCACGGTGTCGGCTTGCCTCGACGCATGGCGCGTCACCGGGGACGAGAAGTGGGCCCAAGAGATGTGGCGCGCGTTCAGCTGGTTTCTGGGGGAAAATCAGGCGCATACGTCGCTCTACGACCCGACGACCGGGGGCTGCCGGGACGGGCTCCATCCCGATCGAGCGAACGAGAACCAGGGGGCCGAGTCGACGCTGTCGTTCTTGCTCGCGCTCACCGAGATGAGCGCGCTCGACTCCGAGATGCGACTGCACGAGGAGAGCGCACCCGCCCTTCCGACCGGCGAAGTCCCTCGGGGCTCGGCGTGACGTCGCCTTCACTCGGCGGCCGGGCCGCGCTCCGCGTGGCGGTCCTCGCCCCGATCTCTTGGCGCGTTCCTCCCCGCCACTATGGACCTTGGGAGCAATTCGTCTCTCTTCTGACCGAGGGCCTCGTCGAGCGGGGACTCGACGTCACCCTCTTCGCCACCGCCGACTCGATCACCAAAGCTCATCTCGTCGGGACCGCCCCGCGCGGATATTCGGAAGACGCAGCCATCGACGCAAAGGTGTGGGAGTGCCTGCACATCTCGGCGGTGTTCGAGCGCGCGTCTGAGTTCGACCTCATCCACAATAGCTTCGATTTCTTGCCGCTCAGCTTCTCTGGGTTGGTCGACACCCCTGTCGTCACTACGATCCACGGATTTTCTTCCGAGCAGATCCTCCCCGTGTATCAGAAGTACGACGGGCGCAGCCACTACGTGGCGATCAGTGATGCCGATCGACACCCTTCGCTCGAATACGCGGCCACCATCCACCACGGAATCGACATGGGCGCGTTCACGCTCGGCACTGGCGGGCGCGACTATCTCCTGTTCTTCGGCCGGATTCATCCGCACAAGGGTACGGAGGAGGCCATCCGCGTCGCGCGTCGCGCGGGCCTGCCTCTGGTCATCGCCGGCATCGTCCAGGATCGAAGCTACTTCGAGCGCGCGGTCGAGCCTCACATCGACGGCGACAAGGTGCGGTTCGTTGGCGCGGTCGGACCCGAAGCAAAGAGCGAGCTACTCGGCGGCGCGCGCGCCCTACTCCATCTTGTGAGCTTCGACGAGCCGTTCGGCTTCAGCGTGGTCGAGGCAATGGCCTGCGGGACACCGGTGATCGCCAGCCGGCGCGGATCGATGCCAGAGATCATCGCGGAGGACGTGAACGGCCGCCTGGTCGACTCCATCGACGAGGCGGTGGAAGCCGTAGCGGGGATCGTTGAATTGGACGCGGAGGGTGTGCGCGCATCGGTCGAGCGTCGCTTCGATAAGGGGCGCATGGTCGACGAGTACATCGCAGTGTACCGGAGCGTTCTGGACCGCTCCGCGTCCAAGAGCCCCGCGTGAGCACCGACCCTCACTCGACCCGGGGCGTACCCTTTCGACTCGGCCTCAACTATTGGCCGGCTCGGACGGCGATGGGCTGGTGGACCGCGTTCGACCCGGCAGAGGTCGCGGCAGATTTCGGCCGGATCGCAGGGTGCGGATTCGATTCGGTTCGTATCTTCCTCACATGGGAAGACTTCCAGCCAACCCCGTCGCGCGTCGACTCGAAGATGGTCGATCGCCTCGTCTCGACCTTGGACGAGGCGAGTACGGCCGGACTCTCGGTCATGCCCACGCTCTTCATGGGCCACATGAGCGGCGTGAACTGGATCCCTCCGTGGGCTCTCGGCGAAGAGGCCGGCAACGATCGATTCCGCGTCGTCTCCGGAGCCCGAGTCACAGCGTCACGCCTCACGAGCTGGTACTCCGACGCGTCGATTATCCAGGCGCAGTCGGTGCTCGCGCGTGAGGTTGCGGGTGCCCTCGCGGGGCACAGGGCTCTGTGGGCATGGGACCTCGGAAACGAGAATTCGAACTGCGCGGTCCCCCCCGACAAAGCCCACGCCCGTGAGTGGCTCTTGCGAGTGACGGACGCCATCCGCGGCGGCGACGCCAACGCGCTCGTCACGCTGGGGCTCCACATGGAAGACCTCGAGCAGGACCGAAACCTCGGCCCGCGCGAGGCCGCCGAGGTCTGCGACTTTCTGCAGATGCACGGGTACCCCGGTTACGCCAGTTGGGCGGATGGCCCCACCGACGAGCGGGTCTTGCCGTTCCTCGCGCGGTTGACGCGGTGGCTAGGCGGCGGAGCCGACGTGCTCTTCGCCGAGTTCGGCGTGCCAACCAAAAGGCGCGGTGAGCCCGCCGGTGAACGATCCATCGACGCTTCCGGCCCCGCGCTCGTCGAAGAGCAGGCGGCGGCTTCGTACATCGACCGCGCCCTCGGCGCGCTGCTCGAGTGCGGCAGCATGGGCGCGATGCTTTGGTGTTATTCGGACTACGCGGAGGCCATCTGGGGGCTTCCTCCGCTCGACCTCGCGGTCCACGAGCGATCCTTCGGGCTATGGCGTGCCGACGCCTCCCCCAAGCCTGCGGTCGCTGTCGTCGAGGCATTCGCGAAGCGATCCGCAGCAGCCCGTGCCGCCAGTCCCATCGCGGACTCGACGTGGATCGACCTCGACGCCGCCGACTTCTATCGCGCGCCCGGGTCCGAGCTTCCACGCTTGTATCGGCGCTACTGCGAGGCGTTGAGCGCGCTGAACGGCGCCCCCGCGAACGTCAACGAGCCCGGGTGAGCTCCGAGAGAAGGTCATCGAGGCGCACGGTGGCAATGCGGGTCCCGACGTCGGCGAAACCATAAGGCAGTACGAGGAGCTCGCCTGCAATCATGCTTCCGCACGAGTAGACGACATTGGGCACATAGCCGTCGCGCTCGTCTTCCTCGGACTCGAGCAGGGGCTCGGCGAGATGACCGATCACGCGTGCAGGGTCCTCTTTGTCGAGCAGGATGGCTCCAAGAGCGTATTGGCGCATCGCCCCGACGCCGTGCGTGATCACGAGCCACCCCGCTTCGGTCTCGAGCGGGGATCCGCAGTTGCCGAGCTGCGTGATCTCCCAGGCGCGCTCGGGCGTCTGGATCACCTCGCTCTGGTTCCAGAAGCGGACGTTGTCCGACCACATCAGGAAGTTGTTCTCGTTGTCCAGCCTGGAGAGCGCAGCATAGCGTCCGTCGATCATGCGGGGAAAGAGCGCGATGCCCTTGTTGTTGGCGGACTCGCCATTCAGCGTCGCGATTCGGAAAGTCACGAAATCTGCTGTCTCGATCAGCTGCGGGAGGATTTGATAGCCGTCGAACGCCGTATACTGAGCGAAGTATGTCACGGATCCGTCGTCACGGGTAAAGCGGACGAAGCGAGCATCCTCCATCCCCTCACTCTCGGTCGGCCCCGCCGGAAAGAGGACGCGCTCGTCGAGCTTCGAGTCTGGGGCGAACGAGCTTTCGTAGTTCGAGGACGCGAGCCAGTGGATCGTTCGGGTGGCATGCGCCGCGTCGAGTCTGTGACCGTATTGCTCGTCGACCTCGTGGATCACGCTCTCGAGCTGACTGAGCGCAAACCGATCCGGCAGCGCATCGAGGACAATGGCGGCGGTCTCGTTGTAGGCGTCGAGCTCACGAAGTTTGGTGTGGAAGATGTGCTTCTCATAGACCGGAGCTCGGTGGCGCGCGGTGCTCACATGCCGACTTGGCGTTTCCATTTCGATCCGGCCGCCCGCATCGATGATGCCCGAGCGAAACTCGATTGACGAGATGTGCCCCTCGCCGATGGCCCGAAGACTCAAGACGAAACGCTGCTCGCCCGGAGCGAGTCCCTCTTGGTTGGGCGCCGGCACGATCGAAGGATTGGTGAGCGCGGCGGACTCGATCGAGTACTCATGGGTGAAATAGGCGCCGATGAGCAGCCGTCGCTCCGCCGAGAGCTCGCCCGCTCGGGCAACATGTCCCGCCGCGACGGCCGCGAAGTTCGCCTCGAATACCGACCGCAAGTCGACGTGGCGCGCGGCGAACCGGGCTTGCGTGGTGCTCAACGCCGTCGTCACCTCGGACTCGGACAACGCCAGGATCCGCGCCAGAATGCTCTCGGCGCGCGAGCGCCCGTCCACCGAGCGTTCGGCTCCGGGCGTGAACGGCTTCGTGATCACCCGGGTCGGATCGGGCAGGAAGCGCACGGACGTCTTGGTAACGGGGACAGGGAGCATCCCAACAGTCTCCACCCAGGCGCAAGGCGTGGCCAGCAGAAACGGTCGAAAGGCTGGATTGTGACCCGTCCGAGCAGAACCTCTGTGGTGCTCCGCGCGCCCCTCTTGAAACGGACCGCGGCAACTACAAGGTGACCCCTAAGCTATGGGGCTACGACGGCCCAAGAATTCGTTTCCGTGACACCTTGATCCGAGCAGGCCTGGTAGATTCGATGAACTCCGTGAGCGCCTCGACGAAACGATCGGGAGCCTCGCAATGGACGTAGTGTCCGACCCCGTCAATGATTTCGAGCCAGCTCCCCGGGATTGCCGCGTGCGCTGCATGGGCGTGCTCGACGGGGATGACGCGATCTTCGGCGCCCCAGATGATGAGCGTCGGTATCCCGGCGGCCAGGTAGAGCTTGTCGGCCGCGCTCACCGATTGCCCGCGCGGGTCAATGACGGCGCGCAGCGTGCGCAGGAAGGCGCGACGCGCGTCGACGTCCCCGAGCGATGCGTAGCTCCGCCAGAGCTCGGGAATCACGGCCGCGTTCTCGATCTTCTTGCGGAGAGCGACGCGCCCGATCGTTTCGACGACCCGCCGGACGGGCGGTGCGCAGGCCACGAGTAGAACTGCTTCGGAGCCAGGAAGCGTGAGCATCCGCAGCAGGGGATTGACTTCAGAACCCAGCCCACCGGCATCGACGAGTACCAATCGTTCACAGCGCTCGGGGTACTGATACGCAAGTTGCATCGCGATGCCGCCCCCGTAGGACTGCCCAACCACCGTGGCTCGTTTGTATCCCAAGGCCACGATCAAATCGCGTAGCGTCGAAGCCATGGCGCCAAGCGAATAGTCGCCCTCCGTCTTATCGGACTCACCATGGCCCAAAAGGTCCGGGGCCAACACGGTGAAGCGCTCGCTCAGCGCGGGCATGACCTGCTTCCAAGTCGTTGCGCTGCCGGCCATCCCGTGAATCAGCAGCACGAGCGGGCCTGTGCCAGCAAGTCGATACTTCAGGCGGTTGCCATGGATCGTGAGTTCTTCCTGCTTCATCGTATCAGGCTTCTGCCACAGCACGGCCATCCGCTCAAACCCGTCCAACTAGCGAGCGTGCGTGCCAGTACGATCCATCTTCATCGCGCCGCGCCGCTGCGAAACGCTTTCGGCCGCGCCGTCATCGGCGCTGAGCAGATCGCGTGCGCGATTCTTCACCACTGGTGAGTGGTGAGAAATGCGACCTCCCGAGGGTGTTTTCGAGCGTTCCTGACCGGCTGGCACCCTTGAATTCGTTGGCTTTTTGATCTGCAAGGTCCGCTAAGGATCTAGTGTGGTAAAATTGGTGGAGGTTCGAGTCCTCTCTTCCGCACCGGGCCCCTCGCAAACGTTTCATACGTCTCTACGAGGACGCGACCTACGGTGTACTCGGCCCCAACGGGGCCTGCGTATCGCACCCGGAATCCGGCAGCTCCGTGGACTCTCGTCCACTCCGACTTTTAGGCCCGACTAGGTGTTTCTCGGATCGGGGGGCGGGATCACCGGGCGCGGGAGGCGCTTGTCGCCCGTGATGAGTCGCACGCCTCGCGTACCGAAGAAGTAGCTCCAAATCCATTCGATGAAGGTCGTGAGCTTTCGGCGGAAGCCGATGAGGAAGAAGATGTGAATGGTCGCCCAGAGGATGAAAGCGAAGTAGCCGGAGAACTTGAAGGAGCCGACCTGCGCGACCGCTCGATTCCGACCAATGATCGCCATCTCGCCTTTGTTGTTGTAGACGAACGGGCGTCTGGAAGGCGGCGGCTGACTGTACGCGATGGAGCGGAGTTCGGCGGCGATTGCTTTGCCGGCGTACTCACCCATTTGCAACGCGCCCTGAGCAACCCCGGGGACGGGCTTCTTGGTGACGGGGTCGACGCGATGCGCGAGGTCGCCGACGACGAACACGTTGAGATGCCCGGGCACGGTGAGATCGTCTTCGACCAGCACGCGCCCGCCGCGGTCGAGCCCGACGCCGAGCGAGGCGCCGATCGGGGTTGCCTTGACACCGGCCGCCCAAATCACGTTGTACGCATCGATGCGAAGCTCGCCCTCGGGCGTGTTGGCCGTGAGTCCCGTGTCATCCACGTCGGTGACCATCGCCTCGAGCATGACCTCGACGCCGAGCTGCTCGAGGGTCTTCTGGGCCTTCTCGGAAAGCTCAGGATCGAATGCCGTGAGAATGCGATCCGAAGCGTCGAGCAAGATGATGCGCGAGCTGGTCGTATCGATGTGGCGGAAGTCTTTTCGGACCGATTCGACGATTTCCGCAAGCGCGCCGGCAGTTTCGACGCCGGTAGGCCCTGCCCCGACGATCGCAAACGTGAGCGCAGCCCGCTGGGCCGCGTCATCCTGCTCGAGCTCGGCCTGCTCGAACGCGAGCAAGAGCCGCGACCGAACGTTGATCGCTTCATCTACGGTCTTCATGCCCGGCGCGTACTCGGCCCATTCGTCTTTGCCGAAGTAGTTCGTCTCGGCGCCCGTAGCCAGCACGAGGTAGTCGTAGCCGTACGGTTCGCCTTCGAGGCGCACGACTTGTGCATCGAGATCGACTCCGGTAGCCGCGGCCATGATGACTTCGCAGTTCTGCTGGCGGCTCACCATCTTTCGGATTGGCGCCGCGATGTTGCCGGGTGAGAGAGCTGCGGTTGCGACCTGATAGAGGAGTGGCTGGAAGAGATGGTGGTTGTGCCGATCGACGATCGTCACCTCCGCTTGGGCATGCCGGAGGGCCTTCGCCGCGGCCATGCCCCCAAAGCCGCCCCCGATGATCGCCACCCGAGGGACGTCATGTCTCCAGTCACTCATCTCGAAACCATAATCCCTTGCCGGCGCGGTGCCAGCCCGCCTTGGGGCGCGATCGGATGGAATCCGCCCGGGTGACGGCTCTCCGCGGCCCAAGACTTTGCCGTCCTGCGTCTGCCGGATACTCTCGGCCCCGATGACGAACGCGAAGCTGGGTCAGTTTGGGTGACCGCATGAAGATCGACCGCCGTCTCGACGCCTGGATGCGCGACGGGATCATCGATGCAGACGCTGCCGCGCGGATTCGCGTGTACGAAGAAAAACAGCGACGCCCCATGGCCTTGTATGCTCTGGTGGGACTGGGCGCGCTGGCCGTGGGCGTCGGCCTCATCGCGATCGTCGCTGCCAACTGGGAGCTGATCCCTCCCTGGCTCAAGCTCGGCGCGGACCTGGCGCTCGGGCTGGGCTTCGTTGCTGCGATTCACCGTTACTTGCGACCCGACAGCCCGCTGATCTCCGAAGCACTTCTCATCCTCTATTACCTCTTCGTGCTCGCCTCGATTGGCCTCCTCGGTCAGGTGTACCAGACCGGCTCTCCCCTTCGTCTGGCGCTCGCGGTTTGGTCACTGGCCACGCTTCCGCTCCTCTTCTTCACACGAAGCACGTTCGCCGGAACCCTTTGGGCCGCGGGCCTGGTCACGACCTACACCGTCAATGCGGTGGAATGGATCGATCGCGCCCCAGACGACCGGCAGCCGGATCTCGCACTGACCGTCAGCGTGGCCTTGCCGATGCTCCTGTTGCTGTCCGGGTGGCTTCTACGACGCACGAGCGTGAAGGCGGCGCTGGTGTTCGAGGAACTCGCCTGGTTGGGGATCGTCCTCGGTAGCTTCTCGGCCTGCTTTGTCTGGTACGTCCAAGTCGACGCCGGCGATGTCACCTGGGGGGGCGTCGCTGCGCTTGCCCTCTGCATGGTTCCGGTGGCGCTTGCCAAGCCCTTGTTCGGCGACAAGGCGCGGATGGCGATCGGATCTATCGGGGTCGCATTGGCGGCGACGCTCTTTCCGATCCTGCTCCCGCACGAGGAGTGGAGGCTGGTCGGCGGACTGGCGGGCTTGCTCGTCCTCGGGTACTTCGCCTTCGCAGCTTGGTCCATCGGTCATCGCGGCGCGTTTAGTACCCTCACCGCGGCGCTCGGCGTCCGAATCGTCGTCGTCTACTTCGAGGTGTTCGGCTCCCTCATGAGCACGGGCCTCGGCTTGATCACCGGCGGTGTCCTCAGCTTGCTGCTGGCATGGCTCTGGGCCCGATCGTCCGCGCGACTGAAGAACTCCTTCGATGCGGAGGGCGAGCATGTCTAAGCCGCTTTGGCAATGGTTCGCGCTGCTCTTGCCGCTTCTGGTCCTGCTCGGAGGCATCGTTCGCGGCGAGCGGCTGCACCGCGACGGAGAGGAATGGCGGTTCGACGTCGCCGGATATGATCCGAGGGACTTGCTTCGGGGTCAATACCTTCGGTTTCGCATCGTCGAGGAATGGGGCGACCCTCACGAGGGCGCCACGGAACAGTCATCTTGCCTCTGTCTCGAACGCACGAGGCCCAGGGACTCTGCCAGCCTTCGCGCCGCATCCTGCGACTTCGCGAGGGCAAGCTGTAGCGCCTATCTTGTCCGCGAAGAGCTCCAAGGGCTCAACCGCTTTTACGTGCCCGAAGCGCGTGCCCAGCAACTCGAACAGCGTCTGGGCGAGGCTCTCCGGCCCGATGGCACCCAGGCGCAGGTCCTGGTCGTCATCGATGACGCTGGCCGGGCTGCGGTCGTCGACCTGCTGATCGACGATCAATCCATCCTCGCCCACTAGCGAACGCGACCTCGCCGAGGTCTTGCCTGACGCGCTAGCGGTCGAACTCCGTGGCTTGGTGGAGAAGTCCTTTGTGAAGGTCTCCGTCACCGGCTCGCCATCGATGGTTTGGTACGCCAACGACAGCTCCATCGACAAGTCGTCGAACGCCTGACCATTCTCGGGAGCGATTCGCAGAAGTAGGGCGCCGGTGCGGACGCTCGAAGTGATTGGAGGCATTGCCGCCAAGGCCATGAGGATGGGACGTTTAGACGAAGCCGAACGCGTGCTCCTGCCCCACCTCGACAATATCCTGGAGCGAGGAATGCGACAGCTGCCGTTGGCCGACTCGGACCAAGACGATCGAGACACTGCATGAGTTGGTGCGCCAACACGACTACCACAAGCGCAGATACGTGCAGGCCGACCTTCAAGTTGTTCACAATCAAGCGGTCGGCCGCAGCCCTTCGGAGCGGTTTCTGTTCGGGCGTCTCGAAGGCTTGACTCAGGTCGTTCTGTCACGCGCGACTGGCCTTGGTGCGTGACAGACGTCAGTTCCACGAACTACGCAGGAGTGCTCGATGTAGCGTTCGTTGAAGGTCTGTTCAGCTGTCCGCGCAATTCCTGCTCTTCGTGAACCGGACGAGTGCTCTACGCGCCAATCGCGAGGGAAGATTAACTGTGGACGCAGGTACCAAAACGGTGTCTGCTCTAGGACTCCCTGATTGTGGCAGTCCAATGTGGAAGCAGTTGATCCCAGACAAGACGCGTCGTAGACGCGAAAGCACCACCATGGATCTTCGTGTCCAGCTCAACAGCGCACTCGAGCATGGACGGATGATCGAAGCGCTCGAGATTTACGAACTCATCGAAAAACGAAAGCCGGATGAGCCCCGATGGTCACACCGCAAGGGGGACCTGTTGCGCCGGATCGGACGCGAGGCAGACGCCCTTTGCGCATACGAGCGCGCCGCGCACCTCTATTCCGCAAGGGGCTTTGACGCCCGCGCCGCTGCGACAGCCAAACTCATTTTGGCGATCGACCCCAGCAAAGGCGCGGTGCGTGACCGCGTGAATCGCGTGGCCGAACGCCGGTTGCGCCGACAACACCGCGTCGAGATCCAGCTTGGCGTTCGTCACTCCCATTGAAGGATATGGCGTCGACCTCCGCTGCAGCTTGGGACGGTGAGGTCCGAGTCGGTCTGGTCGCCCGACTGAGTCGTCAGTGTGAACGTGTAGACCGCGGAGACAGGTGGGACGAACGTGGGGTTCGCCGTCGTGGCGCGTTGGAAGTCGATTACGCTCTCGGGCAGGGCGACCAAGCCGCACGAGCTGCAACTAACTGGCTCAGTGCACTCCCTCGATGAGTGCGGGATCGCATACAGGGGGGGCCGTGATGGGGTTGCGGCTACTGCGCCGCCATCTGTTGGGCGGCGCGCAAGGCGATGTCCAGGTTTGGGCGGGACACCCGCCTGGTGTCGACCGGTTGGCCGTCGATCCATGTGCCCAACACCTCGATATCGTCGAGATCTTCGGGCGTGGTGTTGAACGGATTGCGGGAGAGCAAGACCAAATCGGCTGCCTTGCCCTGCTCTAGCGATCCCCGGTGCTCCTCCACTCCGAGCTGTCGCGCCGCATGGATCGTCATCGCCGCAAACGCTTGACCGACCGTCAGTCGCTCCGATGGGGCGAGGGGCTCAGTCCCCTTTCGTGGAATCCGGAGCATCGACGTCCGCATCACACGGAGCGGGCCAATCGGGGTCATCGGGTTGTCGCTGTGAATCGTGGCGCGGTGACCCTCCCGGAACGCGGTACCCACCGGCATGTAGCGATCAACGCGGTCGCCAACGAGCTCTGGCAGGCGGTCACCGTAGTAGTAGATGTGGTCGGTGAAAAAGCTCAGCTCGAAACCGAGCGCCTTCGCGCGCTGGATCTGTTCGACGGTGATGAGCGCGTTGTGTTCCAGGCGGTGTCGGTGGTCGTCCCAGGGGTCGGTTTCGAGCACTGCCTCCGCGGCGTCGAGGGCCAGTTGGACTGCCCGCTCACCTTGGGTGTGCACTGCGACGTGATAGCGGGCCCGGTGAAAACGACCGAGCTCCTCGATGAACTCCTCGAGTTCGTAGTTGAGCGGTCCCATATGTCCTGGCTTCAGGTGAAGCTGCTCGCGCGTGAGCTTGGTGTCCTCATAGGGCTCTGCGAACGCGGCTCCTCCGGTGTACGGAGAACCATCCATCCAGAACTTCACCCCTCGCAAGGCGAAGCGAGCGTCGTGGTTGGAGTCGGGCCTCTTCTCGAAGTCGAGCTGGGCCGGCAAGCCATAGACGACGGTGCGAACCGGGACGTGCGGGTCGTCCGCTAGCCGCCGCAAGAGTCCGATTGGATCCTTGGCTCGCCCGACAGTCCCGAGCACGCCGATTGTGGTGAACCCGCCGCGCGCGTAGTCGGCCAGGGTCCACCGAAGGATCAGCTCCGTCAGCGCAGGTGGCAGGGCCGGTAGCGCCCGAAGCAAATGATTGATGGCGTTGACCTCGAGGACTGCGCCAGTGAGCGCACCATCTTTGTCCCGGCCGAAAGCAGCGCCCGGAGGGTCGGGCGTGTCGCGCGAGATCCCAGATGCTCGCAGTGCAGCGCTATTCGCGAAGGCCTCATGCATCGCCTGAGTCAGAATGACCAAGGGCTTGTCCGGCGAAAGCTCATCGAGTTCCGCAAGCGTCGGAGGGGCGAGGTCACGCAGCATGATCGGGTCCCAGCCGAACGCGATGATCCACGGCTGAGGGAGAAAGCCGCCGAGGGCCTCACGCAGCGTCTCCATCATCTCCTCACGGGAGGCGTGGTTGAAGCCGCTCACGTCGATCGCCGAGCCAAGGATCGCCGTCCCGAGTGGATGCGTGTGTGGTTCGATGAACCCGGGCATCACGACCACGCCCTCGAGATCGATCACTGTCGCGCCAGGCCCAGCCGCGGCACGCACGTCACCCGCAGTACCGAGCTGCTCGATCCTGCCGTCCTTGATCCACATCGCCCCGACGACCGCCGGCTCCGCCATGGTAACGATGTCACCGCCCACGAACACGACATCATTGGGTGCGGTGTCCGGCGCGGCGTAACGAACGAACCACACCCCGGCGCCGAAGAGGAGGATTAGCGCGATGCCGATCCCGCGAAGGACTCCCATGACAAGCGAGCGTACTCCAGCACCTCGGCAACTTCACCAAGGAAATGACCGAGGGGTGAGCTTGTTGACGGCGAGAAGACAGGCTACCTGTGCGCGCGCCATGGTCGATACCTCGCCACTCGCCGGACAGCGCTGCCTCGTGACGGGCGGCGCAGGGTATCTCGGGCGGAACCTGGTCGCGGCCTTGCGCAAAAAAGGATGCCCGGTCCACGTGCTCGACACCGCTCCGTGCAACGAACCCCAGCACGGAGTGCGCTGGTTCCAAGGCGACGTGCGCAGCCGAGTCGATGTGCGCGCTGCGTGCGAAGGCGTCGACACGGTGTTTCACACGGCCGCCGTCATCGAAGCGCTGACGCACGCACGGCGGTCGGTGGTCGAGGCTGTCGAATCGGTGAACATCGGGGGAACGCACAACGTGATTCGATGCGCGCAAGAGAGTGGCGTGAGCCGCCTCGTCCACACGAGCTCCATCGTAGCGTCGTTTTGCATGGGCGCGGCCGGGCGGGACGAGTCGGCTCCTTACAGCACAGCGCGCGATCTCTACACCAGCACAAAGATCGCCGGGGAACGTGCGGCCCTCGGCGCGAACGCAAAGAGTGGACTGCTGACCTGCGCGATTCGCCCTGGCGGAATTTACGGGCCAGGAGAGCGCTTCACCTATGGCCGACTCGTCCGAGCGCTCAAGTTGGGGGTGCCGCTCGTCGTGTTTGGGGATGGAAGCGCACGACTCGACTATGTGTACATCGACAACCTCGTCGACGCGCAGCTGCGGGCCGCGGAACGGCTGGTCGAGGGATCGCCGGTCTGTGGGCAGGCCTATTTCCTCAGCGACGAGACCCCGATCAACGCAGGGCAGTTCAGTATCGAGCTCGTAAAGAACATGGGGCTCGAGATCCCGCTCGTCCGAATCCCAGACCCGGTCGCTCGGGCGGTGGGTGCGGCCTGGGAGAGGGTCTACCAAGTGCTCGGCGTGTCGAAGCCATTGTTTACCGTCGCCAACGTGAAGCTGTGCGACATCGACCACTACTTTTCGATCGACAAGGCCAAGCGGCACTTGGCGTACACGCCCCTTGTAGACACGGAAGAAGGGCTCCGGCGCACCGCGGTCGAAGCGCGCGAGTACTACGACAGCCTGTGACCGACGGGCCCAGATGTGACCAGATCTGACCGGATGTGAATTGATGACCCCAAACCCTCTCATTCTCGCTAGTATCCCAAGGAATCAAACTCGTACCCACCCTCGGGCGGAGATCACCTTGCGAAAAGCAATCTTGAGCGCGGCTCTTCTGGCGTCCTCCATTGCCTGGACCGGATGCGGCGGGAGCGACGCGAACGCCGGTGGCGGTGGCGGTGGCGGCACCGGGGCGACCGGAGGAAGTGGTGGCTCCGCGACTGCGTTGAGCCTGAACGTGGACACTGCCTCGCCGGCCATGGGGGGGGCGTCGGCGGCGGTTGCATTCGCCACGGGGTTTGGGAACACGGTGTCGAGTGTCCTCGATAGAATCGCCGCCGTGTCTCAGGCGCCAGAGGCCGGTCTCGTCCCAAAGGCGGCTTTCGATTTTTCCGGCTTCTGCGCGAGTGGAACCGCCACGCTTGATGCGCCGAGTTGGCCGCCCGAGACTTGGGTGCTGCCGACGCAGATCATTCTGAACCTCGCGGAGTGTGAGGGTTCGGTCCTCGTGGATGGTCCGGTTTCCGGAAGTATCACATGGGCGATCGAGAGCGTGAGCGGCGACCCACAGGATGGACGGTCCATCGAGGGCGCGGCCAACGTCGTGGTATCGATCGCTACCAGCGCCGACGCTCGGGTTGAGGTAGTGGGAGCCTTCGAGGTGCTCGCGCAAGTATCGGCTGGCTTCGTGGGCCCGGGCGGGGCCGAAGGCGATGGGCGGATCGCCTTGCGGCTCGGGAGGCAGCTCGACGGGGCCCTGATCACGTTCTCCTCGGCGGGCCAGGACCTCGGGCAAGCCCTGCGCTTCGGGTGCTTCGACGTCGATATGTCCTTGTCGGGCCTCGAGGCGGAAAATGTTGCGCCGGTCGGCGCCCTCGATCTTGCTGGCCAGGTGTATACGATGAACGATTACGCCCAGATGCCCTCTTTGATCGTCTTCGACGACGATGGGGTACCATCGAACGGGGAGCTGACCCTCTTCAGCGGGGACCGGAGCGACGCCGGCGAGGAACGGAACGAGCCATGCTTCAACGCCACGGACGGCGATAGTTCGAAGGTGACCGCGACATTCTTTGACGGTGGGTGCATCGAGCTCAACGGTGTCGATGCGCAGGACCAGCCGTTCGAGAGCTCGACCACGTGGAACAAGCTCCTAGCCGGCGACTTCAGCCCGAACTCCGAGGGGGTCTGTGGCGGTGGCACGCCGTGCGGGGAGGTTCCAGACGGGGCGCTCGTGATCACCGACTCCGAGTTTCTGGATTCCAACTGGGAAGCAGACGCCGTTGTAACCCCGGATGCCGTCGTCGAATGGCCTATCGTTCGCGAGACCTCCGGTGGTCTTGGCAATTCCCCCTACCGCAGCATGACTCACTCGATCGGGCCTGCCGGGGACTGCGGCGTCAGCTGCACCCTTTTCGTCATCCACAGGAGGCTGGCCGCGACGTACAACCCGAGTGAGCAGGGCGCGATCGGATATATCGATTACACGGAGGCGCAGCGCGTCATCACGCCTCCCGTCGAAGGTGGTGGAGTGAGTTGGACGTTCGCAGTCTTTCAGAACGGACGGCGCTACAACGTTTTCACGGAGACGCCGCTGCTCACTAATCTCAACTGGGTCACCGGAGGCCTCTGCCGGCTCCGCTCGGAGGACTTCGGGTCCCCGGGCAATCATCCGGACTTCAGCTCCGCGGGTGCCGAGCTAACGTTCGCCTACATACGAAGCAACACGAACATGTCCGAAACCGGCGCGTTCACGACCGTCCATGGCATCGATGACTTCAAGGTGGTGATCGTCGCGGAATAGCCGGCGGGCGTCCGGCTCCGACGAATTGCAGGTCAGTCGCTGGGAGGCAAGGGTGATCGCCCGGTGCGATGTTCTCATTCATCGAGGAGAAGCCCATGCATTTGGAACCCAAGCCCATCGTGGCCCCCAACCCCCTTGGCGCTTTTGCGCAGCGTCGCTATCGTCGGCCAGTGATGCCCCACACCGCGACCAGTGAAGCCGACCAGTGGCGCGCGGTTACCACCCGGGCACCGAAGGCTGATGGAGCCTTCTTCTACGCGGTTCGCACGACCGGCGTGTTTTGCCGCCCTGCGTGTAAGTCACGAATGCCTCGGCGCGAGAACGTCGAGTTCTTCGACACCGCGGAGGCGGCGTTGGGCGCCGGCTACCGTGCCTGCAAGCGCTGTAGGCCCGGCGACGCTCGCTTGGCGGACGATACAACCGACGCCATGGTGCGCGCCTGTCGCCTCCT
>CAXMRN010000068.1:0-10109 GCA_964195565.1 uncultured Polyangiaceae bacterium | reverse complement strand
GCAGCGGCGGCTTCAGCGTCTTGTGCCTCGGTCTCGGCAGCGGCTTCCTGCGCGGCCGTCTGATCGCGGACAGCACGATCGAGCGCCTGCTCACCCGAAGACGAGAGGAACGCAAGCCATACGGAAAGCGCCATGAACGTAAAGGCGAACACCGCGGTCAACCGAGTGAGTAGGTTGCCAGCCCCGGCGCCGCCGAAGATCTGCTGGCTCGCGCCTCCGCCACCAAACGCCGAGCCAAGCCCTCCGCCTTTGCCGGACTGCAACAGGACGACGAGGATGAGGAACAAACACACGAAGACGTAGACGATCGAAATAAAGGTATACATGAACTCAGCTCTCCGCCCGGCGCACGCCGGCATCGATAATCGGAATGAAGTTGTCGGCGGACAACGATGCACCGCCAACGAGCGCGCCGTCCACGTCCGGCTGCGATAGCAACTCGTTCGCGTTGTTGGGCTTGACGCTCCCACCATACAAAATGCGGACCGAGTCCCCCCAAGAATTGCCTTTGAGCTCCGCTAGGTGGCCACGAATCGCCCGGTGCACGTCCTGCGCATCCTCGGCCTTCGCAGTGCGACCCGTGCCAATCGCCCAGATCGGCTCGTAGGCGACCACCAGCGACGCCAACGCGACGGCATCGAGGCCTTCGATCGCCGCTTCGACTTGGCCCAGCACGACATCGAGCGTTTGCCCCGCCTCGCGCTGCTCTAGGCTCTCGCCCACGCACAGGATCGGCACGACCTCGTGTGCGAGCAGGGCACCGACCTTTTTGCGCACGCCTGCGTCGGTCTCGCCGAAGAACTGGCGGCGCTCCGAGTGGCCGATGATGCAGTACCCGCAACCCGCATCGACCAAGAGCGCGGGGCTGAGCTCGCCCGTCCACGCGCCCGAATCTTCCCAGTGCGTGTTCTGGGCTGAGAGCCCCACGGCCGAGCCGCCCAAAGCCTGCTTGACCGCGACGAGCGAGGTGGCGACTGGGCCGAGCACCACGTCACAGCCCGAGCCGCTGCCCACGTGTGCGGCAATCGCACCGGCCAACGCCTGGGATTCGGCGACGGTGTTGTGCAACTTCCAGTTGCCGGCAATCAGTGGTGTGCGGGTGCTCATGGCTCGAGGGCCTCTACGCCCGGGAGAGGGCGGCCCTCTAGATACTCCAACGAGGCCCCGCCGCCAGTGGACACATGGTCGAACCGGCTCGCGAGGTCGGCCTGCTTCACCGCCGCGACGCTATCTCCGCCGCCCACCACACTGAACCCAGGGCAATCGGCCGCCGCACGGGCCACCGCGAGGGTTCCCTCGGCGAAGGCTCCGTTCTCGAACAGCCCCATCGGCCCGTTCCAGAACACCGCCTGGGCTCGTCGTAGCCGGTCGCGGTATAGCCTCTCGGTCTCGGGCCCGATGTCGAGCGCCATCGCGTCAGCAGGAATCGCATCGACGCCGGTCACCTGCGCACGGCTGGCCTCGATCGAATCGCCCACGCGAACGTCGATCGGAAGCAAGAGATCGACTTGGCGTTCCTCTGCCGCCGCCATCAAGCTACGGGCCAGGGCGAGCTTGTCGTTCTCGCAGAGGCTCTTGCCCACACCGAAACCGCGCGCCGCCAGGAAGGTATTCGCCATCGCGCCACCGACGAGCAAAGCATCGACCTTGTCGAGCAGGGCTTCCATCACGGCGATCTTGTCGCTCACCTTGGCGCCGCCGAGGATCGCAATATACGGGCGCGGGGCGTCGGTCCGGAGCTTGTCGAGGACGTCGAGCTCGCGTTGCATCAGGAGCCCCGCGGCGCGCTCCTCCATCAGACGCGGCAGGGCGCTCACCGAGGCGTGGGCCCGGTGCGCAGCGCCAAACGCGTCGTTCACGTAGGCCGCGCAAGAGCCGCCGAGCTCGCGCGCAAAGTCGATGTCGTTGTCTTTTTCGGCGGCGTGGAAGCGCAGGTTTTCGAGCAGTGCGACTTGGCCGTCGCGGAGGTCCTGTACGACCTTGCGCGCGCCGTCTCCGATGCAGTCGTCGGTGAGGCGCACTTCGCCATCTTCGAGAAGCTCGGCAAGGCGAACGGCGACGGGCTCGAGCGAAAGCTCGGGAACCACGTGACCCTTCGGCCGACCGAGATGCGATGCCAGGACGACGCGCGCACCTTGTTCGATCGCGTACCGAATCGTCGGAAGTGCGGCGCGAATTCGAGTGTCATCCGTGACCTCGCCATCCTTCAGCGGGACGTTGAAGTCGACGCGAATGAACGTGGTGACGCTTTCGAGGGTCAGGTCCTCGATCGAACGAATCGGCTCCAACACGGGATCAACCCGCGCTCGACACGATCTTCGTGAGGTCGACCATGCGGTTCGAGAAGCCCCACTCGTTGTCGTACCAGCTCTGCACCTCGACGAGGTCGCCACCGACGACTTGGGTCTGCGCCGCATCGCAAATCGATGAATGCGGGTTGCCCATGAAGTCGATCGAAACCAACGGACGCTCTTCGAAGTAGAATATGCCTCGGAGCGCACCCTCGGCCGCTTCCTTGAGCGCGCGGTTCACCTCGTCGCGGTCGGTGTTGCGGCCAACCTGTGCCGTGAGGCAGGTGAGCGAGACATTCGGCGTCGGTACGCGAATCGCGGTCCCATCGAGCTTACCCTTGAGTTCGGGCATTACCAGGCCAATGGCAGTTGCGGCGCCGGTCGAGGTGGGAATCATCGACACCGCCGCGGCACGCGCACGACGCATGTCCGGGTGCGGTTGGTCGAGGAGGCCCTGGTCGTTGGTGTACGAATGGATCGTCACCATGTGGCCCTTCACGATGCCGAAGGTGTCGTTGAGAACCTTGACCAGCGGGGCCAGGCAGTTCGTGGTGCACGAGGCGCAGCTGATGACGCGGTGCTTGTCGGCGTCGAACTGATCGCTGTTGATGCCCACGACGAAGGTGCCGTCGAGCTCACCCTTACCAGGGGCGCTGATGATCACGCGCTCCGCGCCGGCCTTCAAGTGTGCCGACGCTGCTTCCTTGCTGCGGAAGAACCCCGTGCACTCGAGCACGACCTCCGCGCCGAGCTCTTTCCACTTGAGCTTGGACGGGTCCCGCTCCGCGGAAACCGGGATGCGCTGATCGCCGATCCAAATCGCCCCATCGTCGGCCTTGACCGGGTGGTCGAAGTGGCCGTGCACCGAGTCCCACTCGAGAAGATGAGCGAGCATCTCCGCACTGGTGAGGTCGTTGATTCCAACGATCTCCACGTCCCCTCCGCGCTCGGCGATGATTCGAGCGACACAGCGCCCGATCCGTCCGAAGCCATTGATTCCGACTTTCGTAGCCATTCGTTCGACTCCCTCTGTGCGGCAACGCCGTCCGAATGCGTCGCCGGCGAGCGGGCAACCTAGCGCGCACGGGCTTTCGGTCAAGCAGCCAAGGGCGCGAATAGTTTGCGCTTTTGACCGAAGTCAACGCAGCGCCGCCCGAATACCCGGGTGACTATTCCGCGGCTTCTTGCGCGTCGCGAAGTTCAGTGGTCACGAGTTCGAGAACGGCGTTGGTGAACGCAACGATGTCCGAGCGGCTGTGACCGCTGTTTCGAAGCTCTCGGTAGACCGACTTCGCGATAATCCGAACGCCCCGGTTGTCCACCGGCTGAGCCTTCGGGTCCTGTGTTCTGGTAGCCCCCATGCTGTGCGAGGATTATGCAGATTGCGTGCCACTTGTAGAAAGTGACAGAACACGGGCGTTTGCATGCACTCTTTACACGGGAATTTACAAGGAACGGCATCTTTTGCCACACCTGAATCCAAAAACGTCACACCCCCCCTCAAGTGCGCAACGGATTGCGCATTTGGCGCGCAAGCGCGCACATCCATGCGCACGTAACGTCCCGGGAAGACCGGGATTTCGGCTGCTCGGCCGATTTTGCTCAATCCGCTTCGAGGGCCGTGCGCAGCTGTTGGAGCGCGCTGGTGTGGAGCCGACTCGCCCAGGACTTGGAGATGCCCAACTCTCGCGCCATCGCATCAATCGAGCGGCCCTCGAAGTAGAAGCCGCGGACCAGTACCCGCTGACGAGGTGACAGCCCGGGGAGGGCGGCGAGCAGCCGAGTCACGCTTTCGTTCTTGAGGAGTGCCGCCTCGGGGCTCTCGTCACCGAAACGCCCCTGCAGCACCGTCGCGGTGGTAAGGCTCGCGCTCATCCGTGTGAAGGCCTTGTCGAGGCCCGTGGGGGCGGCTGTGGGCGTGGTTTCTGCCGCCGCCTGCAACCGCTCGTGGACGCGCCGGGGCAGCGCCGACATCTTGCGGACCCCATCGAGCATGGCTCCGCGGACCCGATGATAGGCGAAGCTCTGAAAACGGACGCCTCGAGCTGGGTCGAAACGGTGTCGCGCCTCGAGCAATCCGCCGAATCCAAAGGCGATCAAGTCGTCTAGATCGCCGCGCAGGGACAGCTCACGGCGAAGCCTGTGGGCCAGGCCGTGGACCATTTTCTCGTGTTGGGTGATGAATTCAGTGCCCGGCATGCCACCTCCTGAACAGAATTCCTTTAGCCAAGTGGGTGAATGAAGTCAAACAGAATACATTGACCTACATATAAAGAGGCTAGTCGCCGTGCTGGCTCTGGGGTATAGCGGCGCAGTGAAACCGGCGCGTCCAGGCATCGTCAGCGCGAATCGAAGGCGTTTGGGGTCCTTTGCGACCCTGGTGGATCAGATTCTGGACGACGACAGCGCCCTCGACGGGCTCGCATTCGCTTACGCCGAGCTCGACGCGCCCGACCGGCAAGCGCTGACCCGGGCGGTGCTCCGAGATGCGGCGGACCCGACGCACGCGCTCACCGCCTTCCTCGCGGTCGAGGAGAGCCCGGACCTCAAACAACGTTTGGTGGGCCTCATCAGCCGGCATGGGCGGGTCGATCAGCGCGCGTTCCTCGAAGGCACAGGGTCTCACGGCGCGGCGCGGCTGATGCAGTCCCTCCCGGGGCTCGAGCCCGAGTCGCTCTGCATCACCTGGAAAGACAGTGAAATTCGCACGATCGAGATTGAATCTCGAACCGACATGCAGATTGCGCTCTCTGGGGAGCCGGTGGATGTCGCGGAAGCGGTGCAAACCCTGTCGCCGCTCATGTGGCAACACGTTCGCACGGGCGGAGAACTCCCGGTCGGGGTTGAGCGTTTCGCGGGGTTCTTCTCGGTGGGCTAGCCCGTCGGCGGCCTCCGAGCCGTTACTCGTGCCCGTTGCCGTTGCCCAAAAGGGCTCCTTCAAACTTGGTCGTTTCCATGAGCGACCCGTCTTCGGCATCTCGGCGCACCATGAAGAAGTGCCGAGTGAGCGAGTTGTTGTCCTCCCGGGCGACGACCATGATCGCGTTCATCCCGGGGTGCACCGGAATCTCAGCGTCGAAGGAGAGCTCTCGGGGGGTCGTACTGCCCTGGTTGGACTCGTAGTAGACCTTGTGCCTACTGGTGGAGATGTAGAGGTCGCGGATGCGCTGATCGTCGATCGCTTTGCCCTGGACTCGAAAGACCTCGTCTCGCGTGACGTAACTGTCGAGGGTCGCCAACTCGATTTCGGGCGAAGCGTGGCCGGTGACCCAGGCGAGCGAGGGGGGCTTGGCCACCTTCCCTTGAACGGGCGACGCCGCCTCCACAGACACCCAGCCTGGACGTCCACCGCCTAGATTGATACGAGCGAACGCGCCCTTAGTCGCAGTCTGCAACAGGCGAAGCGGTTCGCCGACGGTCGCGATCACCGGTGCCCCGTCACCCGGCCACTCGCGAACTTCGGTACCCGCATCGAGGCGCACGACCTGCTTCGTCGCAAGGTCGGTGGCCCCACCCGATTCGTTGAGGACGGGGACCTTGAGCTTGTGACTCACCGAAGCACCGAGTTCCGTGTCGCCCGCCACCATCAGGAGGGTCGCCTCTTCCCCTTCGAAGTCAGGAAGAACTTGGAACGTGAAGGGTACGACCCACTCCTCGCCGGCGCGCAGGGTGTCGCGTCGGAAGCGCCCGTCGTGGAGGAGCACTCCCTCGCCACTCTTATTCTGGAGGTTGGCCTGCATCTCGAAGCTGTCGACCCCGCTGACGTTCTTGACGGTGAAGTACAGCGTGACTTGTTCGCCGCGCTGGACGCGGCCATCGCCGTTGCCTTTGACGTTGTCCGCCACCTGCAGCCCGTACGCGAATCGCGGCTCGGGGAGGGCCTGAATCGTGGCGCGCACCTCGACGGGCGCTGGGGCATGCCCGTGCGCCTCTTCGAGGTCGATATGAATCGCATCGGCGCGATCGATCATGTCGCGCGGGACGCGGCAGACGCGCTTGTCATCTTCGGTAGCGCAGTGGCCAAGGGTCGTCGTCCACGAACGCGTTTGCCCAGGAGCAAGTTTGCCGAACACCAGCTCACGCCCTTCGAACCAAGCGTTGTCGCTTCGGGTGGTCGCGCGCAACTGATACAGCGGCTGGTCGCCCTCGTTGGTGACCTCGACACGGAGCGAAAGCGGATCCCCGGCGCGCGTCGGTTTGTCGCCCGAGCTGGTCTTCGCGACGACGCGAACCTTACTGGGCCCCTTGTCCGGACCCACGGTCCAGTCGATGCCGAGCTTCTTGAGGTCGCGGACGACTTTTTCGGTCTCTTGCTCTTGGACCCGCTCGATGATCGGCTCGGAGCTGCGCAACATCTGAACCCGCTCGGGTGACTTGGCGTTGATCACCAAGCTCCGCGAGAATCGAATCAGGAAATTTTCCTGGTCCTCGTTCTCTTCCTCGCCCGGCTCGGATTCGACCAGGAGTTTACGGAGTTCGGCGTTGAGGTAGTAGCCCATCACCACCGTCGGGCGCTGCGAGTCGGTGGCGCTCGCGTGGGTGAGATGGGCGTCGAGATCGCCTTCCCGAAGGAAGAACTCGTCGACCTTGAGGTCCATGGCCTCCTTATCGACGGTCATGGGGCTGATAGCGATGTCGGGCACGATACCGACGCCCTGAATCGAGACGTCGCCGGGCGTGAGGTACTGCGCCACGGTGAGCTTCAGCGCCGAGTCGTCCTGGAGCTTGTACAAGACCTGCACAGAGCCCTTTCCGAAGCTCTGCTCGCCGATGATCAGTGCGCGATCGTGATTCTTGAGCGCTCCGGCGACGATTTCGCTCGCGGACGCGCTCATGCCATTGATCAACAAGACGATGGGGTAGCGCGGCTCGGTCCCGCCCCGTTCGGCGTACTCTTCGGTGCGCTCGCGGGGATCCTGCGAGGACGTCGTCACGATGGGACCGTCGTCGAGGAAGGTGTCGGCGACCTGCACCGCTTGATCGAGAAGGCCGCCCGGGTTGCCGCGGAGGTCGAGGACGAGCCCCACCATGCGCTTCTTGTGCAGGTCGGCCAGGGCCTTGCCGAGATCGCCCTTCGTGTTGCCCTGGAAGTTCTTGATTTTGATGTAGCCGACGTTGTCGCGGAGCATGCGGTGCTCGACGGAGGGAATCGGGATTCGGGCGCGGGTGAGCTCGACACGGCGGGGGTTGCCCCACTTTTCGGCCTTGTTCTGTCGGCGAATGAAGATTTTGACCTTGGAGCCGGGCGTGCCGCGCAGGCGATTGACCGCCTCCTGCAAGGGCATGTTGAGCGTCGACTCCGCGTTGATTTTCACGATGCGGTCTCCGCGCTCCAAGCCCGCCTTGGACGCAGGCGTGTTGGGGATCGGTTTGATCACCGTGAGGAAGCCGTCGCGAAGTGAGATGACGATGCCGAGGCCGCCAAACTCACCGCGGGTACTGGTCTGCATCTCACGAAAGGCGGCCGGCAGCAGCAGGACAGTGTGGGGATCGAGAGTCTTGAGCATCCCGTTGACAGCGCTGTACTCGACGTGGCTCAGCTCGATGTCCTCTTCGTCCTTCAGCTCCTCCTGCAAGAACGCAAACACCTCCCGAAACCGGCCCGCCAGTTTCCAGGGGCTCGATACGTCGGAGACGGCGAACTCGCTCTGGGCGCTGTTGACCTGAACGGTCAGCGTGTCCGCGCCTTCGCGATAGTGCACCAGGACCGGCGGCACGTCCTTTTGGATCGCGTCGAGGCCGGCCAACATCATGCGCTGGTGGTCGATACGACTAGGGTCGACGTAGTCGTCGTTCACCTGGTGAATCACCCGATTCATCACCTGCAGCTTGGTGAGGTCCCAGGGCGTCTTTTGGCGCGCGGCCTGGGCCCTCGGCGAGGTGTCGAGGTCGATTTGTAGGCCGTTTTCGATCGGCCAACCAAAGGAAATGGTGAACGCCGCAAGGACGACGACCAAACCAAGTAAGGGCTTCCAGAGTCTTCTCATTCGATTGTGGGGGGGGGCAGGGGGGCAGGGGGGCAAGAAGGAGGGCGGACTACCGAGTGTACCCTCGATAGCCGCTCAGGCCAATTGCGCTGAATCTTGGCAAAGGTTATCGAAGCGACGTGCCACATCGAACTCTTCGCCAGCAAATCGCAAGGCCGGTGCTCGATATTTGTAAGGAGCTACGCAATTCGGGCGAACGCGCCTGGGTGGTGGGCGGCTGCGTTCGGGACACCCTGCGGGGGGAGCAAGTCAACGACTGGGATGTGGCCACGACCGCGTTGCCGGAGAAGGTGCAACAGACGTTTCGAAGAGTGATCCCGACAGGGATCGACCACGGCACGGTCACGGTGTTGTGGAAGGGCGAGGCCTACGAGGTCACCACGCTTCGAGGAGAAGGCGCGTACACCGACGGGCGGCGACCCGATAGCGTGGTGTTCGTCGAGGATATCGACAGAGACCTGGCGCGCCGCGACTTCACGGTCAACGCCATCGCGTACGATCCGGTGGACGGGCACGTCGCCGACCCGTTTGGCGGCCTAGACGACATGCAGGCCAAGGTGCTCCGGGCGGTGGGCGAGCCAAGCGAGCGCTTCCAAGAGGACGGGCTTCGAATCTTGCGGGGGGCACGCTTCGTCGCGACCTTGGACTTCGAGCTCGAAGAGGCGACGGAGGCGGCTTTTCGCGGTGCGCTCGACACCTTCCGGAAGGTGAGCCCCGAGCGGGTGCGCGACGAGTGGATGAAAGCGATGAAGGCCGCCAGCCCGTCGCGCGCGTTCGAGGTCATGCGGCGGACGGGCATCCTCGAAGTGACCTGTCCCGAACTCCTCGAGCAGGTCGGATGCGAGCAAAACCAGTGGCACGCATACGACGTGTGGGGACACACCATGCGTGTACTCGACGAATCGGTCGGCAGCCCCGTGGAACGAGTCGCCGCGCTACTTCACGATGTGGCCAAACCGCGCACGCGGGCGATGTCGGATAAGACCAACGACTGGACGTTCTACCATCACGAAACCGTCGGCGCCGACATGGCCGAGCGCTGGCTCCGCGACTACCGCTTCTCCAACCACGAACGCGACCTGGTCGTCGGCCTCATCCGCCACCACTTGATCTGCTACACGAGCGAGTGGACCGACGCCGCCGTACGCCGCTTCATCAAACGCGTAGGGACCGACACAGTCGACCCGCTGCTGCGTCTCGGCGAAGCCGACGCCCTCGGCAAAGGCCGCGACGTCGAGCAAGAGCTCGAACACCTCAAGGAGCTCCGCGGAAGAATCGACAAGACGATCGAAGAGGGAAGCGCCCTCAGCACGCAAGACCTCGCGGTGGGCGGCAACGACGTGATCGCGCACTTGGACGGCGGCGCAGGTCCGGCCGTCGGACAGATCCTGCGGGAGCTCCTAGACCGGGTGATCGAGGATCCATCCTTGAACACCCGCGACAAACTGATGCCGCTCGTGGAGGAACTGGCAGCGAAGCAAAGCCAGTGACTCTGCCAGCGTCAGTGCCAGTGTCAGCGTGAGTGCCAGCGCCAGCGCCAGTGCCAGCGCCAGCGCCAGCGTCAGCCGCCGCAGACCGCGATCCGCAGCCCGCCTTGCGTGGCCCCAGGCCTCAACCCCCTCCGGCCACCTTTGCAAGGCACCCCGTTGGTCATATCCGCGCATCGCGTTCCCCGCGCCCCGGCGTGCTCTTTTCTGGACTGGTCACCTCTGTCCGGTAGCGTGGTCCCTGATGAAGCCCTGGGCCGCCATCTTGATGACTCTCGCTCTCCTTTCGCCGGCCACCAGCCACGCGAAGAAGACATCGGACTTCCGTCATACCTATGACCAGG
>CAXMRN010000067.1:0-9864 GCA_964195565.1 uncultured Polyangiaceae bacterium | reverse complement strand
CCCGCTCCTCTGGGCCGCAAACGCCCCGCGAACGAGCCCAGGACCGTGTACTGGATCGCTCCGTCCGCGGTCTGCGCGGCTTTGAGGCCGGCAGATGCCAGCTCCAGCATGGTCGCGACTTTGGCGCTGCGCTCTTTGTATGCGTCTTGGATCTTCACGCGAAGAATCACGTTGAGCTCAGAGCGGTTGAGCGGGCGTTGAAGACGCACCTTGCCAAGGACGTCGAGTTCTAGATCCTTGCCGTGCGACGTCGCGCGTTCAATCTTCACCAAGCCCTCTTCGATGGTCGCGACGAGCTCCAGGTTGCCCACATCTGCCTTGTCGAGTGTCAAGCCACCCCATCCAGGGATTTCCAGCTTTGACTCGCCGTCGCCGATGTTGAGGCCTTCGATTGTGATCTCCACCTCGCCAGTCGACTCGGCGACCTCGCTCGGCATCGCGAGAGAGATCTCTCCGTTGAGGATCCCGGTCAGCGGCACTTTGGTGAACTTGCGGAGAATCGAAAGAGCGGCGAGGTCGATGTCTTCGAGTTCGGCCTCGACCTCCATCTCGGTTTCGCCCAGCGAAATGTCACCTTTGGCCTCGCCGCCGGCGAACTCTGCATCGAAGCTGTACGACTTGGTGTCGGACATGAGCGACAACAACGAGGCGCTCACTGTGAGTTCGTCGAAGATGACCTCCGCCGGGGTCGAGCCTTCTCCTTCGGCCGGAATGAGCACGCGCAGGTTCTCGAATGTGAGCCCGCTGAGCCCCGAGTTGGTCAGGTCGATGATCTCTAGCTCGTAGCCCTCCGCGCGAGCCATTTTCACTATACGATCAGCGAGCCGTTCGTACGGGAAGGTCTGGTACGCGAAGAACACGAAGCACAGGAAGAAGAAGAGCGGGTACCCCGCCCACTTCAGAATCCGTTCAACTGGAATCCGGTCCACGGCCTACTCCTGGCCCGCTGCGGGACTTTCGCGGTCGTATGCATTCACGGCCAGCTTCACGGTGTAGCCAGTGCGCATGCGGCCCCCCGTCATCTGAATGCGTTCGATCGCGATGGGGTACGAGCTGTTCTCGATGTCGGCGAGCATTTCGATCAACGGACGCAACTCGACGACAGGAAGCGAGACGCGAACCGATCGACGGCTGTAGCCGCCGAGGTCGAGCTCGGGCTGATCAGTGATACCAAGCCCCGTGATCCCATACTGCTGGGCGCGTTCTTCGAGGAAGCCCCCCAAAGACGGGGCCTTGCGGTTGTAGAGGCGTTGCACCGCGATTCGGTCCGCCTTCTGCTGTCGTAGGCGTGGCTCCGAGCGTTGAATGTCCTCCAGGACCTGCACGATCTCGGCGTTCTCGGTCTCGATGTCCGAAATACTCGAGACCGCGACGTACATCGGAAGGACGACCCCGATGGCAACGAACACTGCCGCCATGCTGGTCAGCAGCCGACGCTCGCGATCACTCAAAGCGTCAGCCCAGTTTCGGACATTGTCTAGCGCATCTCCCAGGGCCACGTTACTCCTCCTTCCCGTTTTTCGAAGCTGCCTCATCGCACCTGACTCTGACGACCAGCTTATAGTCCTTCCGATCCTCGACGGCGGTGGAGATCGACCCCTTCTCGAGGTCGGCAAAACACGGATTCGCCTTCAATGCGTCCACGAGCCGGTCCCGATCTGCGATCGAACCGAGCGTGCCCTGAATCTCGAATCTGCCGTTGTCGCCTTCGTCGTCGATCTCGATTAGGAGCCGGCGCGTGTCGTGCTGAATGTCCGCTGGGATGCTCACTGAGATCCCTTCGAGGACGTCATAGGCGTCGAAACGGGGAAGGGGGTCATCGATGCGGGGCCCTGCAGCGAGCAACTCCCTCGCGTGGAGCGCGCTATGGGCCTCTTCGACGAGCAGGTCCTTGCTGACCTTCGCTAGTGTGGCCGTGAGCCCTTCTTGCTCCGCGCGGGCTACCCGGTAGCGGGCAATCAGGGACACGCTGAAGGAAAGGAGGACCGCGGCAAAGCAGACCGCGATGAGGCGCAGGTGCTGCCGGATCTGACTCGCCGCCGCCTTTGACGCGAACTCACCCTGCCGGAGATCGAGCTGTCTGCCCCGCGAGATGGCTCGCGCAGCGAGAGCTGCCGCCTTGGTGAACTTTGGACGCATCTCCTCGTCGGGGCCGGGAGCCGACGGGAGCTCGGCGACGTCGCACGCAACGCCAAGCTGCTCGGTGAGCCATTGTCGGGCGCTCTCCATCGGTGCCGTTTCTCCGGAGAGCAGGATGAGGGAAGGCGCTTGCGAGCGCTGGGCTCGGTAACTTGCGAACGTTCGCTGCAACGCGGCTCCAAGCTCCGCGCGTCGGCCTGACTCGACCAAATCCATGCCGCCCGAGACCGTTCTCGCAAACGTGCACCGACCATCGGTCAGCATCGCGAAGTCTGTGCTGCTTGGCCCCACGTCGATGACGAGCACCGTCTTGCCCTGGAGCGACTCTCCCAGCAGAGCGCCGAGACCGTCGAAGGCTGCGGCTCCAACCGCGAGTTCCCGTGGGTCGACGCCCGCCGACTGCAGCTCACGGAGACGCATGGCAACGTTTGCCCGGGGGGCGGCGACCGCCATCAGTTGGATCGTCGTTTCGTCGCGATCGACGATCTGGTAGTCGACGACGGTATCTTCCACATCGAAGGGAAGCACGGCACCGAGCTCGCCCGGCAAGACTTCAGCTATCTTTTTTTCAACCCCTGCGGGGAGGTCGATCAACCTCAGAGAAGCGGCGTCGCCGTTGAGCGACGCGATGATGCGGTCCGGGGCTCGCGTTCCCTCACCCAGCACCTGCGCGATGGCAGCCTCGAGTAGCCCCGCGTTGAACTCGGACTCCGCCGAGTACGGGAGCGGCGCCTCGGCGTATCGCTCCATTTCGGATCCGCGAAGCGTCGTTCTCAAGAACGCGCCGCGAACCACTCGAGGTGTGACCTCCAATCCCAGAACCAAAGACATTTCAATTCATCCGGTAGTAGTGAAAGACGCCCAACCCCGGCATCCGGCCGCTGTTGGGGGGTGGAGGCACCCACCGCGCGTGAAAATTGACGACAGATTCGATTCGAATCTGAGAGCGGCCCACGAGGCCGACGGCTTCGATGGTGAAGATCGACGCGGAAGTTGCGAACGAGCGCGCCAGCGGCGTGCGTTGCTCCTCGGCGATCTCGATCGGGGTGAACACCAGTTCGCTCTCTTCGCCCAGAAAGCCGGTGAGCATTCCCCACAGGCCTTTCTCGGATCCTTTCCCCTCGACGAAGTCGAGCAGGTCTGTCGGCCGACTGAACAGCGGGATCGGAATGAGCTGGCGGATCATGCCGAGAATCGTGATGAACTTGAGGCTTTCCTCGGGCTCCGTGCACAGGGTGACTTCAGGTGCATACGAGCAGATCCGCCCGAGGAGCACCTGCGGACTCGCCTCGTTGATGTTCACGAGGCCAGACGCGTAGATCGTCATGATTCGCGATGCCGGGTCGTTCGGGATCGGCTCCACGAAGGTGGCCCAGAAATCGTCCGTGAAGCCCCGTATCAACCGCAGTTCCTGGATCGAATCGAGGGCAGCGTTCTTGTTGCGATACGGGCTGTCGCCCAGCTGGTAGATGGAGTCGTCTTCTATGCCGGTGCCGCCTGTGCGAGTAGCCCCGGCGCCAGGATCGAAGTCCGTTCGCTGGATGTCGTGATCCCACCAATCGATCACGGACATGATCAAATCGATGCGTGTTGTCAGGTTGCCGTTCTCGTCTGGTTTCGTGAAGAGCGCATCGTATGGGCTTTCTGGGAGGTGTCCCCCAGTTAGCGAAAACAACTGGGTTGCCACATTGTTCCGCGCTCTTTCGCCGTCGAGGAACAGCGGGTCGTTGACGTTGATCTTGCCGTTCTCGCTGACGGCGACGACGCGGCATTCACCGGGCAGACCATCGAATCCCACCGTATCTCCGAAGTCGATCCCGATGTCCATCAGGGTGTCGCGCCTGTCCTCAGGCGTGCAGAAGGGGGCTAGGAGCTCGTTGACGAAATTCCAGACGGGCAATTGGGGGGATGGGCGCCCCGTCGCGGCTCTATAGAGCGGGTCGACGAACCGGCGCACCTCCGGCTCCTTCGCGATCAGCAGGCGCGTCAAGTTGGTCGCACTCTTCGCCATATACTCGGCTTGCAGGGCATCCCTTTGCGCCGTCGACACCGCGAAAGCCGTTCCCGTGGTCTCGTGCATGTCCGCCAGCATCACTGCGAGAATCGCCACCGTCGTGATCGCGAGGATCAAAGCGACGCCTTCCTCGGAGCGTTTGCGGTGCGGTCTCGTGGCGGTGCAGTTCATGGGTTGTAGTTCGCGTGGTTCAGGGCGTAGGTCAGGGGAATCACCACGCGTGTGCCAAAGGCCTGGGTTTTGCCGCGCCCTCGCGGGTCCTTGACGGAGAGCCGAATTCTCACCTGCGTCGGGAGTCGATTGGGCTGTGCGAGCACGTCCTCCGTGTCCCAGGTTTGGACCCAGTCAGTCAGAAGGGGATCGAAGTACTCCAAGTTGAACTCGTCGATGTTCTCGACGAGGATCTGCGACTTGCCGCCACGTCGCGGGTCGTCGTCGATTCGATTCTGCTCGCGGCGGGCAAGCACCTGCACACCGGGGTCGTCGGGGTGCTCCGTGACGAAGTAGCTGATCTCGTTTTGGTCTGATTCACGGGCGTTTCGGTAGAGTCGACGGTGCGAGAACGACGTGAAGTCGATGCGGTCGTCTTTGCCATTGTCCTTGCCGATGAACGCCGTCTCGACGACTCGAAGGTCGAGTGACGGGTTTACATGCGTGGACACGAACGCCATCGTGAGCTCTCGAGCCATGCGGTCGAGCGCCATGTGGATGATGCGAGAACGTTCCACGTCGGCTTCGACCCGCGCCTTGTTGAGCGCGGTCTGCGAAAAGCCGCCATAGATCAGAGTGCCGACCAAAGAAAGGACCGATACGGCAAGCATGATCTCGAGGAGTGTGAAGCCACGTTTCATTCGGCGTCCTCCAGCTCCGTTTCGTCCACTGGTGCCGGCTGATCTGAAACGAGGTATTGGATGACGTCGAAGCCGCGCTCTTTGGACCCTTCCTTCCAGTGGACTGAGACGGTGGCCCTACGCACTTGCTCTTCGAGGAACGGCTTCAAGATCGGAAAGCCGAGCTGAAGCGCCAGGCTTGCCAGGCCGCCGCCGTCGCCCGTCATGAGTTCTTGCGTCGTCGTCGTTTCGGAGTTGACTTCATCGTAAGCTTCGGTGAGGCGACGGTCGACGGTATCGTCGCTGCCCAGGCCGTCGTCTTCGGCGCTCTGAGCGCCGAGCTCGGGGAGAATGATCCGTTCTATCGCCCAGTCGCATTCGAAGCCCTCGACCGGGGCGTGCTCGCAACAGGTGTCCGAGTCCTTCTTTTCGATGGCCGGCAACCCTTCGATCGCGATAACCTCCTCGATCTCGCCCATCTTACACCGCGCGAGAGTCGCGGCCACGTTTTGGCGGCGGGCGCGCGCAGCGATGTTGGCCGCGCCAACTTCGCTCGAAAAGATCGCGGTCAAGGAGAGGCCGAGAATCGCGACCGCGATCATGACCTCCAGCAAGGTGAAGCCGCGCCCAGTCATATCGAGTCCTCAACATCCCCTTCATCGTCGAGCTCGTCCAGCGGTTCGTAGGCGAAGTTATGAATCCGAGCGTTGCCCGTCAGCGGGTGAATCTCGACGCTGTAGACCGTCTCGCTCGAATCACTCAATTGAATGACCGCGTGTTCCGTGACGCCACCAGGAAAGAAATAGAGTGAACCTTCTCCGTCGGTGCGCTTGTCGGTCTCATGCGGACTGATCAACGCCTGAATCGCAATACCATCACCAACCGGCTGCGCTGTGTATCGTTCTAGAATTTTGCCGTGCTGATTGGTGATCGGGTGAAATGGCGAGGTTGGCCGAATTACGTCCAAGGGCTGCTCGAGCCGGGCTCGCGCAAGGTCCCAAGGGTCGACGGCCTGTCCAGGATCTGCCTCGAGCTGCTCCTCGGTCGCGAGAGTCACCGGCGTCTCGGTCTCCTCGATGGCCATCGTGTTCTTTTCGAAATCAAACACGAGGCGGGTCGTCGTCCCCTGCGTGAGAGAGCGGTTGTAGGCGAAACGTGCTGCACTGGTGACCTTGAAGGCAGATGATCGGAGCCGCGTCCGCGTGATCGCGCCCAAGCCGAAGGTCGCACCGGTGACCACGACCGCAATGATCGCGACTACCAGAATCACCTCGATGAGGGTGAAACCGCCGTTGGTTCGGGTTGGGACGCGTTGGAACATGAGCCGCTATAGGTCGTCTTCGGTATTGAATTCCAGATCGGGTCCGGCTGACAGCACCGCGATGTCGCCGTCCTCGCAGCTGATCTGGAACGGGGTGTCCCACGCGTCGGCGGTACGGCGGGTGCCGTCGAGGTAGCGCTCGCTGATGAGGTCTTCAACGGTCGGACATCCTCTCGGGTTGTCGGCTACGTAGAGCATCACTGCAGAACGAAACCCCTGCGCGTCGGTCTTGGTGGTCTTGATCCGCGCCTTCTCGAGCTGCGGCAGCAGGGCCACCGCAACACTGCCGGCGATCATCGCAAAGATCGTGATGACGATCATGATCTCGATCAGCGTCATCCCGTCCGCACGCCTCCGGCGGGCGAGGCGCTGTTGTAGGCGTGTCTCAGTCGTGTTGGGCATGGAGCCTCCGGTTCGCTTCATTGAATGTTGTCGTCCTTCACTAGCGAACCACTCGGGCCCGCAGAAATTACATCGGCTTCCTCTTCGAAATGGCCTGGGCAACGGATGGAGAGTGGCCGCCCCCAGCCGTCCCTCGGCATCGAATCGAGGTAGTGCTTTTGAGAGAGGGGAGGGTGCAGCAACTCGGTATCCGAGCTCGGGCAGCGGCCTACATCCGTTCGAAAACGATCGATGGCCTGTTTCACTTGAGCGATCGCTACTCGGGTGTCGCGCACCTGGACGCGATGTCGCGCGTACTTCGTGAATCCGATCGTGAACACCGCCAGCAGCAACAGTCCGAGCAGGGCCTGCCATCGGGTATTGCTGAGAATGCCGCGCCAGCGCCCACCGCGCCGCTCCCACGGCAGCGAGACTCGTTCTCTTTGTCTTCGTCGATTCACGCTCATTCCTCATTGAATCATCTCGTTGAGTTGGAGTAGCGGCATGAGAATCGCAAACGCGATGCCGCCAACGACTGCGCCCATCACCACGATCAGCAGCGGCTCCAGAATCGAGGTGACGACCCCGACCCGCACCTCCACCTGTTGGTCATATGCGTCCGCCACATGAACGAGCATCTCCTCCAACTGCCCGGTGCGCTCGCCGACCGCGATCATGTGAGTGACGATCGGGGGGAACCTGCCCGCTTGGCGGAGCGGCTTGGCGATCCCTTCACCTTCGCGGACGCTCGCGCGCGCTTCCTCGACGACCCGCATGAGCTCGGTGTTGCCGAGTACATTTCGGGTGATGTCCATGGCGGTGAGCACTGGGACGCCGCTCGCGAGCAGGGTCGCTAGCGTTCGCGTGAATCGGGACACCGCGACCATGATGAGCAGGGGCCCGAGCAGAGGGACCTCGAGGATGAAGAGGTCCCACTTCCTGCGGCCCTCCTCGGTGGCCTGCCAGCGTCGGAACCAATAAACGCCACCGCCCATGAGTGCGGCAATGAGCCACCAGTAGTTGCTGAAGATGTCGCTCACCCAGATGAGCAGGCTGGTGTACCAGGGCAGAGTCTGGTTGAAATTCTCGAAGATCGCGGTGACCTTCGGCACCACCACCGACATCATCAGGAAAAGAATGAGGACGACGACCACGCCCATGACCACTGGGTAGGCGAGGGCGCCACGAACCTTGCTTTGAAGCCTGGTCTGATCATCCAAGAACTCCGCGAGCCGCCCGAGCACCTCTTCGAGCGTGCCGGATGCCTCACCGGCTGCCACCATGTTGACGTAGAGCGTGGGGAAGATCTTCGAGTGAGCCTTGAGCGCGTCCGCCAAGTTGCTGCCTTCGTTGACCTGGTTTCGAGTATCGGTGAAGGCGGTCTTCAGCTCCGGTTGATCGAGCTGCTCAATCAGAGCGCTCAACGCTTCGACCAGCGGGACCCCGGAACGGAGCAACACCGAGAGCTGCCGTGTGGCGATGGCGACGTCCATCTGCGAAACGCGTCGGAAGAGCCGCCCAAAATCGATGTCGCGTGTGCCCTTCTTCGCCGCCTCCGCCTGCTCGAGGATCTCCGTGGCCAAGATACCATCCCGCTTGAGCACGGTGCGAAGCGCTTTGGCGCTGTCGGCGTCGCGGTTGCCCTTGACCGACTTGCCTCGTGCATCGATTCCTTTGTATGCGTAGACGCCCATGACTTAGACCTCAGCGGCCTGTGTAGCTGCGAGCACCTCTTCGACGCTGGTGATGCCAGCGACGACCTGGCGCGCCCCGTCCTCGCGCAGGAGGCGCATCCCTTGCTGTTGGGCGACGCGCTGGATAGTCTTCGCGTCGCTATTGTTCAGGATCTCTCGTCGCACCGGCTCGTCGATTATCATGAGCTCGAAGATGCCGATTCGGCCACGGTAGCCGGTGTTGCTGCACGCTTCGCACCCATTGTGGTGGTAGAAGGTCAGCTTGCCGGGCCCTGAGCCGACCGGATCGGGGAGCGTCGTCGCGTTGCTACGGCCGATCACGGTTGTTGCTGCGAGCTTCTGAAGCTCGACGAGCTTCTCCTGTGCGATAGCCGCGTCGATACCAAGCTCCCGCAGGTCTTGTGCCGTTGGCGAGTACGGAGTTTTACATTGGTCGCAAAGCTTCCGCACGAGGCGTTGGGCGAGGACCGCGAGGACCGACGAAGATATTTGGTAAGCCTTCACGTCCATGTCGACCAAGCGCGTGATGGCGCTTGGCGCGTCGTTGGTGTGCAAGGTCGAAAGCACGAGGTGACCCGTCAGCGATGCGTGAATTGCAATCTCTGCGGTCTCATGGTCGCGGATCTCGCCGACCATGATCACGTCCGGATCCTGACGCAGGAAGCTTCTGAGGCCGGAGGCAAACGACAGACCAATCTTGGGCTGGACCTGCATCTGGCCGATGCCGCGGAGCTCGTACTCGACGGGGTCCTCAGCGGTGAGGATGTTCTTTTCCGGAGTGTTGATCGTATTGAGGCAACCGTAGAGCGTTGTCGTTTTGCCCGATCCGGTCGGGCCTGTGACGAGAATGATGCCGTTGGGTCGTCGGATCAGATGCTCGAGTTGGTCGAGCTCCTTTCTGGCGAAACCCAGGTCGATGAGGTCGAGAAGAACCTGCTCCTTGTCGAGGAGACGCATGACGACGCGCTCGCCCTTGGCCGTAGGGATCGTCGACACGCGAACGTCGACCACCTTGCCAGCGATCTTCTTCGTGATGCGGCCATCTTGGGGCAGTCGCTTCTCTGCAATGTTGAGGCCCGCCTCGATTTTGACGCGACTGACGATGGACGACAGAAACCCGCGATTCGCTTCCTTGCGAGGAATGAGGCGCCCGTCGACGCGATACCGCACGATGACCTTGTCTTCGGTAGGCTCGATGTGGATATCCGACGCGCGCTCCTTGACCGCGGTGTAGAACAGGTTGTTGACCCAGCGAATGACGGGCGCTTCGTCGGTCATGTCGATCAGGTCGACCAGCTCCTCGACCTCCTCGCCTTCCTTTGCCTCGGCGAGTGCGGTTTCGTCTTTGCGCTCGTAGACGCGGTTGATCGCGTCGACAATCGTCTCTTCGGAAACCGCGACGGGTATAATCGTCTTCCCCAGAAGGATCCGCAGGTCGTCGAGCGGAAAGGGGTCGAGGGGGTCGGCTACGGCGACCCGCACGCT
>CAXMRN010000066.1:0-23832 GCA_964195565.1 uncultured Polyangiaceae bacterium | reverse complement strand
GGGAACGTCCTCGCCATGATCCAGGGCGCAGGTCTCAAGGTTCTCGGGACGCGCATGCTGCAATTGAGCCGCGCTCAGGCCGAAGGTTTCTACGAGGTGCATAAGGAGCGCCCATTCTTCAGCGAGTTGGTCGAATTCATGACCCGCGGCCCCGTCGTGGTGACGGCACTCGAGGCGGACGATGCCGTGGCGCGCTACCGCATCCTCATGGGGTCGACGAACCCAGCCGAAGCGGACGACGGCACCATTCGAAAGGCCTACGGCACCGATATCGGCGAGAACGCCTGCCACGGCTCGGACAGCGTCGAGAACGGCAAGCTCGAAGTCGGGTACTTCTTTCCCGAGTACCTCCTCAAGTAGGCCATGGGCGACTCGAGCGAAACCCACCTGCGCCCACTCATCGAGCAAGCGTTCGAAGATCGTTCGAAGCTCGAGGACGCACAGTATCGTGCCGCGGTCGAAGAGACGATTGAGCTCCTCGACAAAGGGAAGCTCCGGGTTGCAACGCGCGGAGACGATGGCGAGTGGACCGTCCACGCCTGGACCAAGCAAGCGATCCTAATGTACTTCGGCATCCGCCGGATGGAGCGGGTGGAGGTCGGAGCGTACGAGTACCACGACAAGATTCCCCTCAAGAAGAACCTCGACGAGCAAGGCGTGCGAGTCGTGCCGCCCGGGACGGTCCGCTACGGCGCGCACCTGGAGCGTGGCGTGATTCTGATGCCCGGCTACGTGAACATCGGTGCGTATGTCGGCGCCGGATCGATGGTCGACACCTGGGCGACCGTGGGCTCCTGCGCGCAGGTCGGCAAGGGTGTCCACCTTTCCGGGGGTGTTGGCCTCGGTGGCGTCCTCGAGCCACCTGGCGCGACACCGGTGATCATCGAGGACGGCGCGTTCCTCGGCTCTCGATCGATCGTCGTCGAAGGCTCACGCATCGGCGAAGAAGCAGTGCTTGGCGCAAACGTGGTGATCACATCGAGTACGAAGATCATCGACGTCACGGGTGAAGAACCGGTCGAGATGCGGGGCTACGTCCCGCCTCGCTCCGTGGTGATTCCCGGCACTCGCACGAAGAAGTTCCCGGCTGGCGACTACCAGATCCCGGTCGCTCTAATCATCGGGCAGCGCAAGGCGAGCACCGACAAGAAGGTGACCCTCAACGACGCCCTCCGCGACTTCGGCGTGTCGGTCTAGCTGGCCCCGTAAAGCCGACGCTTCGCCCAGCCTTTTCTCGGATGCCAGCAAATGGCGAGCGACGGATGGTGTGGCGCCGTGCCCCGAAAGGCCAATCCCGTGTTGAAGTCCCAGGGATATCCATGTTTAGATGCCCAATGCGCAACATCTTCCTCCTGTTCGTCCTCGGCCTCCTGATCTGCGGCGACTCGTTCACCGGCCAGGCCGACGCCGAAGCGACGCACCAGCTCCGAATCGCAACGTTGGCTCCTCGCCAGTCCCCGCTCGGCGACATCTATCAGACGTTCAAGCAAGGGATGAAGAAGGCGACCAACGGCGCCGTCAAGGTGAAGATGTACTACGGCGGTGTCGCCGGCGATGAGATCTCCGTCGTTCGCAAAATGCGCGTCGGTCAGCTCGACGGCGCGCTGATCACCTCGACCGGCCTTTCCGCCCTCGTCCGACAGGTGCTCGTCATGGAGGCGCCTGGCCTCATCCGAAGTTACCCCGAGCTCGATGCGGTGCGCGAGGACCTCGCTCCGCAATTCGAAGCGCTGTTCGACAAAGCGGGGTACAAGCTGGTGGCTTGGGGTGACGCGGGCAAGACGCGGATCTTCTCGACCAGCAAGATCTTCGCGCCATCCGATTTGCAAAAGGTGAGGCCCTGGGTGTGGCGCCACTCCGCCACGATGCGAGCGTTCATCAAGGCGGCGGGGGCGAACGGCGTGTTGCTGAACCTGCCGGAGGTGTACTCCGGGCTGCAGACAGGCATCATCGATACCGTGATCGCGTCCTCGGTCGGCGTGCTGGCGTTCCAGTGGCACACGAAGCTCAAGACCATGGCCAAGCAAGCCGGCGGCATCGTCACGGGCGCGTTCGTCATCCGGAACGAACACCTGGCGACGCTCCCTAAGGAGGCCAGAGACTACCTCGAAGCGGTTTCCGGTGAGACCGAAGACCGGCTGCGCGTCGAAGGCCGCAAGATCGACGACGAGGCGGCCGTCACCCTCTCCAAGCGACTCAAGGTGGTCAACCTCTTCCGAGCCCAGCGTCAATGGGAAGAAGTTCAGTACACGGCCCGCGAATCTCTCGTCGGGCGAATGTACTCACGGGCGCTCCTAAGCCGCGTTCAGGAGATCCTCGGGAAGTAGACCGAAAAAGCCGATGCTTTGCGTCGCCCACAGGGCAGGGCCCTGGAGGTTCGCCCGCAACGGCCGTGCTCAGTGTTAGTAGCCGCCGCCGCGTTGGAAACGTTTCCAAGCGGCGCATGGGGTGCCGTAGCGCTTGTCGACGTACTGCAAACCCCAGGCGATCTGTGGCCACGGGTTGTTGCGGTAGTCGACGCCGTAGGCCTTGCCCCAGTCTGACATCTTGTTGCAGGGGTACGATTGCGGGATCCCGCAGGCACCGGTGCGCTTGTTCCGCGCGCGATGGTTCCAATGACTCTCTGCTTGCCACAGGCGATCGAGGCATTGAAACTGCCGCTCGTCGTCCCACTTCGAGTACTCAGTACGAATTAGGTAGCGCGCGATTTCCCGGTTCTGGGTTGCGGTGTTGCTGGTCGCCTGCAAGGTCGGCTTCGTGTCCGACGCGCTGTTCGCGCATCCGGTGACGGCGATCACCACGACGATCGAGAGCAGTGTTCTCATGAGGTCTCGCTATTGAACCAGGACGGCGTCGCATGGGAACACCGCCTCGAGATCCGCATCGCCGCTGCGCCAATCCTGGCAAGCCGAGCCCGTCAGGGGGATGTTCTGGACGACGATTTGCTCGAGCGCCGAAACGAAAAGCGTTCGAATCATCACGTAACCCACAGATAAAGAGTATCAGTCCTGTGAGGCCCGACAACCTATAGGGTTAAAACGGACCTATTCGGGCGCTGGCGGATTATCGCGCGCCCAGTCGTACGCCATGTAGGAAGAGATCAAGTGGCAGACCCAGCCTAGAAATCCTCCGCTGCCGATCCAGAGGCCGGGCGTGATGATCAACCAGATGGCCCCGCGTAGGAACTTGCCGTTGTAGATCTGGCCCACGCCAGGAATGATCAGGGACAAGACTGCGGCAATACCGGGGCGCTCCATGCCCCCAAATTGTATCGCACCCCGTCTTTGTCAACGGCGTCGCCCCCCCGGACCAAATTAACCCTTCCAAAAAGGGGACAGTCCCCTTTTTCTGGCGGATTGGTGGGGGTCGGGGGTCGTGATTGCGCGGGCGCCGTATGTCTGGCACCGCTAGGGATCGTGAAGCTTCCCGCTGACAACTTGGCCGCCCCGTCGCATCCCATCGCTCGCTTGCCCGCCGAGTGGGAGCAGACCGTCCGCGCGTGGGGCGAGCCTGCGTACCGCGGCAAGCAGGTCTTCGACTGGATCCACCGGCAGGGCGTTCTCGACCCTGACGAGATGAGCAATCTTCCGAAGTCTCTGCGCGAGCGCATGAAACACGAGGGCGTGGGATGGCCCATTGAGATTGTTTCGGAGCACGAGTCGGCCGACCAAACCAAGAAGCTGCTGGTGGGGATGCCCGATGGCGAGAAGGTTGAGACGGTGCTGATCCCGCAGCTCCGCGACCCGCGCATCGTCACCCAGTGCATCTCGAGCCAAGTCGGATGCGCGATGGGGTGTGTGTTCTGCGCGTCGGGGGTCGCCGGCCTCAAGCGCCAAATGAGCGACGCCGAGATCGTCGCGCAGGTGCTCCTCGGCCGTCGCGAGCTCGAACCGGGCCAGCGCATCCGCAACGTCGTCTTCATGGGAATGGGGGAGCCTCTCCACAACTACGACGCCGTGGCGCGCGCGCTCGTGCTTCTCACGCACCCCGACGGCCTCGATCTTTCCAAGCGGCGCGTGACCGTGTCGACGAGCGGTCTCGTCAAGCAAATCGATCGGCTCGGCAAGGACTTCGGCGGGCAGGTGCAGCTCGCGATCTCGCTTCACGGAGTGCGCGACGAAGACCGAAGTAAGATCATGCCCGTGAATCGAAAGCATGGGCTCGGTGAGCTGACGGACGCACTGCGCCGCTATCCAATGCCGAAGCGCCAGCGAATCACAATCGAGTACACGCTGATCAAAGGCGTGAACGACTCAGTGAAGGACGCCAACGGGATGGTCGAGCTTCTCCGCGGCATCCCGGTGAAGGTGAACCTCATCCCGATGAACCCTATCTCTGCATCTGATCTGGAGGCCCCCGATTCGAGCCACGTCACTCGGTTCCAGGAGCAGTTGACGCGGCGTGGCCTGTCGGTGTTCGTCCGAAAGACGCGCGGGGACGACGTGGCAGCCGCCTGTGGGCAGCTCGCCTTTCACGGCGACGGCCCACGACGCGCTGGTCGCCCAGAACGCGACTAGCTTCAGGCTCGGAGCGGCCGCATCAGAGGCTACCGCGCGCCTCGAGGGCTTTCACTATATCGGGGAGCTCTTTGGCGATGTCGTCCGGCGTCTTGATCGGTTGAAACCGAGCGTCGGGGCCGTGCCGCTCGACCCGAAGGAAGGCCGGGTCGACGAATGCGGTGAGCTCGCCGACGAGTCGCTCGAACTGGACCGCAGGTTTTCCGTCCACGGTCTTGTTCACAGCGAACCAGGTCAGCGGAAACTCGGCGTCGATAGCAGCGGCATCGAGCACGAACGTGTTGGTGTTGAAGACCGGGATGCGCTCCTGATCGAAGTCCTCAGGAAAGCGAAACGACTCCACGATCTGGGCCCTGCCATCGACTCGCGCTGGCGCGCCACCCTTGTCGCCGGGTTCCTTCGGAGCCATCTCCGCAGTCAGCGCGGCGCCAGACTCGAGGTGCGCACCGATGATCGCGGCATCCAGAGTGGCCGTGAGGTTGTCGACGTTCGACATCATCAGCACGCGGCCGCCGCGATCGCGGAAGTCTTTCAAGATGCCCGAGCGCCGAAGGGCGAACGTGAGATCCCCGTGGCCAGGTGCATGCGAGGAGAGCTCGCCAGAGGCATCCTCGAACAACTCCCCTTCCGGGGTGACGCGAAGCGAGATGAACTGCGGGAACGTCTTGATCGGGCAGCGCGGCGTACTGAGCGGCTCCGCCATCTGACGAATTGCTTCGTCGGTTGCGAAGCTCGTCATGAGGTATACCGGGATGGTCGCGTTTGCCCGCTCTGCGACGGCCGCGATGTCCTTGAGCTTCAAGTCGAGGAACGACTGGCCGTCGAGCACCTCCACCGCCGCTTTGACGACTCCGCCGAATCGCGTCGCCATGCCACCGGCGAGGATCACCGCCGCGACCTGGCCCTGGCGCATGGCCTCCTCGCCACGTTCGGCCAACGCGCGCCGAACGTCGCCTCCAAGCGGCGGGAGGGCCTGAACGTCGCCCTCGTCGGGTGGTTCCACCCGTCCGGTGATCCGGTTCTGGACGGCTCCAAGTTCGCCTTTGGCCAAGCGGTCTCTCAACGATTCAAAAGGGATATCTTCAAACCCATACCGTTGAAGAAGTTGGGTCGTGGCCGCGTCTATGTCTCGTGAGGTCATCAGAATTGCCGAAACCCAAGCACTTAATGCCCGCAATGTCGAGCAGGCAGCGCCCGCTCAGCGGCGGGGGGGTGACGGCAGGGCCGAGCAGACGTACAGATCAAGGAGGACCCATGGATTCCCTCGTTCGGCTCATGGCTATGGCTGCATTGTCGCTTGCGACGGTGGCGGCCGTCCCGGCGGCGGCCGACTACGACGGCGCCGACGGCTACGGCACCGAAGCCAACTGCAAGCTCGACGTGTCGCACGATGGCTACGTCCGAGAAGCCCAAGATAACGATCCGGCGGACCCGACGACCTACGTGATCATCGAGGCCGAATCTGGAACTACCCAGCAGGTCGACGGGGAGACGATCATCGTCGTCCAAGAGCCCGAGCCGGTAGCCGCTACTGAAGCCGCACCGCCGCCGCCCCGAACCGTCGCGGTGGATGAACCCGTGGTCCTTTGTCCCGAGGGGATCTGGGTCGACGGCCATTGGGCCTACAGCGACGGCGACTACGTCTGGGTAGATGGCCACTGCGTCGTCGAACGCGTGAACTACGTCTTCGTGCGCCCCCGCTGGGACTACTACTCGAGTGTGTGGTGGTTCGTGCCCGGATACTATCGTCCGTACGGCGTGTACGTCGGCTTCGGCTACTACCGTCCATGGCACTGGTATCCCCCGTACCACCACCCCTACTACCGCACGCGCTACCCTGTTCCCGTGCACAGAAGTGTCCCGCGGCGGCCAACCACCGTCCGTGCGACCTCGGTGCCGCGTCGCGTCGCCGTGCCTCGTCCCGGCTACCCCGCTCGCACCACGACCGTCGGGCGCCGGCCTCCGACTACCCCAGGGCGCACGACGGCCGTCGAGCGCCTGGGCGGAGCTCCGACTCGGACCGGGACCGTCACACGCATGCCCGCGCGCAGGTCGGCGGTCGCTCGCACGCCCGCGACGCGGACCGCCACGGTGAACCGCACTCGTCCCAGCACGGTTCGGGTGGACGCCGTCAACCGTGCCCGCCCAACCCCCACGCGAACGAGCGTGGTAGGTCGGCCTCCGCAGTCGACCGGACGTGCGAGCGTGGTCGGTCGTGATCGCACGACCCCAGTCGTGACGCGGATGGTTCCCGGGACACGCCCGAGCAGTTCGGTGGTGAGTCGGCCCCGGACAACCCCAACCCGGTCCGCGAGCGTCGGCCGGCCTGTCTCGACCCCATCTTCCAGAGGCGCTGTCGACCGCCCGAGCACCAGTCCGAGTCGCTCGAGTACGGTTCGGCGCTCCAGCACCGCTCGTCCGAGCGTCGGCCGTCCCAGCACAGGATCGTCGCGGGCGGGCGCCTTCGGCCGTCCCGGTTTCGGGACGTCGCGTTCGAGCCTGGGCCGCCCTGGAGGCTTTAGCAGGCCCTCTTCAGGGGGTTTTGGGGGGTCTCGCAGCGTTCCGACTGCCCGCCGCCGTTAACCCCTCGTCGAGTCTTTGCTAGGTGCGGAGAGCGATGTAACCCTACATAGGGGAAGTGCATTAACCCCCTAAGAGCTTCCGTGCGTCGTCGTTACCGAGAACCAGTTGTCATCGCCTTCGCGCTTGCGTTGATCGCATCGCTATCGGTGCATCTTCCGGTCTACGAGGTGCTCGGCGGGCTGGCGGACCGGTTCCGAGCCGAGGAAGAGGAAGCCCGGAAGACGCAGCACTTCGATCCGGTCGAGGTCGATTTCGAGGTCCCGAACGACACGAAGTCAGAGCGCGCCCGGAAAAAGAAGGCGCGGCAGCGCGAAAAGGTGCAGCGCAAGCAATTGGTGGAGGCTACCCAAGCGCAGACCAAAGAGGCGCAGAAGCCTCCCCCGCAGCGGCCAGACCTCGCGCGACAGGCTGTGCAGCAGCACAGCACCGACCCCGACGTAGAGCCGCCCGACAACGCGCAGTTCCTCGCTGAGCAGAACAACCGGGTCGACGAAGAGACGGTCGCCCGCATTCGGAACATGATCCATGACGATCAGATCCCGACCCCGGGCCGCCAACAGAAACCGTCGAACACTCTCGAAGAGCGCGGCAACTCCCGCGAGCAGCTGGTCGCGGAGGCTCGCAACAAAGAGGGAAGCGACGCGCGTAAGGTCACCGAAGAGGAAGCTAGCCGCAACCGTCCCGACAAGGCGATAAAGGCGGACCCGATCAAGGCTGAGCGCGTCTCGCGTCAGGCACCGAACGGGAAACAGTCGAACACGTCGGGGGACAGGGCCGGTGAGACTGCCGACGACACCATCACGATCACCGACCCGGCAGGCACGTTCAGCATCCGTCGACCAAGTGGCGCCGGGCAGGGAGGCGGCGAACGCGCCAAAGGGCGTGGTCCCGGTGGCGAGTTGGCTTGGTCGCAGTACGAGGCGGCAGTGGGCTCCGACAAGCTCGAAGAGGATCGTCGAGCGTATATCGCCGAGCGCAAGTCCTCGCAGCGTGGCATCGCGCGTGAGAAGACCTGGAACGAGTTTCGCGCTGCGATCGAGAATTACGCGCCCGGTGTGAAGCCCGGGGCGACGACGGCCCTCAACGCCGCCGCGTCGCCTTTCGCGACGTACATCGCGGCGGTCCACAGGCGCATCCATCAGGAGTTCGCGGACGGGTTCTTGCGGAGCCTACCGATCGGCGGAAGCCCTTATCAAGACCCGACGCTGATGACCAAGCTCGAGATCGTGCTCAACCGCGATGGCTCCGTCCACCGAATCGGCGTGGTGCGATCGAGTGGGCTCCTGCCGTTTGATTTCGGCGCGTTCAACTCGGTGCTGCGCGGACAGCCGTACGCACCTGCGCCATCGTCGATTCTCAGCGGGGACGGGCGCGTGTACTTCCACTGGGGCTTCTATCGAAACCAGCGCCAGTGCGGCACGTTCAACGCTGAACCCTACATTGTGCCGAACCCAAGGGGCACCCCCGGGCGCCAGGATGGCCTGACCGACGCGCCCGACTGGGAGACCGTCGTGCCGGCGGACGCGCGACCGACCTGGAAGACACGGGAAGAGGAATCGAGAGAAGAGGACGAGCCCAAGCGGCCTCCCGAGAAGTCGCCGCCCGCGCAGCCAAGGGAGAACGAGGAGCAGGCGCCCGAGGTGCCGCCCTCCGCGCCCGGCTCCGGCCTCGGATGAGTCGAGACACTGAGCTCACCGCACGCGTCAAGGCGGAAGCGGGGGCGGTTGGATTCGCGCGGGTCGGCATCGCGGACGCCGGAGTGCTCGGAGAAGAGGGCGCACGTCTCGACGATTGGCTCGCCGATGGGCGTCACGGGCAGATGTCGTGGATGGCGACGACGGCTTCGGTGCGCAAGGATCCGCGGGACCCGAACATGCTCGAGAACGCGAAGAGCGTCATCGTGATGGCCGCGCCCTACGTCCGGCGCCATGGCTATGAGGGGCCGCCACCCGCGCGCATTGCCAAGTACGCCATGGGCCGCGACTACCACAACGTCCTGACGAAGAAGGGGCGCAAAGTGGCGCGCGTCCTGCAGGAGGCGGGGTTCGCGGCTCGGGTCGCGGTGGATTCGAAGCCGGTGTTCGAGCGCGCATGGGCGGAGCGAGCCGGGGTGGGCTTCGTCGGAAAGAACTGCTGCCTGATCGTGCCGGGCATCGGCTCGCATGCGTTCCTGGCATGCGTGGTGACCACGGCGCCTCTGAGCTCGGATGATCCGATCGATCGCCGCTGCGGAAGCTGCACGTTGTGCCTCGATGCATGTCCGACACAGGCGTTCTCCGAGCCGCGGAGCCTCGACGCCCGCAAGTGCATCTCGTACCTGACGATCGAGCACGAGGGTGCCATTCCGAACGAGCACCGGCAGGCGCTCGGTCCATGGGCCTTTGGCTGCGACGTTTGCCAAGACGTCTGCCCATACAACCAGACCTCCGGGGCCGCGCAGCATTCGCTCGATGCGTTCGAGGTGGGGGAGCGCTGGACGGGGGTCGACGCTACCGAGCTGCTGCAGATGTCTGAAGACGCCTTTCGCGATTGGGCCGAGGGCTCGCCGGTGAGGCGAGCGCGGCACGAAGGTTTGGCGCGTAACCTGGCGCTCGTGTTGGGGAATCGCGGCGAGGAGCGTCACCTGCCGGTGCTGGACGATGCGCGGCAGAATCACACGTCGCCTGTCGTGCGGGAGGCTGCAAAGTGGGGTGCCTCCGAACTCAGGCGTCGTCTGGACGCCTCAGAATAGCCTCCAGCGCTTCGAGCAGGGGCGTGAGGCCATCATTGGTCGCCGAGCTGATCGCGAACACCTGAAGGCCCTTCGGTTCGAGTGCCGTGCGGACCTCTTCGTAGGCTTCGCGTGCCCCCGGCAAGTCGCACTTGCTCACGGCCACCAACATCGGCCGCTCCAGCAGGCTCGCATCAAAGCGTCCAAGCTCGACCATCAGCGCATCGAAGTCAGCGACCGGGTCGCGCTCGGGGTCCGGGTCCACGCTCAGCATGTGCAGGAGGACTGCGGTTCGTTCGACATGTTTCAGGAACCGGAGGCCCAGACCGGCGCCTTCGGACGCCCCCTCGATGATCCCCGGGATGTCGGCGATGACGAACGTACGATCGACGCCAAGTGACACCACGCCGAGGTTCGGGACCAGCGTTGTGAAGGGGTAGTCGGCGACTTTGGGGCGCGCGCGGGAGACGGTCGCGATGAATGTGCTCTTGCCGACGTTCGGGAAGCCCACGATGCCGATGTCGGCCAGGAGCTTGAGGGAGAGCCGGATCTTCTTGCGCTCTCCTGGGATGCCGGGCTGGGCTCGACGCGGCGCGCGATCGTGGGGGGTCGCGAACTTGATATTCCCCCGGCCGCCTTTCCCCCCCTGGGCGATCACGAACTCGGTCCCGGACTCGCGCAGATCAGCGAGGAGGGCGTCGCTCTCCTGGTCGTACACCTGGGTGCCGACCGGGACCTGAATCTGAATATCCTTGCCAGCTTTGCCAAACTGGTCCTTGCCCCGACCGTGCTCGCCCCGCTCGGCGCGAACGATCCTTCGGTATCGAAGGTCGAACAATGTGGAGAATCGGTCGTGGGCGACCAGCACCACACTCCCGCCGCGGCCGCCATCGCCTCCCGAGGGACCGCCCAGCGGGACGAACTTCTCTCGCCGAAAGGCAATCGCGCCCTTGCCGCCGTCGCCGGCGGCCACCTCCAGCGTTACCTCATCGACAAAGTCCACGCTCGTCAGTACGTCGGCGCCTCTGATCGAGCAACCGACTTGGTGCTCGAACAAATCGGTGAGCCGCGTACACTGCGCAAGTGCTGGGTAGTCCCGACGACCCGGAACCGGCATCTCGAAACGCTGTGTTCCTCCAAGCTTTGGCCGCCAAGAGCCTGGAAACAGTGCGATTAACCGAAGTGCTGAGCGTCTCCCCCGAGGACGAGAGCGCCCGAGAGGCCCTGGCCACACACCTCTCGGAACTCCGACAATCCGCCCGGGAGCTCGGGCTCGTCCACCTCGAGGCGGCCGTCGCGGAGGCCCTTTCCCGGCTCGAGCAGGATCTCTTTGGGCCAGGCTCGCTCGTCGTCGTGCGAGTTCTGGCGTGGCGGTACGACACCCTCGCGGCCATGCCGGGTCAATCCGGCACGCACCGTGTCGTGCAGGAGTCCACTCCCCGAGTGGAGAAGATCAGCCTCCGTGGCCGCCGCGTCCTGGTGGCCGATGCCGAAGCCGAAGCCCGTTGGTTTTACGTGGGACTTCTTCGAGAGGCGGGGGCGCGCGTCATCGAAGCACGAGACGGAATCCATGCGCTCGACCTTGCCCGTGACGATGCGCCGGATCTGGTTCTGTCGGCCATGGACATGCCCCGTCTCGACGGGCTTGGACTCTGCGCCGCCCTTCGGCGTGAGCCCGCGCTCGATGGGATTCCGGTGATCTTGTTGCCGAGCCGCGCTTCGGCGACGGAGGTTCTCGGCCAAGTGTCGCGTGGGCTCGAGCCCATCGCGCGCCTCGAGGAATGGTTGAAGAGCGACCTCGAGGCGACCGGGGACCTCGAGGAGCTCGGGGTGTCGGGGCTGTTGCGGGCGGTTCGCCGACATCGTCCCGACGCGACGATGGTCCTCCAGGATCCATGGAGCCTCTTCGACCTCGAGCTACGGGAAGGACGCATCGTCGCCGCGACTCGGACCGCCATCGACGGGGCCGTCGCCCGGGACGAGGCTGCGTTTCCTCCACTGGTGGGAATGAGCTCAGGTCGATTCGTCGTCGCAGAAGGGTCCGGAGCAGATCGAGGAGACGAGCGCCCATCTCTGGACACGGCGTTCGAGGATGCCTCTCGCCGCCTGGGTGTTTTTCTCAGCATGATCGCCAAGCACTCGGACTGCCGCGTGGATCTCGATCAGGAAGTTCTCGACACCTATGTGCGCCATTCTCCGATTGCCGTTCAGCGACTGATCGCGCGCCTGGTGGCCGGCGAGCCTCCGAACGCATTGTGGGAATCGGGCGCCGGGTCCCGGGGGTTGGTGGACGCGGTGCTGGTGACACTCGCGCGCCAGGGGGCGATCCATAGCGTCCACGTTCCCGGGGCGGGGTCCTCCGACGTGCCAGCAACCGGCCTTTCATCGGGGCCAGCCGGGGAGTTGACCGGTTCGGAGTTCCAGCGAGACTCCCCACCCGTGGCCGAGTCCGTCGACCGAGAGAACATCAGAGCACAGCTGGGAGTCGCGATGCACCGCGAGCCCTCCAACGAGGCGCCGGCCTCGGTTTATCCGATCTGGCGGCTGAATGTCAGCGCGGTGGCGGCGGGCGGTGAGGGCACCTCTGGGTTCGGGATGGAAATACAGACGATGCCACGGTTATTGGGTTTGGCATTTGCGACGGTGTTGGCCGCTACCGTCGGTTTTCTTCTTTGGGGTCGGCTGAGTCAGATCACCGAGTCCGCGGAGTCGCTCGCGGCTGTTCCTGCCCGCGCACCCATTCCCGCCGTCGAACCGCTCGCGCCTGCTGCCCCCTCCGCAAAGCCCGACGTAGCTTCGCGCGGAACAGGCCGGTCGGCGTTCTCCGGAAGCCTACGCTCCACGGTGGACCCCGCGTTGGGAGTCGTCGACGGGCAGGGGGTCTTGGAGGTGATCGGCTCACCCGAAGTGACCGTCACCGTCGATGGTGTCGACCGCGGAGCGCTTCCGGTCACCCTCGTCCTCGACCAGGGCGTCCACATCGTCCGCTACCGAACCGGCGGTCGGGCGATCGACCGTTTCTACTACGTGAAGTCGGGCGCGACCCGCGGCTTGCGGGTCCTCACCCAAGCGGGTGCTTTAGTTGACGCTCGCTGAAACTGCGTGCTAACCGCAGCAGAGTTGCTCGGGGTCGAAAAGAGGCGCAAAAACGGCCGCCAAAGCACCGGAGGAAGGCGGCTGATGCGATTCTCATTGCTGGTGATCACGGCTCTCGTCATGGCGGCAGGATGCAGCCGCGGGAGCTCCAAGCCCGACCTATTCGTGGGGCTCGAGGCGCACTCGGATCTCACCGCGCTCCGACATCTCGCGGAAGTGAATGATGGCGGTTGGTATGTCGATTTCGGCACTCCGGCGCAGTCGAAGTACACGGTGGGCGATTGGCGCAGTGGCTGGGTCGGCAAAGGCGTCGACGGGGACACCACGTATGCTCACGTCGGGATGAGGGGACGCGTGTACTTCGAAGCGGACACCCGAGAGTCGCTGGTAGCACGAGTTCGTCTTCGACCGCACGGCACTCAAGCCCTCACGCCCTACCTCAACAACCAGCAGCTGAAGTCGATCCGCCTCAAGGCGGGCGACGGGTTCAACGACTACGACATCGAGCTACCGAGGGATCAGGTGCAGGTCGGCGAGAACTACCTGCTGCTGACGTTCGGCGGGACCGTGCCGATCGAGGGTCAGGACGTGTCCGTCGCCATCGACTCGATCTGGATACGCAACGAGCGCGAGTCACCGAAGACCGCGCGGGCGCCGGCGTACGGGAGTCTGGTCGCCAACGTTCGACTCGGGGACGAAGAGCGAGAGGCGATCGCGTTGTCCCGCAACTCCACGCTTCGGTATCACGTAATGGTGCCAGCCGATGGGTCGTTGGGTTTTGGCGTCGGCGTCGAGGGTGAGGGTGAAGCACCCTTTGCGATCGAGGTGACGGCGGACGGACTGCCGATCACACAATTGCTGTCGGCAAACGCGTCGGGTTCGTGGGTCGATCACAAGGTCGACCTGAGTCGTTTCGCAGGGCAGACCGTTCGAATCGATCTTCGCGCTTTGGGCAATGGGGCAGGACGTTTGGCCTGGAATTCCCCTCGGATCCTCGTGCCTACCCCGGCGGAACGAACCCTCGAGCCAGCGCAGAATGTCATCGTGCTGGTGATCGATACGCTGCGCGCCGACAAACTCCGCCCGTTCAACGCGCAAACTCGGGTCAAGACGCCTACGATCGATCAATTCGCGTCCGACGGCGTGGTGTTCGAGCTCGCACAGGCGCCCGAGAACTGGACCAAGCCTTCTGTGGCTTCGATATTGACCGGCCTTCATCCGCAAACGCACCAGCAGAAGACCGGAGACGCCGCGCTTCCAAGCTCGGCGGTCCTCTTGAGTGAGCACCTCCAGGACCAAGGGTTCGCGACCGGCGGCTTCATTGCGAACGGCTACGTGTCGGACCGCTTTGGCTTCGACCAAGGGTGGGACGACTACACGAACTACATCCGCGAAGCCAAGAGCACCGAGGCCAAGGATGTCTTCGAGGAGGCAGGTAGCTGGATCGAAGCGCACAAGGATGGCCGGTTCTTCGCCTACATCCAGACCATCGACCCGCACGTTCCGTACGACCCGCCCGGCAAGTACCTGCAGATGTACGACCCGAGCGAGTACGGCGGGCAGGTCAGGCCACGCATGACGGGCGACCTTCTCGAAAAGGCCAAACGGAACCCCCCGAAGGTGGTGCTCGACGCCAGCGATAAGCGTCGGTTGCAAGCGCTTCATGACGGCGAAATCACAAAGCACGATCACTTCTTTGGCGCGTTCCTCGAGCGGCTCAGCGAGCTGGGACTTGCTGAAGATACCCTCGTCGTCGTGACTTCGGACCATGGCGAAGAGTTCGATGACCATGGCTCATGGGGCCACGGCCACTCGGTCTATCAAGAGTTGCTGCACGTGCCCTTGATGTTTCGTCTCCCAGGGCGTTTGCCGGGCGGGACGAAGGTTGGTGATGCGGTCAGCACCCTCGACGTCTCCGCGACCGTGACCGACCTACTTGGCGTGCCGGCGATGGTTCACAACGAGGGGCAGCCGCTAGTCGGGTTGATGTTTGGGGAGGCGCCGACCGGGCCGAGCGTTGCGTTCAGCGATTTTCAGGATGACCGTCGGGTGATCACCACCGGGCGATGGAAGTTGATCCTCCGCGGGAATCTCACTTCGACGATGTTCGACCTCGTCGCTGACCCCATGGAGAAGACCGAGCTCGACGCCTCCGCGTTTCCGATCGGACGACGTTATTCCCGTATGCTGCTCGGTCAGTTCTTGGGGGCGACCGATCGCGGTGACTGGTTGAGCGCCGAGCAGAAGGGCGGTACACAACTCCAGCGGGAGGACGCCGAGATGGACGACACGATTCGCGACCAGCTACGCGCGCTCGGCTACGCACACTGAGGTTACATGCCCCTGATCGAACAAACTCCGGAGCGGTACTTGAGAAGCCCGCGGTTGGAGCCGGTAGCGGACGGGGGTGCGCTCTTGCACGTCATTGCCTGGGCGGGCGATGAGGAGTTCGTCCTGCGATTCGGCCTGGCGGACGACGGCTCGGTGCAGGGTGAGCCGGTCGCCACCGATCACAGTGCCGCGATCATGGGATGGGCCCCGGGGGTGCCGCATCCGGTGAGTGATCCGAAGGTCGAGCTTCAGGCGGAGCACCAGGGGTGGCGCGTCGAAGTGCGCCACGAGGGCCCACGATCGACTGTGGTCGTCGCTCCACCGTCGGGCGGCGAGTTCGTCGTGTGGACTGCCTTCGGGATGGCCGCCGCGCCGTGCGTCGCTGCCGCCCCCGGTGGCGCCTGGGTAGCCTTCCACCACGACGTTCGCGAGGATACAGGCGTCCCCGACATCGCGAAGTGGATCGCAGTCCGGTTCGTTGACATGCAGGGGATGGTCTTCGAGCCCGCCGCGCCGATGACGGACCGCGACCGCGACCTCGACGGCGAAGAGCAGGGGTTCGAGTTCCCCGCGTTGGTGGTGGGAGAAGATGGTGCCGTCGATCTCTTCGGGCGCGGCTCCCATAACATGTATCGGCAACGGCTAAGCGCCGACGGGTTTTCGGTGCGTCATCCCATCGACGACGGTCAGTGGGGGTGCCGAGGACGGCGTGTGAGCGCGGTGCGCCTCCCGAACAGTACTACGCTCGCGTCGTGGCGCGGGCGCAAAGGAATCGAAGTTCAATCGTTCGACGCGCCCGCTGGAGGCCCGCCCGAGCTGGTCCCGGCGAAGGTCGAGGTCGGCGAGCTCGAGGCCGCTCCGGCGCATGTCTCGGCTTGGTCAGGGCCGCAGGTCTTGTTCGGGGACATCCAGCAGCACAGCGCACACTCTGATGGCGTAGGCAGTGCCGACGAAGCGTACCTGAGGGCGCGGTACCGCTACGGCGACGATTTCGCGGCGCTGACCGACCACGAGTCGTTCTTGGGGAAGCGCATTGGGCCGGGCGAGTGGTCGTATCTGCAGGCCGTGACCGAGCGCCACGATGACCCGGGTGAGTTTGCGACCATCGTCGCGTACGAGTGGACGGGCAAAGCGTATCCAGGTCCCGGGCACAAGTGCATCTATCTCCCGGGCCCCGGCTTGCCGATCATCTCTCGCGACGACGTTCCTCGGGGCAAGGACGTTGTGCAGCAGATAAGCGCCCAGGGCGCGTTCACGGGGCCGCACCACATTGGCTGGACGGGCGCCGACGTACCGGGTCACGACCCCGTGGGGCAACCCGTGTGGGAGATCTGCTCTTGCCACGGTTGCTACGAGCACCCCGACCACCCGCTCGGCCATCGTGGCGAGCTTCGCGACCAGTTCGCCAAGCCGCTGCTCGACAGCGGGCTGCGATTCGGTTTCATCGCGAACTCCGACAGCCACGGGCTTCTTTGGCACCACGGCGAGTGCCGAAAGCGGGACCCGTTCCGAACCGGGCTCACCGCCGTCATCTCCGCGACCCGGACGAGAGAAGCAATCCTCGACGCGATCCGCGCGCGTCGCTGCTACGCGACGAGTGGCGCCAAGATTCTCCTGGACGTGCACGTGGCCGGGTTCCCGATGGGGAGCGAGCTCGACATCGAGGGGCCGGTCGAGGTGCATACGCGCGCGCTCGGCACGACTGACATCGAGCGGATCGAACTCGTGACACCGGATGGCGTCGTTGCGGCCGATTCGCCGAAGTCTCCGTCGGCGTCGTTCGTGGGTGAGGTCGACGCCCCGTATGTCTATTGCCGCGTGACGCAAGCCGATGGAGAAATGGCGTGGTCAAGCCCCATCTTCTTTGATCGCGAATAGCGCGAGCGACTATTTGGCGAGTAGGGCGCGGACGCGCTGTGCGGCTTCTGCCCGGGGAACCTTGTCTTGCGTTTGCTCTTGCAGGTCTTTGAGCTGGACGACGCCTTCTTCGACTTCGGACTCGCCGAGGATCATCGCGACGCGGGTGTTGATTTTGTCGGCGCGACGAAGCTGGCTCTTGAGGGAGCCGCCCCGAAGATCGCTCTCGACGCGTAGCCCTGCGTCGCGGAGCTCGCGACCGAGGAGGGTAGCCTCGCCGCGGACGTCTGCCTGTGCTGCGATGATGAAGACGTCGACATGGGAGTCCGCATCGTGTTCGGGCATCGCCATCAGCAGGCGCTCGAGTCCCATCGCGAAGCCAATCGCGGGCGTATCGGGCCCGCCAAGGCTCTTGACCATCTGGTCGTACCGCCCGCCGCCAAGCAATGCGTTCTGAGCGCCAAGCCCTTCGCCCTTGCCCAGCACCTCGAACAGCGTTCGGGTGTAGTAGTCGAGGCCTCGGACGAGCGAACCGTCGACCCGATAGGGAGTGCCGAGCTTGGTCAATGTCTCTTGCAGCCCGTCGAAGTGCGCCCGGTCTTCGTCGGTTAGGTGTTTCAAGATCGACGGAGCGTCCACGGCGATTTCCGCGCAACGCGGGACCTTGCAGTCCAGAACACGAAGCGGGTTCGCGTCCATTCGGCGCTGGCAGTCGGCGCACAGCTCGGTTCGGTATGGCGTGAGGTACGTCAGAAGCGCCTCGCGATAGTTCTCACGCGTTTGCGGACCACCGATCGAGTTGACCAGGACTTCGACCTCGGTGATGCCGAGGCTCGCGACGAAGCCAACCACCATGTCGATCACTTCGGCATCGATGTAAGGCCCCGGGTCGCCAAAGACTTCGATGCCTCCTTGGTAGAACTGGCGGTAGCGTCCCTTGGCGGGCCGCTCGCGCCGATACATCGGGCCGATGTAGTACCACTTGGTCACCGGCTCCCGCGCTTGCACGCTGTGTTGCACGAACGCCCGAACCGATGACGCTGTGCCCTCGGGCCGCAACGTGAGCGACTTGTCGCCGCGGTCGGTGAAGGTGTACATCTCCTTTTCGACGATGTCGGTCATTTCGCCGATTGAGCGGACGAACAGGGCAGTGGGCTCGACGATCGGGAAACGCGCTTCGCGAAAACCATACGCTTCAACACGCTGACGGAAGGCGTTCTCGAGGTGGTGCCACTTCGAGATCTCGTCGGGCAGGATGTCCTTCATCCCTTTGACGGCGCGGAGGCTCATGGCCCCCCGTTACCCGATGGGCTTGCAGCGGGCAAGCGTTAAGCCCCGGGGCCAAAGGCCCGTGGGCGACGCGCAGCGGAGGTTTTACGGGCCGAACTTGACGAAGACGTAGTTGAAGCCGTCTTTGCCTTTGTTCTGAGTGATGCTCGGCGTGGCGTCCTCACGCATTTCGAAGACCATCACCACGTCCTTCTTGCCCCTGGGCTGCACGGTCGCTCGTGTGACTGGCGTGTCGAAGAACTCGGTCTCGAGCGGAAGGTAGTTGTTCTTGAGGTGGACCCGCGTGTTGTGCAGGACCAGTTCGAGGCGTCCCTCGGACCTCTGAGTTCCGAACTTGACCGGTTGAGACGTCTGGATGAAGAAGCAGGATCCGTCCTCGTGCATCATGAAACCCGGCCAGGTGACCATGAGCGCGCCCTGCGGGATCTCTTCGACTTTGGGTGGAAGGTTCTCGGAGTTCTCCGAGCCGGGAGTCACTCCGCCGTACCCGGTGCTGTCCGCCGAAGCGAGCGCCCCCGGGCTGCCCAGCACGATGGCAAGCATCGCGATCGTCCATGTCTTCCCCACGGTCTCAGGGTACGCGACCAGGGGGCTGGACCCCAAATTTCGCTCCCGGACCCTGAATTTTGCCCGCTCTCAGTGACCCTTGCCGCCCTTGAGGAGGTGACCGACGCCTTCGCCGAGGCCTTCGAGTGTCAGCGGGAACATGTCGAAGGTCTGACGCACGTACTCGATCGTGTTGCCGTTCCAGTAGCGCTGCGGTTCGGGATTGAGCCAGATGCTGCGGTGGTAGTGCTGGCTGAGCATCATCAGCCATTGCAGGCCCTCGATGCCGCGGTCATCGCCGAGGTCGAGGGAGCCCCCGGCCGCCAAGAGCTCGTATGGAGCCATCAACGCGTCGCCGACCATGATGAGCTTGTAGTGCGGGCCCGTTTCGTGGATGAGGTCGCGCACTTTGATCGGTGTGTCGAAGCGCTCGGTCTCGTAGACGTGGCCGTACACACAGTTGTGGAAGTAATAGGTGCGAAGCTCCTTGAAGTGCGACGATTTCTTGGCCGCAGAAAAGAGTCGGGAGCACAGGTGGGCGAAAGGGTCCATCGACCCGCCGACGTCCATCATCAAAATGATGCGGGTGTTGTGCCGGCGCGGAGGGCGCGTGACGACCTCGAGTTCGCCGGCGTTTTGGGCGGTGGCGTCGATGGTGCCTTCGAGGTCGAGCTCTTCTTCGCCGCCTTCGCGCGCGAAAAGCCGAAGCTTGCGAAGCGCGACTTGCATCTGACGCACGTCTAGGGTGAGGTCTTGACGGTACGGTCGGTAGAGCCGCGCGTCCGCGACCTTCACCGCGCTGCGGCCACCGCCCGAACCACCGATTCGGAAACCCTTTGGAGAGCGACCGCCGTGACCGAAGGGCGAGGTTCCGCCGGTGCCGATCCACTTGTTGCCGCCGTCGTGCTGCTCGTCCTGTTCTGCGAGTCGTTCCTCGAAGAGCTTGCGAAGCTCGTCGAGGTCGAGGCTCTCGACGAACTCGCGCTGCTCGTCGGTGAGCTCGGCCATGTCTTCTTTGGCTTGCTGCAGCCAGTCCCAGAGCTCGTCCTTGAGCTTCTTGGATTCGATCTCGATGCCCTTGAAGAACGACAAGAACGCCTCATCGAACGAATCTAGGTGCGCCTCGCTGTGAATCATCACGGAGCGGGCAACATTGTAGAACCCGTCGAGCGAGCTTTCATGAAGGCCGGCTTGAAGCGCTTGGGCAAGCGCAATGACTTCCTGCGTCCCGACGGGGACACCTCGGCCGCGAAGCTCGTACAGGAAAGGGACTAGGATTTCAGCTTCTCCATTGCCTGCCGCCCGAGAGCTGGTCGGCGAAGGCGACGAGGTCTTGTTCCTTCTTGAGCAACGCGCCCAAGAAGGGAAGGTTTTCTTCGAGCTTCACGCCATCGATGCCGGCGCGCTGAAGGACGGCGATCCAGTCGACGAGCTCACTCGTGCTTGGACGCTTCCGCAGACGCCGCATGCTGCGGATCTCGTAGAAGGTCTTGAGTGCCTGGTCGACGAGGCTTTCGTGCACCTTGGGATGGTGGACGCGAACGATCTCATTCATCAGTTCGGGGGTCGGGAAATCGATAAAGTGGAACACGCAGCGACGAAGGAACGCATCGGGGAGCTCTTTCTCCGCGTTGCTCGTGATGATCACGATCGGGCGCTGCGTGGCGATGATGTCTTGTTGGGTCTCGTCGACATGGAACTGCATCCGGTCGAGCTCATTGAGGAGGTCGTTCGGGAACTCGACGTCGGCCTTGTCGATTTCGTCGATCAGCAGCACCACGCGTTCCTTGGCGTCGAACGCCTCGCCCATCGGACCGAGCTTGATGTACTCGCTGATGTCGTTGACGTCCTTGTCCCCGAATCGCGAATCGTAGAGACGCTGCACGGTGTCGTAGACGTAGAGTCCGTCCTGGGCGCGGGTGGTGCTTCGGATGTTCCACCGAATCAGGCGCATCTGCAGGGCCTCGGAGACCGCCTCGGCCAGCAAGGTCTTGCCGGTGCCAGGCTCCCCCCGAATCAGAAGGGGCCGCTCGAGCACGACCGCGCAATTGACGGCAGATTCGAGCGCCTCGCTCGTGAGATAGGTCGGGGTTCCAGAAAAACGTGCAAAATCATCAGCCATGACGCGTGAACCTATCATGGTCCTGCAGAAAGGCGACCGGGAGAGGCCCCCCACAGGGATCTGCTGCAGCACTGCAGCGCCGGCTCACAGGCCCCAGGGAACCGTCCCCTTTTCGCAGACGCGGCCGGTAGCGTGAACAAGCCTCTTAACCCTTCCAAAAAGGGGACTGTCCCCTTTTGCGAAACTGGTCACATTACAAGCGGTTAAGCGGGGGGATTTGGGGGGTAGCACCCTCCTTGACAGCTCTTGGGGCAGGGCGAATAGTAGCGCGTTCTTGTGGCCTGGGAGGGTCGCTTGGTCATCGCCTATCGAGCTGAATTTCAATGTCTGCCTTCGTCCTACAGATCCAGGACCTCGACGAGGTCGGGAGGGATTGGAACTTTTCCATCCGCACGGACTGGCTTGCGTCCGCACTCGCCGACACCGAGCTGAAGTCGGGTCCGAAGGACGGGCGGTTCACGGTTCACACGCAGCGAATCGAACTCGACGTCTTGGTGCAGGGCCATGTCGAAGCGCAGGTCGCCGCGACTTGTGCGCGGTGTCTGAACGATGTTCCGATCGACGTCGACCTCGCATTGACCGCGCTCTACAGCCCAGAGCACATGCGCCCTCAGGACAGCGACGAGATCGACGTCCGTTTGGACGAGGTCAATCGGGACTATTACGGCGGCGGCCAAGTCGTGTTGGACCCGATGGTGCGCGAGCTGTTGCTGCTCGAAGCACCGATGAAACCACTTTGCTCGGAGGGCTGCGAGGGAATCGCCGTTCCTGAGCATCTGCGGCCTCCTGAGGAGGTCTTTCGAGGGTCGGCGCCCGACGCGCGCTTTGCCCCCCTACTGAAACTCAAAGAAGCACTTACGAAGAACGAGGAGTGATCCCGTGGCAGTACCGAAACGACGAACCAGCCCCATGAAGCGCGACCAGCGGCGCGCCCAGCACGACAAAATCACCGCCCCGAACGTGAGCGCATGCCCAAATTGCGGCGATGTGATGCTCCCGCACCGGGCCTGCCCAGCATGCGGCTTTTACAAAGGCCGTAAGGTGATCAAGGGTAAAGCCGAAGAGACCGAGTAGATCGTGTTCGATTTGGCGGGGAAAATCGCCGTCGTGACCGGGGGGTCACGTGGCATCGGGCGTGCGACTAGCCTTGCGCTAGCCGAAGCCGGTGCGCACGTCCTGGTCAACTACCGCTCGAACGAAGAGGCCGCGAAGCAAACGCTGGCGCTCATCGAGGAAGCTGGTGGGCAAGGCGAGATTCTCGGCTTCGATGTGGCGGACCCAGATTCGGTGGACCGCGCCATCAAGGAGGCGGTCGGGCGTCACGGGCGTATCGACATTCTCGTGAACAATGCGGGAATCTCCATCGATCAGCTGTTGTTGAGAGTATCGCCGAAGGACCTCGAGATGACCTGGGCCACCAACCTAAACGGACCGATATACTGCGCCAAGGCGTGTATCCGCCCGATGATGAAGAAGCGTTGGGGGCGTATCATCAACCTTTCGAGTGTTGTCGGAGAGTCCGGAAACGCCGGCCAGTCCGTCTACTCGTCGTCCAAGGCGGCACTTCTGGGCCTAACGCGCTCCCTGGCCCGCGAGTACGCTTCTCGGGGGATCACCGTGAACGCCGTTGCCCCAGGATTCATCGAGACCGACATGACTGCAGATCTGCCGGAGGCAGGGAAGCAGGGCATCGTGGACCGGACGCCCCTCGGGCGAATTGGCCGCCCTGAAGAGGTCGCGGCCGCGGTAGTGTTTTTAGCGAGCGAAGAAGCGAGCTATATCACCGGGCAAGTAGTCCGGGTCAACGGAGGCATGCACGTCTAGCGCGTGCGTGACGGAGGAAAGAGATGGACATCGCTGCGAAGGTCAAAGAAATCGTGTCGGACAAGCTCGACGTCGATGGGGCCAACATTCAAGAAGATCAAGACTTCATAGAGGATCTCAAAGCCGATTCGCTCGCTGTCGTCGAAGTGGTCTTGGCGCTCGAAGAGCAATTCGAGATCGAGATTCCCGACGAGGACACCGAGAAGATCAAGACCGTTCGCGACGCGATCGATTACATCAAGGCGCAGAAGGGCTGAGGCCCACTGCGCATCCCTGACCGGGCGGGTTGATGCGGCGAGTAGTGATTACAGGCGTGGGCACGGTGAGCCCATGCGGTGCCGATGTTGCGACCACTTGGAAGAATGTTTCCGAGGGGCGGAGCGGCATTGCGCGCATCGAAGGATTCGATGCCACCGAGTTCGCTTCCCAGATTGCGGGAGAGTGCTCGGACTTCGATCCGTTGGAGTACATGCCGAGGCGGCGGCTGCGCGAGGGAGCACGGTTCATTCAACTCGCCATCGCCGCGAGCGCACAAGCGATCAAGAGCTCCGGGTTCGAACCGACCGACGAAGAGAAGGAGCGGGTGGGCACCTTCATCGGCGTCGGCTTCTGCGGGCTCGAGGTGTTCGAGGACACGTGCAGGACCTTGTTCGACAAGGGGCCGCGCCGGGTGTCCCCGTACTTCATTCCATCGGTCATCTCCAACCTCGCGCCCGGGCAGGTCACGATCGAGTGGGGCTTCAAGGGCCCGAGCTACACGCACACCAGCGCCTGCGCATCCGGCGCCCACGCGATCGGCGACGCGTTTCGCTGGATTCAGCACGGGCAGATCGATGCGGCCGTAGCGGGTGGCGCGGAGGCTGCTGTCACGCCCGTTGGAGTCGCCGGCTTCACGTCGATGCGCGCCCTGTCGCGGCGCAACGACGAACCAGAGCTCGCAAGCCGCCCCTTCGACG
>CAXMRN010000065.1:0-21240 GCA_964195565.1 uncultured Polyangiaceae bacterium | reverse complement strand
TTCTCCACGTCGCGCCGGGCGCCCTTGGGCCCGAGCTGCCACACCTGCTTCCGCATCATCGGGTCTCGCTGTCGCCCACAGCGCACGAGGTAGCGATACCGCTTATGGGCCGCGTGGAAGCGGGGGTTGTAGCGGCGGTAGCAGGGCTGCGCGTCGTGAACGACGATGTCCTTCGGGAGCCGAGCGTTGAGCCCGCTGATCCACCCTTCCCGCGGCACCTCGATCTCGGCCGAGAAACTCGCGATCTGCCCAAGCGCATGAACCCCAGCGTCGGTCCGGCTGCAGCCGCGGACCTGGCTATGCTCGATCTCCATCTCGTCGATGGCCTCCTCGAGCATCCCTTGGACGGTGCGAAGCCCCGGCTGGGACTGCCAGCCATGAAAGTCCGTCCCGTCGTACCCGAGGCAGACGCACACGCCGTGCATGAATGGAGGCATCTCACCCATGAGTAAATCCGGCCGCACGCTAGCGCGAATGCCCCCCGTTGCCTATCGTTCGGCGGATGTGGCGATGGTTGCCAATTGTGTTGGTATTGACGTGGGCCAGCCCCGCGCTCGGGCAGGACTCCGACGCCAGCACTGGCACTGGCACTGGCGCTGACACTGGCGCTGGCGCTGGCGCTGCCAAAGTGGCTCCGAAGGTGGGGGTGGTGGTCGCGGGCGACCCTGATGAAACCTTGCGCAACACCGCGGCCTTCATCGAGACCGAAGCCACCACCTCCGGGCTCCGGGTCCCCACGGACCCCGCCCTTCGTGGCGCCATGCGCGGGGAGCCGGCTGCCCAAGATGACGGGCTCGAGGGCATGCGGTCGATTCGTCGGGGGCTTGGTCTGCATCCTCGTAAGGACCTCGAGTCGTACAAGCGCATTGGGATCATCGCCGGTGCGGATGCCTTGGTCGTCGTCCACCGCGAAGGGGACATCCTCATCGAAGTCTTCGATGTGAGCGCCGCGCAGTTCTATGAGGGCGCGCTTCACTTCGGTAACAGCTCGTCCGAGGAGCGGGTCACGTTCGTCCGGAGCCGCGCAGAGCAGGCCCAGCTGCGGTGGTCCGCCCCTCCTCCTCCACCCCCGCCGGCCACCTCGAAAAACGTGAACGAACCTGAGAAGCCAGCAGACGAATCCCGTGCAAAACGCAGGATCAAGAAGGCATGGCCCTACCTGGTGGCGGGGGTGCTCCTGGCGGGCGGTGTAACCTACCTCATCATTGATCGACGCGACACTAACGAGGCCGCGCCGCCGCTGCTAAGATTTAGGCCCGGTGAAGAGTAGACCCCCCCTAGCTTCTTTCACGGCCATTCTGTGTGCGATCGCGTTGACGGTCGCCTCGGCGAACACTGCCGCGCAGGAGGCGCCGGAATATGCTCTGCCGGCGCCGCTCGACGGATATGAAACCGAACACATCGGCTCGGTCACCTGGACGTTTCCAGAATCGGAGCGCGGACGCGTCGCAAAGCTCATCGAGGACTTCGACCAGCACTGGGCCGAGGTGGAGAGCGACTTCGGCGTCGCCATCGATGACGAGCTCATCATTCGGGTGGCGCGAAATCCACGGGAGATGCGGGCCATGTCCCCCACCGGTGCCCCACCGCCCGACTACGCGACCGGTGTCGCCTATTCACGTTGGGGCGTGATCCTCCTCACGATGTCCGCGCCTCAAACGTGGGAGCCGCCCGACCTCGAGGTGGTCCTCGTCCATGAGCTCTCCCACGTCGCGCTCCATCGCGCCGTGCTCGGAAACTCCGTTCCTCGCTGGTTCAACGAGGGCGTTGCCATCCATCAATCCGAGGTGCGCCTGCTTCCGCGTATGGAGTCGCTGCTTCGGGCGGCCGCCCAGCGGTCGATGCTTCGCCTCTCCGAGCTGGACAAGCATTTCCCCGACCACCCGCATGAGGTGAACATCGCGTACGCCCAGAGCGCGGACGTCGTCGGGTTCCTTCGGCGGAGCAACAACGACGAGCGACGCTTCCACCGCCTGGTGCGGTCCCTCCGCGACGGAGAGACCTTCGACACCGCTCTTTCGACCGCCTACGGTTGGACCCGGGTTGGCCTCGAAAGGCAGTGGCGAGAGAGTTTGCGGACGAGGTATCGCATCCTCCCGGCGCTTTTCGCGGGTTCTACCATTTGGGTGCTGGCGGCCTTCCTCGTGGTGTTCGCGTACCGCAGGCGGCGACGCTACCACCACCTGAAGCTTCAGCAGATGGAGCACCGCGAGCAGCTCGAGTCGTTGGCCGCGAGCCAACCTCCGCCTGCGCCGTTGTCGACCCCGGCCCCGGCCCCTTCCCCAGAGGCATCAGAGGTGGTCACGGACAAGGGCGTGCCGATCGTGGAGCACGACGGCAAATCGCACACCCTTCACTGACTTCTCCCCGTAAAACCGACGCTTCGCGTCCCCCACGGGGCTTCGCCCAGTGTGCAGGCGCTCGCCGGCCGGAACCGCGGGTTCAGGCCTTGGCGGCTTTGGGGGCTTTGTCCGGATGAATCGGGAACTTGGGGGTCGTCCCCTCCTTCTCGAGCTTCTTCTTCCGGGCCCCACCTTGAGCGGCATTTTTCCTGTGCCGCCGCGATCTTGTCTTACCTGTATCTGACATCGAAATCGTCCTAGCGGCTGGCTTTTAGTGGGTGGGGGCCGGCGGGTCAAACCCCCGCACCCGTGGCGTCGGCCACAGCCTTCAGATAGCCCTGATGCAGCCGTTTCGTGACCGATCCCGGGGCTCCCGAGCCGATCGTCCTGCCGTCAGCCGAGACGACCGGCATCACCTCCCGGATGCTGCTCGTGATGAACGCCTCGTCGGCTCCGTACAGATCCTCGGGGCGAACTTCAGCTTCCTCGACGACGATGCCCTCCGCGGAGGCGGCCGCGAGCACCGCGGCGCGAGTGATCCCCACCAGGATCCCCGGCTGCGGCTCAGGGGTGCGCAGCGCTCCATCCTGGACGATGAAGACATTGCTCGACGCGCCCTCGAGGATCTGACCATTGCGCCCGAGCATCAGCGCCTCCTGTGCCCCCTGCTGCTTCGCTTCGTGAACCGCCAGGAGGTTGGCGAGATAGTTGGAGGCTTTGGCGCCGGCCGCGCGCTCATCGTCGGTGGGGCGCGAGGCGTGAAGCAATGAAACCGCGATGCCTCGGTCGTAGTGTTCGGCGGGCGGTACCGTCACCGGCGCGGCGATGATCACGCGAAGAGACCTCGTCGCCGTCGTGGGGTCATACGTGAGCGGTCCCATTCCTCGAGTGATCACGACGCGCACATACCACTCGCCTTCGCCCGCTGCGTCGAGGGTCGCCGCCACTTCAGAGCCAAGAGTCTCCACCGACACCGGCATCGAGATCATCAAGCGATCCGCCGAACGTTGAAGCCGTTCGAGGTGTTCACGCTGGCCGAAAGGAACGCCGCCGTACGTGCGAAACACCTCGAACACGCTGTCCCCGTACAGGAATCCGCGGTCGAAGACCGACACGCGAGCTTCGCCGCTATCGACGACCTGGCCGTCGATGGAGACCTTTCCTGGCGGCATGATTCAACCCTTCAACTGAGCGAGGAGCTGCGCAGCCTGGTCGTGGCTCGCGTCTTCTGCAAGCGCCCTCTCCAGCATCGTGACCGCCTTGCGAGCGTCATCCTGCTTCGCCGCGATGTCGCCGAGGTAGTAGTAGACGTCGGCCTTCTGAATCCCGGAGTCCGGTTCCAGCTTCTGAAGCAGCAAAGCTCGGAAGCTCTTCTGCGCGCGGTCGAGGTCGCCGTTGGCATGGGTGAGCTTGCCGAGGTCACGCAGGATCGCCACGTTGGTGAGGTCGATCTTAAAGGCGGCGTCGTACGCGGAGAGCGCGCCAGCCGCGTCACCACTGGCCGCCAAGGCTTGGCCGAGCCGATGATGGTGCATCGCAAGCTCCTTGCTCCGTTGCCGGCCGAAGCCCTCGATGATGCGCCGCAAGATGGGCACCGCGTCCTGTTGACGGCCCGCGGCGATGTACAGGTCGCACAGCGGAACCAACGCGCCTCGGTCCTCGCCGTCGAGCTCGACCGCCCTTTCGAGATAACTCGCCGCCGCCCCTGGGTCATCGAGCTGGTCGCGGTAGACGTCGGAAATCGTCCGAAGAAGCGTCAAGCGGTCGCCGTCCGAAGTCGCGCCTTGGAGTTCGGCGTCCAAAACCTCCGCCATGGCCCGGTAGTCTCCTTCGGCTTGGTAGTAGGCCTTGAGACGCTCGCGCGTCGCGGCGTCCTGCGGGAACCGCTCGTACGCCCCACGTATCGCCCTGCCCGCCTGCTCGGCGTCGCCGACTTGCTGCTCCCAAAGGTCAGCCACTCGGTGCGACAGCTCGATCGCCGCCGGCCCGTCCAAGCGGCCCGACAGACGCTCGAGGGTATCGGCGACCTTCGTCCAGCTTTGCTTGCGCTCGTAGAGCCCAGCGAGCGCGCGAAGTGAGCGCTCGTCCGCGCCGAGTTCGGAGTTGATGCGCTCGTAGATCTGAATTGCCGCGCCGGCGTCGCCACGTTGAGCATCGTGCACGTCGGCGATCCGCTCGAGCAAGCCACGCTGCGCGTCGTCTGACGCGTGGCCGACTTTCGACAAGAGCAACACGACCAGATCATCCCAGGCGCCCGTGGCCTCGAACAACCTGTCGAGGTCTGCCTGGGCGACCTCGTTGTCCGGGTCCGCGTCGAGCACTTGCCGGAACGTCGCGATGGCCGCGGCCTGGTCGCGGAACGAGTGCTCGTAGAGGTGCGCGAGCCGGAGCTGCAATGGGACGCGGTCCTCGTCGGCGGCCAAGTCCACGCGACGCTCGAGTAGCGAACGCAACGCCTCTAGTCGGTCGTTGTCTTGATAGAGCGCTTCGAGGGCGTTCATCGTGACCGAGTCATTCTCGTCCAGCTCGAGGGCCCCCTCGTAGGCACGAATGGCCGCCCGGGGGTCATTCAGATGGTCGCGATAGACCTGACCCACCGCCTGCCCCACCAGTGCACGGGCGTCGCCATCCACGACTTCCAACTGCCGTTCGAGCAGCCCGACGACCTCGTTCCACCGTGATTGCGACCGGCGGATGTCACAGAGAGCGCGGATCGCCTCGACGTCGTCTCTGTCGACCAAGAGGAGCTCCTGATAGCAATCCGCTGCCAGCTCCGGCTGCGAGAGCTCTTCGAGCCCCAACTCCGCAGCCTCGCGCAGAAGGCCGATACGTTGTTCCGGGGTCGGCTCGACGTCCGCCCAAGCGCGCAGACCGCTCACCAGATCTGCGGTCCGTCCTTGCTCTCGAATCAGCGCGACCCGCTGCGCGTGCGCCTCGAGTGGCTCAGGGTCCAGCTGGAGGGCTTCGGTGAGTTCGTGCTCGGCGCGACTCGCGTTGGACAAGCGGTCGCGGTACCAGCCGGCGGACCGAAGGCGCAGCTCGTAGAGCTCTCGGCGATCGAGGTCTCCCTGCTTGGCGATGTCGTCTACCAGGCCGTCCAGGTCTGCCCAGCGCCCTGACACATCGGCTAGGCGCTCGAGCGAATCGATGAGCGCTCGATCGCGGGGATCGGTACGCACCGCGTCCCGCATGGCGGTAAGGGCTTCCTCCGGACGGCCGATGTCGTTTTCCCAGATCGAGGCCGCCTCCGTGAGGAGCGCCACCCTATCGGAAGCGGTGGGCGCCAGCTCCACTCGCTGCTCGTAGAGCCGCACGACCTCTTCGAGATTGCCGGCACCGCGATAGTACTCTTCGAGTAAGCCGAGCGCGCTCCCCGCGACTTGCGGCTTTTGCGCGAGGCTTCGAACGGCGGCAAGCGTGTCGTCGCGGCCCGGGTCCTGCTCCATCGCTTTTTGGTATGCGCCGAGCGCCCCCTCCAAGTCGCCGAGGTGACTCGCGCGAATCCGGCCTTGGCGGAGGAACAGTGTCGGCCGGTCGGCATCCCGCAGATCCAAGCGGCGGGAGATGACTTCGTGCAGCCGGTCCCATTGCTCCGTCTCCTGGAGGAGCCTGTCCAGCGCTTCGAGGACCGCCTGGTCGTCACCCAACAACGACAGCGCCCGCTCGTGCGCGTCGATGGCTTTGCTGAGATCCTTGAGGTCCTCTTCACAGATGCGCGCCACACGCAGATACAACTCGGCCCCTCGATCCGCATCGAGGCTTGCGCCGGCTTCCGCGAACACGACCTCGACCAACTCGGGCCACCGGTGGAGGCTCGCCGCGAGCGTCTCCGCGCGATCGAGAATCTCGTCATCGTCCGGCCGCTCACCGATCGACTGCAGTAGAGCGTCGAGCGCTGCATTGGGATCCTGGCGCCCCTGCTCGTGCACCTCCGCCAAGGCCACCAACCGCTCCGCCTTTTCGTGCGGGTCGGTCATCGCGTCGGCGCGCAGTCGAAGCAGCATCGCGAGATCGCTCCACCGTTCCTGGGTGCGCAAGTAGGGTTCGAGAACCGCGGCAGCGTCCTCCCGGTAGTCGGCAAGCTTGGTGATCCGAAGCAACGCCTGCACCGACGTCTCGTGGGCGGGGTCGATTCGGAGAATCTGCCCGTAGACCGCGATGGCGCTCAGCTCATCGTCGAGCTCGCGCTCCATGATGTTGCCGAGTTGATGGGTCAGCTCCACCCGCTCGGACTCGTTGGCGGCCGCGTCGGTCCGCCGCTGGAGCACCTCGAGCAGTTCCTGCCACTGGCCCTGCCGCTCGTAGAGGCGGCTCAGCCCTTGGAGCGCGCCCCGATGCTCAGGGTCCGCCTCGACGACCGCGCGCAATGCATCACACGCTGCGTCAGGCCGTCCGAGCTGCGCCTCGTAGAGTTCGGCGAGTCGCATGCCGACCTCGACTCGGACCTCGGGCTCCTGTTCGAGCTCCATCCTTCTCTCGAGGATGTCGGCCAGCCGCCCGGAGTCGTTCGCCGAGGCGAACAGGCGATCGAGAGCCACATAAGCCGTGAGGTCATCCGGCGTCTCGTCCGCGGCCTGCTGATAGTACGAGACAGCCCGCTCCGAATCGGAGAGCTGCTCCTCCCACAGCGCCCCGAGCCGCCCGAGCAGCTCCGCCCGGTCCTCGGGGTCGTGAGAACGTTCGAGCTTCTGCTCGTAAACCTTCGCAAGTCCTGCCCAATCGCCGACCAGGACCTGCAAACCTTCGAGGTCGTCGAGAATTGCTCCGGCCTCAGGATCGGTCTCTAACGCCCTGCCGTAGGTCATGATGGCGGCACGTGGATCGCCGAGCTCGCGGTCCTGTGCCTGAGCGATACTCGTCAGGAACGAGCCTCGAAGGGACGGCTCGTCGGTCGCTGCGGCGGCCCGCTCGAAGCTCTCGAGATACGCCTCCCAGCTGCCAACCTCGCGAACCAGTCGGTCGACCTCGGAGCGCGTCGCCTCGTCAGCCGGCTCGGCGACCAGGGCCTCGGCCCAGGCGCCGAAGGCCTTCTCGCCATCACGACCACGCTCCTCGTGGAGGCGGCCCACCTCGCGCCAGGTCTCGGCACGGTCGAAGGCGTCGGCGGCTTGTCTGGCCTTGGCGTCGAGGACGCCGACCAGAGCATACCAGTCGCCGCTCTCCCGATGAATCGGTTCGAGGATCTGAACGGCCCGTGGACCATGTTCGTCGTCCGAGACGAGCTGCGACACCGCCTGAAGCGCCTCGGCGTAATCGGGTTGGTCGGCCAGGACGTCTTCGAAGATGTCGAGCGCCCGCGCAGGACTTTGAAGCCTGCTCTGCGTCAGCACGCCCAGGCGCTGGCGAAGCGCGAGTGAAAGTCGCGGCTCGGACGCATTGTCGGTCTGGAACTCGATATGTGCGCCGAGCTCGTCCCAGCGTTCGGCGCTTTCGAGAAGGTGGTCGAGCCGGCCGACCGCATCGGTGTCTGCCGGGTCAATCTCGAGAATGCGCCGATAGGTCACAACGCCACCTTCGGGCTTCTCCAACTCGTCGACTTCGATCCGTGCGACTTCGTGTAGGACGGCCACCCGCTCCTCGTCGGTGTCCGCGAAGCTCTCGCGCTCACGATCGAGCTCGAGGAGCGCCTCCCAGCGCCGGCCTCTCGAGTACACCGAAGCGAGGGCCCCACCGGCTTCCTTGTTGCTTGGATCGTAGGTGAGCGCGCGCTGGTAGAAGTAGCCCGCGCGGTCGAGATCTTCGAGTCGCCCGTCGTAGAGTTTGGCGGTGGTCAGCGCGAGGGCAGCCGTATCTGCGTCGTCGACTTCGACGGCACGAAGTGTCTTGTCGAAGATCGCAGCCAACCTGTCCCATCGCCCGAGTGAACGTGCGAGCCGTGTGAGCGTTTCTTGGCTTTGCGGGTCGTGTGGATCCTCGCCGAAGAGGCGGCCGTAGGTCTCGAGCGCGCCGTCGAGGTCTTCGAGGTGCGACTCCTGGACGTCCCCGAGATGGCGCAACAGCTCGAGGCGCTGGCTCGGGTCCTCTTCCCCGTCGAGCCGGGCTTCGAGTATCTGGGTGACCTTCGGCCACTCCATCCGACGCAGGTACAACGGCTCGAGCAGCTCGGCGGCCGCGCTCCGGTACTCGGACTGATCGACGAGCGTCTCCAACGCGCGCACCGTCGGTTCGTGGTCCGGGTTCTGGCTCAGCGCTTCTCGGAATTGGTCGAGCGCCCGCCACGGCTCGTTGAGCCGTCGCATACAAAGCTCCCCCAACTCGTAGCGAACTGCGGCGGGGTCGCCGATGCGTTGGTCGATCTCACGTTCGTATAGCGTCGCCAACTCGTTCCATTGACGGGTACGCCGATAGAGGCGCTCGAGCCCCTCGTAGGCCAGCGGGTGATCGGCCTCTCCCAGCGCCCGATCGAACGCTTCAATGGCAGATTCCAAATCGTCGAGTTCGGCTTGATAGAGGTGGGCCTGGCGCACGAGCAAGGCGGCCCGCTCCTCATGATCTTCGGAGAGCTCCCCTTTTCGCCGGAGAAGCTCTACGAGCTCGCGCATGGCCCCCGCGTCTTCGACGAGCTCCAAGAGTGCGTCGAGCGCCTCGCGTTGGTCCGGCTGCTCATCGAGGACGTGGTGGTACTGGGCCTTCGCCAAGTCCGCGTTCCCAAGCCGCTCCTGCGCCACGCTCGCGGCACGCATGCGCACCTCGGTCCGCAGGTCGCCGTCGAGGAGCTCGGGCGCGATCGCCGCGAGCGTCGTCACCAGCTCCGAAAACCGCCCGGTGGTCTCTGCGTGGCGCTCGTAGTCGCCGAGCACCCGCTCGAAGTCGTCGAGGTCGACCCCGTCGCGAAGCGCCCGTCCCGAGAACTCGAAGGCCGCGTCGACGTCCTTGGTCCCCACCTCGCTGATCTCGGCGGCCCGCAGCAGCGAACGGACTCGCTCGCTCGGGTCGTCGCCCGCCGCGATGACTTCGAGCATTCGCACCTGGTCCGCAGGTCGGCCCTCACTCTGATACTGGTCGAAGAGCCGATTGGCAGCCGTGGCGCGAAGAGTCGCGTCGGGACCCGCCGCCAATGCCTCGAGCGCGGCGATCGTCGGAGGGTGGCCCGGGGCGGTCTCCAGAAGCTCCCGGTACACGTCGAGGGCGCGCTCGACCTCCCCGGTTCGGTTGCGCATCAACTCCGCGGCTTCGAATCGGTACACGACGCGCTGTTCGGGGTCCTCTGTGTCGACAGCACGGATCTCGGTGACTTCGATGAGCTCATGCCAACGCTCGGTCTGCCGGTAGAGCCGCGTCAACGCAGCCAATGTCGCCTCGTCCGAACCGAACCGTGAAACGATGTCTCGGTAGGCGGTGATCGCGTTCTCGATGTTTTCGAGTTTCTCCTCGAAAATCTCTCCGGCTCGACGACAAAGGGTCAGCCGCGCTTGTTCGTCCTGCGCCAGATCCGCGCGCCGTTCGAGAACTTCGACCAACGGCTCCCACCGCCCTCGTTGCTCGTAGAGACGCTCGAGGGACGACAGTGCGTCGGCATCGCTCGGGTCGAGCTCCAGCCGCTCCTGATGGAGCTCGATGGCGCTGTCGGGGTCGTGTAGCGTGTTTTCGAGAAGGTCGGCGAGGTTCGCGAAGAGTTCCTCGCGCCGAGTCTCGTCTTCCTCGAACTTGAGCTGCCGCCGAAAATCTTTCGCGAGCGCTCCGTGATCGTTCGCGGCGCCGTGCAAACGCTCGAGTGCGCGAGAGGCCTTCAGCACGATCTCGGGGTTGTCCCGCTCGAAGCGTACGAGCTGTTGGTAGATCCGCTCGGCATGCTCGGGCTCGGGCTCCGATACGTCCCAGAGCTCGGCGAGCTCCAAGAGAACCTCGGTCTTGACGAAATCGTCAGCAAGCGCGGCCAGCCCACCCTCGAGCAGCTCGGCCCGTTGACGATGACGGCCGAGCTTCGCAGCCAGACGCCCCAAATCCGAACGCGCGCTGCCGTCGGCGACGTCTTCGCGCACCGCCCTTGCGTAGGCGTCGAACGCAAGCTCGTCGTCGTGCAGCTTGGTCTCGCTCAACTCGCCAATACGGCTCAAGTGAGCCGCTCGAGAGGCGGGCTCGCTCAGATCTTCGAGCTGAACCTCTAGTACCTTCGCAAGCTCCCCCCACGCTCCTTGAGAGTCGAAAATCGGGTGCAGGATCGAGGCCACGCGGTGCCGCTCCTCTCGATTCTCCATGAGCCGCTCGAGACCTTCCTGCGCTCGGAGGTGCGTCGGGCTCGACTCCAATACCAGCTCGTAGTGGTCGACCGCATCGGGAACACGGGCGAGGCGAGTCTCGTAGATGGTGCCGAGCTCGTACGCGAGATCGATGGCCTCCTGCCCTGTGGCCTCGTCGAGGTCGCGCCGAAGAAGCTCGGCGAGTTCAGGCCAGCGCTTGAGCCGGCCGTAGAGCCGCTGCAACGCGCGTCGCGAAGGCGTGTGGGTTGGATCGAGCTCGAGAGCCTCCTCGTAGGTCGAAATCGCGTGCTCGGGCTCGTCGAGGATTTCCTCGAAGAGGAAGCACAGCTGCAAAAGCAGATCGAGCTTGGCGCCGGCGTCGGTGGTTGCCTCGATCCGCCGCTGGTAAAGCGTCCGTAGGTCGTTCCAATCCTCGTGCTTGGTGTAGAGCTGCTTGAGCGCCGCGAAGGCCGCCCCATCGTTGGGGTCCAGCTGCACGACCCGTTGATGAAAGCGCGCCGCCTCCTCTGGGGTGCCCAGGACCACGTCGTACAGCTCGGCCACCCGTCGACACAGAGCCAGCTCGACCTCGCCCTGCGGACCGCCTTCGTCGATGGCGACCACCAACGTCTTGGCCAGAGCCTCGTGCTGATTCGCGGCCTCCGCCGCGCCGCCGAGTCGGTCGATCAGATCCAAATCGTTCGGGTCGTCGATGAATGCGGACTCGAGAGCCCCGTACGCGCCCGCCGCGTCTCCAAGCTCCGACGCTGCCAAGTCCGCCAGGCGCAAGCGAAGCGTGCGCAGCTCTGCGGGGTCCCCGGTTCGATCGAGGCGCCTACGCAACAGCTCGGCAAGCTTCTCGAAGTGACCACGCTTGGCGTAGGCGGGCTCGAGCAGATCGATGGCCTCGACGCCCACACCCTGACCTTCACCCGACAGCGCCTCGAGCCCCGCGATCGCCACTTCGTTTCGCCCGTCGAGCGCCAGCGCACTCCTGTAGCATTCGAGCGCGCCCGGAGCGTCTTCGAGATAGAGGCGTCGTAGGTCGGCCAGCTGCAAGTAGACCGCCAGCCGATCGTCGTCGCCCACCTTCGACTGAAGTCGACGTTCGAGCGCTGCATCGAGCCGGTCCCATTGTTTGAGCTGCTGCGAAAGGCGCTCGACCGCACGTAACGCATCGACGTCGTGGGGGTTGCTCTCGAGGATCTGCCAGTGACGTTCTGCGGCCGCCGGAAGGTCGCCTAGCTGCTCCTCTTCGACCTGGGCGACCTCGTTCAGCAGAACCCATTCCTCGGCCGGGTCGGTCACCGCCGCAAGGCGCCGCTGATAGAGCGAGCGTAGATCGGCGAAACGGCGCTCCGCGCGATACAGGCGATCGAGCACAGCCATCGCTTCCGCGTCATCAGGCTTGACCTCGAGTATCGCCTCGAGTTGCCGAATCGACTCCTGAGATTCCCCGAGGCGCTCGCCAGCAATCGCAGCAATTCGCCGCTGCAGATCGAGACGCTCGTCGTCGGGAAGGTTGGAATTGTCGAGTCGGTCTCTGAAGAGCGCCACGAGATCCGCGTACGCCCCCGCCGCTTCGGCCGACTCCTCGAGGCCTGCCACGATGTCGACGTCGGAGGGAGCTAGGAGATAGGCGCGCGTGGCCCAGCCGAGCGACGACTCGGGATCGCGAAGCCGGTTCAGGTAGACGGCGCGCAGCGACGCCACCCGTTTCAACCGCTCGTCAAGGTCTTCGTCCGGCCCGGAGCCGGTCACGATGATCTCGAGCATGTTGGCGTACTCGGGCCACTTGTGGTCCCGCTCGTAGATCGGCAAGAGGCCCTTCGCGGCCTGCACGTTGCCCGGGTCGGCGGCCAGCACCCGTTCGTCGTACCGCACGGCTCGATGCGGCTCGCCGACGCGCTCCCGGTAGACCTGCGCGGCCCGCAGACCAAGCTGCACGATCAGGGCGGGCTCCTCGGCGCGCTCCGCCGCCTGACCGATCACTTCGGCAAAGCCCGCCCAGTCGTCGCTTTCGCCGTGCAGCGTCTCCAGCGATTCCCAGTCACACGCAGCGACGTACGCGTCCTTCAACATGCGACGGACTCGGCTATTGCCGGAATCGAGCTCGAGTACGTGCTCCCAGACCTTGATGGCGTCGGCCGGACGGTCCAACCGCTCCATCAACACACCCCCAAGCCGCTGTAGCTGGTCGAGCTGCTCGGCATCGCTCGTGGCCGTCTCGGCACGGCGTTGCAGGACATCGCACAGCGTCTCCCAATCCTTCTGACGCTCCGCGAGATTCTCCAGCGTATCGAGCGCGGAAGGGGTCTCGGGCGCCTCGGCGAGGATCTCTTTCCAGAGCGTGATCGCCCTATCATTTTGGTGGAGGCGCTCCGTGCAGAGCTCCGCCATCTCGATCTTCTTGCCGAGGCGGGCCTCGGGATCGCTCGCAAGCCCCGCCTCTCGACCCAGGATTTCGTACAAGGCATCCCACTTGCGTTTCTTCGTGTAGATGTCCTTGAGGGCGGCCAGCGCCTCGACATGGTCGGGCTGCAAACGGATCACACGCTCGAGCGGTTCGGTGGCTTGATTCAGATTGCCAAACTGCTCGGTCCACAACCCGGCCACACGCAGATAGAGCGCGACCTTCTCCTGCGGCTCCGGCGCGACTTCGGCCTGCCGATCGAGAATGTGGATGAGCTCGTTCCAGCGCCCCGCAGCCTCATAGAGCGCCGCCAGGGAGGTCAGCGCCTCGGGGTCGTACGGCGACACCGCGAGAATCTCCCCGTAGACCTGAATCAGCATCGAATCGAGCTCGAGTGCATCCCGATAGATAGGAATCAAATCTCGAAGCAGCCGCAGCTTTTCTTCCTTGCCGTCGGTCGAGAGCCCCTCGATCTCGCCCCGAATCGACTCGGAGAGGGCGTTCCACTTGCCGCTGTGTTGGTAGAGCTGCTGAAGGGCAGCGCGCGCATCGAGATCACCTGGGGCCAAGCGCTCGACGAGCTTCCATGCTTCGAGGGCGCGCTCCGGGCGATCGGCCTTCTGTGCGCGATGCCCTAGCTCGCGCGCCAACACGAGCTGCCGCCCGGAGTCGGTCGTCGTGCGAAGGGCATCCCCGAGGATCGTCAGCAACCGGCCTTCTGGGTCCTCGTCCCCGATCCGGGCGCGGTAGAAGTCCAGCATGCCGGGATGGGCGGCATCGACCTTGCGAAGTCGTGCAAAGAATGGCTCCGCCGACTCCGAGTCTTCGCGACAGCGCCAATGGACCATCGCGAGTTGCAGCAGCATCCCCTTCTCGGCCTCGAGCTTCTGCCGGGAGCGAAGCGCGCTCTCGTACATCTCCGCCAAGTCATCCCACGCCTCGAAATCGGTGAAGTGCTGGACCAGTGCCCCGAGGGCTTCCTCGTCGGTCGGAGAGAACTCCAAGACTTTGCGATATGCGTCCGCCGCACCCTCCGCATCCTGCAGCGAGCGACGACGTACCCGCGCCGCCTGCAACCATGCGCTCGCTTTTTCCTCGCGCGTGCGCGCAGCTTTGGCCCCGCGGACGAACACCGACGCCACGTCTTCCCATCGCCCACGCGCACGAAGACTGAGCGCGTACTGGCGCGCGGTACACATGTGCGATGGGTCCGCCGAAAGCGCCTCATCGAAGATCGCGTCCGTCTCCTCCGCAGTCGCCTCACCACCGTACTGCCACATCAATGACGCGGCCCGGGTCAGAAGCGAAGTCTTGAGCCGAGGGTCTGCTGCGTCGCGCGCCTCCTCGATGAAGCGGCGCGCGAGCTCCGCCCACTTCTCCTCGACTTGTCGAATCTGGTCGACCGCCTGTGCGACCTCGGGGTCATCCGAGTCGATCCCGCCAAGCCGCGCGTAGGCAACGAGGGCGCCCTGGTCGTCCATCAGCTCGTCGCGTCTCACGCGACCCAGTTCCTTCACGAGCACCGTCTGGAACTCGGGGTCGTCGTTCACCAGCTCGGACTCGAGCTCCATCAGCCACGACGCGGCCAGAAACTCCCCCCGGCGCTCGTGCCCGCCACGCGCCGCTTCGATCAATCGGAGCGGGTCGTGGCCGTCGTTCGCGGGCTCCGGACTCTTGAGCAGCTCTCGAAGCCCCTCGAGGAGCTGCGTGTCGTACGGGTCTTCCAGCAAGAGCCCGAGATAGTTGGCCACCGTCAGCTCGGACATCTCAGATCCTGCTCGCTGACTCGGAAGGATTTTGGCACCCTTCGGTGATCTCATGAAACCCCCAAAAGCAAAAGGATCCTGCGAACTAAGGCCCCCCTGTTGGGAGTCCCCTGCGACCGACGAGCCCCCTGTTCGGGAGTTCCCGGACGCCTTCGGAGGCGATTTGTCCCGCCCCAGCGCCCCCGCGCTACCGCCTAGAGGTTAGCGGTCCGGCGATTGTATCGGCAAGGCCTGAATTCTTAGAAATTCGAGTGAAAGCCTGGCCGGGTGAGATCGCGCTCAGAAGACCATGATGGCGCCGGCCCAGGTCATCGCGCCGTAGGTCACCAGGCTGACCGCCAAGTGGGCGGTCGCGAGCCCGCGGACCGCCTTGTAGTCATTGGCTCGGTCGAGGCCGAACCATTCCGAATTGGCTGAGGCGATCCCAAGGCCAATCTGGGCGAGCATCCCAGCGAAGGTGACCCAGCGGAGCACCTTGTGGGTCCTCAGTTTCCTGGCGAAATCACTCTTGCCCTCACTGACCTTGAGCGGGTCCGGCATCGCGAACGAAAGCCCGAAGGTCGTGAAGTAGGCGGCGCCAGTCAGGGTATTGAGGACCAAGTGCGGAGTGGGCACCCCGCTACACGCTTTCTGCGTGAAGACCGCGTTGCCTTGAACGCAAGGGTTGGTCGCCTCGCTCTTCCACCAGCCGTACTGGTTGTGGAACTGGATGAAGCCCGACACGACCGACAGGGTCATCAGCGACCAGGTGGTGATGCCGAACCACTTGTGGACCTTCTTGATCTTGTTGCGCTTCTGAAGGAGCTCGGCGGTGGTCGGCCCCTTGGGCTCCTCGAGCTCGGTGGACACCTCGAGCGCCAAAAACACCCCTGGGTCGACCATGACCGTGGGAGCTTCGAGCACCGCGGCATCGATGTTTAAAGTCATACCGAACAGCGGCGCGGTAAGCATCAAAGCAGTCAGGGTCGCCATCGCGGGCGGAGTATCTACCAAATCGGGCCCCGGGGCCAGGCATCTCCCGGGCCCTATCCTCGATTCTTGCGGGACGGCGGCCGACTTTGCAGGAGGTCCCAGGCGCTGTAGATCGAAGATATGGCCCTTGCCCCGAAGCTCCCGACCCATGTCTCCGTCTACGAAGTGTCCCCGCGCGACGGCCTACAGAACGAGAGCGCGCAGGTGGCCACCCACGCGAAAGTCCGGCTGATCGACGCCCTCCTCGACGCCGGTATCAGTCGAATCGAGGTCGGGAGCTTCGTCGCGCCCAAGTGGGTCCCTCAGATGGCCGACGCGGACGAGGTGTGCCGGATGATCGACCGTCGGCCGGGCGTCACGTACGCCGGCTTGTGCCCCAATGGCCGGGGCCTCGAGCGCGCCCTCGCCGCCAAGGTCGATGAGATCGCAGTGTTCGTGAGCGCGAGCGAGACTCACAACTCGAAGAACGTCAATAAGACGATCGCGCAGACGTTGAAGGCATTCGAGCCCGTGATCGGGCCCGCGGTCGAGCAAGGGCTGGCGGTCCGCGGCTACGTCTCGACGATGTGGGGCTGCCCCTACGAAGGTGACGTCGACCCGGCGCGTGGCCTCGAACTCGCGAAGCACCTCCTTGGCGCTGGCTGCTACCAGGTTTCCTTGGGGGACACGATCGGGGTAGGCACCCCGGTTCAGACCCAGCAGATCCTGGACCTTTTCATGGCGGAGGTTCCCGCCGAACAGATCGCGCTGCATCTCCACGATACCCGAGGCACCGCGCTCGCCAACGTCCTGGTCGGCCTGCAATCCGGCATCACCACCTTCGACGCCGCCGTCGCGGGGCTCGGCGGCTGCCCCTATGCGCCCGGCGCCGCGGGCAACCTCGCGACTGAAGACCTGGTTTACACCCTCCACGGGATGGGGATCGAAACCGGTATCGACCTCGAGAAACTCTGGCAGGCAGGCCAAGTCGCGGAGGCCATTGTCGGTCGTGACTTGCCAGGTAAAGTGCACCGCGCTGGCGTACGTTCGCTGGCTAAGTAAGGGAACTACGTGCCAGTCCAAGACCTCCTCGAATACATCGACGCCTCCCCCACCCCGTTTCACGCCGTCGCTGAGACCGTCACCCGGTTGGATGAACGTGGGTATCGGGCCCTCGACGAAGCGGAGCCGTGGAACGTCCGCCCCGGCGACAAAGTGTACGTCGTACGAGGCGGGGGCTCCCTCGCGGCGTTCCACATCGGTGACGCACCAGCGCACGAAGCCGGCTTTCACTTGATCGGTGCGCACACTGACTCACCGAACCTTCGAATCAAACCCAACCCCGAGCTCAAGCAGTCGGGGTACGGACAGTTTGGCGTCGAGCCCTACGGCGGCGTGCTTCTGCACACCTGGCTCGATCGCGACCTGTCGCTCGCAGGGCGTGCATTGCTTGCGGACGGAAGCGCGCGGCTCGTCGACTTCGGCCGCGAGCTGCTGCGGGTCCCGTCACTCGCGATCCACCTGAACCGAAAAGTGAACAGCGATGGCCTCAAGCTGAACGCGCAGAAGCACATGGCACCGATCGGGATGCTCGATGGCGCGGACGAAATGGACCTCCGCACGCTCCTCGCCGAGGAGCTCGGCGACGTGAAGCAAGACGACGTCCTCGCTTGGGATCTGATGGCGTACGACGTGCAACCCGCCACGCGCAGCGGCGTGAGCCGCGAGTTCATTCACGCGGCCCGCATCGACAACCTCGCGAGCTGTCATGCAGCGGTAACGGCCCTGGCTGCCGCCGAACCCAGCGCCAACGTCACGCGAGGCATCGTTCTCTACGACCATGAAGAAGTGGGCAGCCGCAGCGCACAAGGCGCAGCGTCGGACTTCTTGCGAAGCTGCTTGCAGCGGCTCTCGGGCGATCCGAACGAGGACTACCATCGCGCCGTCGCCAAATCGTTCTTTATCTCTGCCGACATGGCCCACGCGGTCCACCCGAACTACGCCGACCGCCACGATCCCAAACACCAGCCAGTGCTCGGCGGAGGGCCCGTCGTGAAGATCAACGTCAACCAGTCCTATGCGACCGACGGCGAGAGCTGGGCCAGCTTCGAGCGCTGGGCGCGCGAGGCCGACGTGACCACACAACGCTTCGTGGTTCGGTCTGACCTCGGCTGCGGCAGCACCATCGGGCCGATCACGGCCGCCGAGCTAGGCATTCGGACCGTCGACATGGGCAACCCCATGCTTTCGATGCATTCCTGCCGCGAGGTGGCCGCGGCCGCCGACGTGCCAAAGATGATCGACGTCATGAAGCGCTTCTTCGCCGAGTCGGCGTAGTCCGCTCTTCGCGCCGATCTCGGCGCCGAGCTACAGCGCCCAGTCGGACCAGCGAATCCGGCCTGCGGTGTCCGAGTCGGAGTTCCCGTTCCACAGGTCGTAGACCTCGGCGCGGAACCCGTCCCTCTCGACTGAGAACACCCTCGGCGCGCCGGCCGGGACCAAGAATCGGTATACCGGATCGACCAAGAGCCAGCGCAGCTCACCCTCATCGAGGAGCATCCCGCGCGGACTGACGAGCCAGCCCAGATCCATCGCCGGAAAGTCCGAGTAGTAGGCCACCGTCCCGACTTCAACCGAGGCGAAGTACTCCCGTTCGCGATCGCCGTGTTCGCTGAGGAAGGCGGCAACCTCCCGGTACGCCTGATCACGCCCTCCATTCCATCGGGAGTCTTGATAGGTGGTCATGCGTTCGGCGGCATGAATCGACCCCGAGCCCAGGAGTCCCACCACCGCGGCCACTCCGACCCAGCGGCCCAAAGGCCTCAGCCCCTGGATGAGTCCGCCGAGCGCCACCATCGCGAGCACCAGGGTCATGGCTTCGCCGGGATAGAGGTGCCACGAGTGTGCGGTGAAGGGGCGGAGCTTGAGATACGCAGCGTAGTGCGCGAACGGATAGACCGCGAGCAAGACGTACCAGCGACCTCGTTTGAAGAGTCGCAGCGCACCCGCAACGCCGAGGACCCACAACAGCCACGTGACTGCAGGCTTGTCGGGCCACACGAATGCGCCGAGATGATCGAAAATGTGCTCGGCGTACACGGGGATGCCAACGCGCTGAAACTTGGTGACCGCGCTCATCGGCAGCGGGCTGCCGTAGTAATAGGTTGCGAACAGCATCCACGGAGCGAGCACGGCGAGGAAGATGAGGGCGGGACCAAGGGACTTTGCCCTCTTCTCGTAGATGCAAACGACCGCCAGCGGAAGCCCGAACACGAGCGCGTCCGGCCGAAACAGAACGGCCAGACCGGCCAGGAGTGCTGCGCCCCGCCAACGGCTGTCCATCGCCATCCACAGAGCGCCGAGATTGAGAGCGACCACTTGATTGGTCTCGAGCGAGACGCGCCCGTCGGAACCCGCGCAACCGAGCAAGAGGGCCAGGGCCCCGAGCGCCGCCGTCCAATCGCCGAATGCTCGCCGAAGAATCAAGAAGACCAGCACGACCTGAGCCATCCAGGCCACACAACCGAAAGCAGCCATCCAGCTGGGCGTGCCTTCTAGGCCCGCGACGGGGTAGACGACCGCGCTGAGCAGGAGCTCCCCGGGACTCGTGCTGCCCAAGATCCGCGAGCCCGGGTTGAACACCGCGCCGAGCCCTCTTGCGATATTCTGCCCGTAGCGAAACGTGATGAAGGCGTCGTCGGTTCGACTCTCGTGCAACGCGTAGATGCTGAGCACGGTCAGCCCGACGGTGAGCACAGAGGCGACACGGAGCGCGACCACCGGAAGACGAGCTCGTGATTCAACCGACATCGTGGGTCCAACCCTTAGCGACGCCCGAGACGCGCATCAACTATTCGGCGAGGGCTTCGGGCCCGATGTTCACTGGCCCCGAAGAACCTGCTCCATCCGTTCGAACACGTCGTCGATCACCTTCGCCTGGGGCAGAATCGTCACACGGAAGTAGTTTCGGTAGTCGACGTTGAAGCTCGAACCCGGGGCCACGAGGACGTGCTGCGTCTCCAAGAGTTCCATCGCAAACTCTTGGTCGTCGAAGTCGGGCAGTTTGTCGGTATCGGCGCCGACGAAGGCGTACATCGAACCGCCGGGCGCGACGAGTTTCAGATAGTCGCTGGCTTCGACGCCTCGCACCACGGCGCGACGAGACTCGTACAGACGCCCGCGCGGACGAATCAGCTCCTTGAGGCTCTGGTACCCGCCGAGGGCCGTCTGGACACCCCACTGTCCCGGCACGTTGCTGCACAAGCGCAACGACGCGAGCAGGTCGAGCCCATGCAGGTACTCCTTGGCAAGCTCGTTGGTGCCGTTGAACACCACCCAGCCCACGCGGAACCCGCACGCGCGGTAGACCTTGGACAATCCGCTGAACGTTCCGCACAGGGTGTGCTTCACCAGTGGCGCGACCGGAATGAACTCGGCGTCGTCGTACACCATTCCGTCGTAGATTTCGTCGCTGAAGATGACCAGGTTGTGCTTCTCGGCGAGCGCGACCATGGCCTCGAGCACTTCCCGGCTGTACACCGCGCCGGTAGGGTTGTTCGGATTGATGATGACGAGAGCGCGGGTTCGGTCTGTGATCAAGTTGGCCAGCGCGTCGAGGTCCGGCTGAAACTGCGCCTCCGGCGGGCACGGGTAGTGCACTGCACGCCCACCGTTGAGCGTCACCGACGCCGTCCACAACGGATAATCGGGACTCGGGATCAACACCTCGTCGCCGTCGTTGAGAAGCGCGCGCAAGGTCAGGTCGATGAGCTCGCTGACGCCGTTGCCAATGAACACATGCTCGGCGGTCACATTCATGACGCCGCGTTCCTGCTGTTGCATCACCACAGCCTCGCGAGCCGGGAAGATGCCCTTCTGGTGGCAGTACGCCTCACTGGTGGCGAGATTCTCGATCATCGCCATCCGCATGGTTTCCGGCGTGCGGAAACCAAACAGCCCCGGATTCCCGATGTTCAGCGAGATGATCTCGGACCCCTGACGCTCCATCTCGTTCGCGCGTTGCGCCAACTGCCCGCGTATCTCGTACCGAACATCGTTGAGGCTCTCGCTGGTTTTGATCTGGTTGGTCACAAGAAGGGTCCACCGTATCACGAGGTCGAGAAGCTAAAACACAGGGAAAACAACAGGTCGCACGGCCTCATCAACCTCGATACGCTCTGTGTGCTGGCTAGGCGAAGACCAGGCCCCCTACCTTCTCACCGCTCCCCGCATCTGAGATAACAACCCGTGACCACCTCCGTCAAAGTCGTCCCAGGTCACGGTCCCCTCACCGATAAATCCGGTCTCGCCGAGCAGCTCCACTACCTCGAAGTCGTCACGGCGGAATCCCGCGCGCGGTACGACGCCGGGACGAGCGTCGACGAGGCGGCGCACGACATGGTCTTGGACGAGTTCGCAGGGTGGATCGACGCAGAGCGTCTCTACGTGAACGTGCACACCCTGTACCGAGACTTCGCGGGCGACCCGAACCCGGGCGACGTCCTCGCGATGTTCGCCGGCATGGCCAGGCTCCAGAAGGCGCGGCGACTCGGCTAGGTGAGGTCGAAGTCTTTGCAGAACAACAGCGC
>CAXMRN010000064.1:0-23953 GCA_964195565.1 uncultured Polyangiaceae bacterium | reverse complement strand
AATGATGCCGCAACTCTCGGGCGCCGCGGGATCCACGCTCGGGATCGCGATCGCTGCTTGCTCGGACTCGCTGAGCTCGCACTTGGCAAGCTCACATGCGAGCACGAGTCGGTCGAAGGTCACTGCATCGTTGCTGAGGTCCCATCCGTCGCGCGAGAGAGTCCGCTCGGCGACGTGGAGCGCGATGGTTCGGTCGACGTCGTCGCCCCCTAGATAGGGATCCCCACCGTGGCCGATGACGCGAAACGGGTAGCTACTGCAATCGACGACCGCGGCATCGAAGGTGCCGCCGCCCAAGTCGTATACGAACGCGTACTTCAAGCTGCTGCGGCTGAGGTACGCCATTGCGGTGGCGATCGGCTCCTCGATGATTCGAACCGACGCAAACTTCGCTTTGGACACCGCCCATGAGGTGGCGTCGCGCCGAGCTTGGTCGAAGCCCACGGGGGCCGTCACAACGGCGTGGACGTCATGCACTGGACATTTGGCGATCTCGCACAAGCCGCGGACGATGGTGGCGCCAACTTCGACGGGACACACGAGACCTTTGCGGGTGTTGAAAACCGCCCAGCCTTCCGGACCCTCGACCAGGTCGTAAGGGTAATGTTCCCGAAACTGACTCGTGTAGGACGAATGCCATCGGGCCCCGATGACGCGCTTCGCTGACAAGATGGTGTTCTTCGGGTCCATCGCCCGCCTACGCCTGGCGGGCTTGCCGATCAGGGTCGTCCCATTTGGGGGGTAGGCGACCGCGGACGGCATGATGCAGCCGCCGCCCTCCATGCGGAGAGCTTCGAAGTTCTGGGCGACCACCGTATTGGTAGTACCAAGATCGATTCCTACAGTTTTGCGCTTCCGAACGGGCATCGGCAGGCCAACTTTATGGGGTCTAACGTGGGTGAGGTCCATGGGGGGACTCGCCTCTGATACTGTCGAGGCCGGTGTGAGAGTGGCCTCCTGTAAATAAGCAGGCTACGTGATCCAGAAGCCCTCTGCCACAGTGAGTTCGCCGGCTGGACCGCCTGCCGTCCGTGGCCTAAAGTGGAACACGTTCTAGTTGGAGACCCCTCCGGATGCCCGCGGACTTTCACAAGCTTCAAGTAGCAGGAATCATTCAAGAAACGCACGACACGCGATCGTATGTCTTCGCCGTGCCCGATTCGCTGCAAAAGGAGTTCCGGTACCGAGCAGGCCAGTTCCTGACTTTCGAGGTTCCGTGGGATGGAATGCAGTTGCACCGGTGCTACTCGCTTTCGAGCGCGCCGGAGACCGATCCGTGGCCCAAGGTGACGGTCAAGCGGGTCGAGGATGGGCGGATCTCCAACTGGTTCAACGACAACCTCAATGTCGGTGACTCGATTCTCGTCCAGCCGCCCGAGGGACGTTTTTCGATACGCTCGAACGAGGGCGATCACGGGATCGTGTTGTTTGGCGGGGGTAGCGGCATCACCCCGGTGCTCTCGATCCTGAAGTCGGCGCTCCGCACGACCGGGCGCGACGTGAAGCTCATCTACGCCAACCGCGACGAGCGCTCGATCATCTTCAAAGACGAGATCGACCTGTGGCTTGCCGAGTTCCCAGAGCGTCTCGAGGTCATCCATCACCTCGATAGTGACAGCGGCTTCATGACGGTCGCGGCCATTCAAGAGCACATTCGCGGATGGGAAGACGGTGAGTTCTTCGTCTGTGGTCCGACCGGATACATGGACACCGTCGAAGAGGCGTTCAAGGCATCGGACATCGACGCCGGCCAGACCAAGTTCGAGCGCTTCCTCTCGCTTCCGGATCCCGATCGCAGGGAGGAGACCATCGCCGAGGTCCCCGAGCAGTCGGACGATGAGATTCCGGAATCTTTCAAGATGCTCCTCGAAGGGCAGTCGCACGATGTCCCCTACGAGAAGGGGCTGACGCTCCTCGATTCCGCGGTCAAGGCCGGTCACAAGCCACCTTCGTCCTGTGAAGATGGCTACTGCGGCTGCTGCATGGCGCTCCTCAAGAGTGGCAACGTCAACATGGCCAGCCACGATGCGCTCGAGCCGAGCGACATCGAACGCGGCTGGGTCCTCGCCTGCCAAGCGCGGCCAGCAAGTCAAGACCCCATCGAGCTAGACTTCGACGCCGAGTACTAGTGTGCGGAGCACACTAGGGGCTAGGGGCGTTCACGGTCGGGCCAGTCCCAGAAGGAACGCTTGCCGATCGTCCAGTCCGGGCCACTGCCCCAGTTGTTGCGGGTGCGCTTGTTGCGATGGTCGGGGTCGTGTTTCTTCAGCGCGGCGCCGTAGTCCTGCCACTGCTGGACGCTAAGCTTCTCCGCCCAGTAGTCCTCTTCGGACGACCACTGGTTGTTGCCGGCGTACTGCAAGACCGTGATGCCCGGGAAGTCCATGACGCCCTCCCCGCTCGGGCTGTCGCGGCGATTGATCATGTGGAACACGACACGGCCGCTCGGGTCGGTCATGTGCCAATTGTAGACGCCGTAGATCTCGCCGTACTGCTCCATCAGCGGGACGATCCACTGCCGAACCGTTTCCCGGCCATGCATCGTGCCGAGCACGCGCTCGAGGTAGACGACGTCTTCGGTGAAGAGGTCGGCCCAGGCGTTCCAGTCTTCACGAATCATCCCGGTGCACCAGAAGTGCCGGAACGCCGTCTCGACTTCCTCGAGGTCGAACGCGGCCACTACTCGGCAGCCTGCTGCTCGTCAGGCCACGTGTAGAACTGCGTGCACCAGCGCCGGAAGATCGCGATTGGGCCGTCCCCATCGCACAGCAGCGGCTTGTCGTAGTAGACTTTGTTCTCCCAAATCGGGATGTCCTGCTCGAGCTGCCGCGTCACCTCGGCGACAAACGCCTTACCGACGCCACGCGCGATCTCGGCGCCCGCCGTCTGCTTCACACAGAAATTGAACCGAAGGTGAACATGGTTGGCGTCCACGGGCGTCATCGATGCAACGTTCACGGTCTCGACGATGCCTTTGAAGCGGACGACCGAGAGACCGAACCCATAGTTCAAGCTGTCTATCGAACCGTCGACGTGGCCGCGTGGCGTCTCCATGCCAGCACCCGAGTGCACACGAAGAATCGCGCCGTCCACCGTGGCTTCCGACTGCGGCATGTTGGTCGTGCCGTGCAGGTACCGGAAGTGCGCCGAGTCGACCGCGTTCTCCGCCATCTCTTGATTGCAGGTTCGGATCGTCCATTGACGCTCGATGAACTCGGTCCACTCTTCGTTGCGAACGCCGTCCGTCGACCCCCATTCGGGAATCTCGTCGGGCACGTCGAAGGTCGGAGCCTCGCCGTCGGCGTGGTACCAACACATCACCATGTTCGCGAACTCTTTGGTTTGCCATTTGGGAAGCTTGGCTTTGCGCGGAACGTGCTCGGCGTATGGAACGGCGGTGCACTTGCCATCCGTGCCGAACTGCCACGCGTGAAACGGACATTCGATCGAGTTGCCTTTGACCGTACCGCCGTGGCCGAGGTGAGCGCCGAGGTGCGGGCAGAAGGCATCGAGCACCGAAATCTCGCCGTCTTCGGAGCGCCAGGCGACGAGGTCTTTGCCGAAGTACTTCAGGGCTTTGACGTCTCCCGGCTTGATCTCGTCCGAATAGGCGACTTGGAACCAGCCGTTGGGGATCGGTGGTGTGAAGGGTTCGTCCATCCGCCAAAATTAGAACGTGTTTCACTTTTTTCAAGTGGAAACATCGGACGCGGAATCGGCAGCGACCACGAGGAGGAGCGCGCCCGGATACTCTGCGTTTCCGTAGCGATATCGGTCGAGTTCGTCGATGCCCGGAAACGAGAACGCGCACCCACGACACGGGATTCGCCGGCTCGCCGCGATGAAGCTATCGGCGGACTCGAACGGCGCGCCCTCCGAAAGCGTCGGCATCAGACGCGGGGTCACGAACACCGTGCCGACCGCGATCTCGTCCCCTCGAGCCGCGCCGCGCGCACGAAGCAGCGCATTGTCGAGCGATTGGACGGCAGCCGCATTCAAACCCTCAGGGGTGCTCGGCCAACTTTGTTCGCACGCGACGCGATAGGCTCGCCCTTGCAACTCGATATTGAGCGTGCCGTCGTCGAGCAGCACGGTTGGTTCGATGTCTGCGTCGCGGTAGGCGAAGCTCCGAACCCGAGTGGCGGCGTCGGTCAGCGTGGATAACGTGAGGAGTTGATCCTCCCAGCAAACCGGATCGGTCGAGGCGTCGCGATTGTAGCGCGTCAGGCCGACAACCCACTCGTCGAGCAGGCGCGTCCATCCGAGGAACGCTGGATCGCAACGCAGGCCGTGCATGGTCGGTTGGCGGTATGCTACTTTCCCGGCCGGAGGCAAGCCATGGCGAGCATCGGTGCGGGCGCAAGCGCCCCAGACTTCACCAAAACAACGCAGGACGGCGACACGATTTCGCTATCTCAGTTCCGCGGCGACAAGACGGTCGTCCTCTACTTCTACCCGAAGGACGAGACGCCTGGATGTACAGCGGAAGCTTGCACGTTCAGGGACAGCTTCGAGGATTTCGTGGAGGCGGGCGCGGTGGTCGTCGGCGTCAGCCAAGACAGCGAGAAGAGCCACAAGAGCTTTGCGGAGCATCACCGCCTGCCGTTTCTACTGGTGAGCGACCGGGACAAGGCGTTGCAGAAGGCCTATGGAGTGCCGAAGACGATGGGACTACTTCCGGGGCGGGTGACCTACGTGATCGATCGGGAGGGGACCGTGCAACACGTCTTCAACTCGCAACTCAACGCGAAGAAGCACGTCCGCGAAGCACTCGAGGTCGTCAAGCGGCTCGCCACCTGAACCGGCGAGCGATAGCGAACAGAAGCAAGACCGCCGCGGTCGACGCAAGACCTGTCGACCCACTGGACGCACTGCAGCCGGAACCCTCGGTTGTCGCGACGGGTCCGCCGGACCCGCCGGTATCTGGTGGGGTGAAGCCACATGGTTCGCCTTGGCAGGCCTTGGGATCGCAGAGCCCCTCGGCACCCCAACCGTCCTCACACAGACCGGCGACGATCGGCGCGACGTTGTGCACCACCTCGCCAGCCTGCGAGTCCTGGTAGACCGACACACGGCTGCACGATTCCCCTTCCAAGGTGACGTAATCAGGGGTGCGGCCTCCAATGAGGATGCCCGCGAGGCGGTTCTCCGAGTCGAACGTCGCGCTCCCGGAGTGACCTTGGAATGCGTCGACGTTAGCAACAAAGAAGTCGAGCCGGTCGGCGCGCGGGTCTGCCACCGATCCGCCGGAGTCGATCTTGGCGGGCAGACCGCTTCCAAAGCCGATCATTGCCAGCGACTCTTGCACTGCGAGCGGGGTGGCGGATCGAATGGAGGCGGGCGAGTGACCGCCTTCAACCGGTCGATCGAGCTGGATGATGGCAAAGTCGGGCGTGAAGTTGCTCCCCTGCGGCGCTCGTTGAGACACGAGCTGGGCGCACGAGTACACGTCCTCGTCGCGGATCGGCGCCAGATGAGTCGGGTCGTCGAGCTGGTAGTTGAACACGTACGCATAGGTATCGCATGGCGTTTGCGCATCGATGCAGTGACCGGCCGTGAGGACGAGGTCGTCATCGATGAGCACGCCTGAGCAGACTGCCGCCGTGGGTTGGTTGCCAAACAGCTCGTCGGCGCAAAGCCCGCGCAGGTCCTGCAGTGATTCGGTGAACAGGCTGTAGTTGCCGTTGGGCTCCCTCTGGACCCGGAATGACGGAATCAACGCCACGATCGACTCGTCGGCGATACGTCGCAGGTCCGCGCTCGGGTGGTTGAATACCTCGACGCGATCGTCTGTGCCGTAGACGACCGGGGCGGTGAGTTCGCCGGCGAAGGCTTGCTCGGAGGACCCGCAGCCGATGGTGAGGCCGAGCAGCAAGGCAAGAAAGGCATGAGCGCGCATACTGTTCTTGTTTAAGGCGAAACAGGCCTGGTGGCTACTCGGAGACCCGAACTTGTATGCTGGTTACTAAATCGCCGGCCGCCGTCGCCACGTCCGAGACGACCACGACGGGTTCGCCCGGCTCGATGATCTCGCGCTCGCGCAGCTTGGCCAGGGCGTTGCCGATCGTCTTCTCGGGGTCTCGTGAGAGATTCATGCGAAACGGAATCACGGCGCGGCTCAACCAGAGCTTGCGCCGCGTCGTGCTCATGTTGGTGAATGCGTAGATGATTGCGCTCTGAGGCCGGTAACTCGCGACGAGCTGGCCGAAGTAGCCTCGCCGAGTCATCACGACGATCGCGCGGGCGCCGAGTGAGTCGGCAAGACGGCAGGCCCCCTCCGCGATGTGGCCACGCTGGGTGGTCGGGGCCGGTCGTTGCTTGTAGAAATCGAGCCCTCGCGTCGTCTCGATCCGGCGGGCGATCGTATCGAGCACCTCCACACAGCGCACCGGGTACTTTCCCGCAGCGGTCTCGCCGCTCAGCATGATGGCATCGGCCTGCTCGTAGACGGCGTTTGCCACGTCCGTCACCTCTGCACGTGTGGGCAGAGGATTCTCGATCATGGATTCGAGTAGATGGGTCGCGACGATGATCGGCTTACCCGCGATTGCGCAGCGGCGAATCATATCGCGTTGAAGCACGGGGAGCTCCTCGAAGGCGACTTCGACGCCAAGGTCCCCTCGCGCCACCATGATGCCGTCTGCCGCCTCTAGAATCGCATCGAAGTTGTCGACGCCCTCTTGGTTTTCGATTTTTGCGATGAGGCGCTGGTGCCCGCCAGCTGCCTTGACGATCTCCTTCACTTCGAGAACGTCGTCGACGCCGCGCACGAATGACAGTGCGATGAAGTCGAGGTCCTGCTCGATGGCGAACGCGACGTCCTCGCGGTCCTTCTTGGTGACCGACGGCAGGTTGACCCGAACGCCAGGCAGGTTGACATGCTTTCGGGAGCCGAGGGTGCCGCCGTCCAGCACCTTGCACTTGAGTCGGTGCTCCAAGACTTCCAGGACCTCGAGATTGATGAGTCCGTTGTCGACTGTGACCCGCTCACCCACTTTTAAATCGTTGACGATGTCTTGATAGTTGACGTGGACGCTGCGCTCTTCGGCATCGTCGGCCAGGACCGTGAAATAAAAGACGTCGCCCGCTTTGAGGTCGAGGCTCTTGGCGAGCTCGCCTGTGCGGATCTCGGGGCCTTGGAGGTCCATTAAGATCGAGACCGGGTGCGAAAGCTTCTTGCTGAGGCTCTTCAGGATTCGGATGACCTGCAGGTGCGAAGCATGGTCGCCATGCGACATGTTGAGCCTGGCAATGTTCATCCCTGCTTGGGCCAGCTCGGCGAGCCTGTCCCAAGAGCTGGTCGCAGGGCCGATCGTGCAGACGATCTTGGTGAGTCGCGTTTGTGATTGTTGCGGCTGCAGCCTCATGAGTGCGCGCAGCCTAGGCCACGGCTAGCAGTGTGACAATCGCCGCCGGAACAAAACGAAGCCACACAACAGCGTGAGTGCCGAGACTGGTGTGCTCGAACCCGGAGTCGATGAAGACGCGGCGCACGAGCCGACGCGACGAAGTGCGCCGCCCTTTGGGACATCCACAGGATCGGCACCCTCGGCCAGAAACGAAAGGTCGCCTTCGGCGGCCGTCTTCGGGTCGAACCGGCTGCCTGCGGTCTCTGCAATCCACGGAAGGTACGCGGATAGCAGCGTATACACGCCACCGTCGCCGCAATCGCGCTTCACATCGGAGCGGCCACGCGACACCAGGCCCACGAGAAACTCTCCGTCATCCGTCGGCACGTAGAGCGGACCGCCGGAGTCGCCGTAGCATGAGTCGCCTAGTGAATCGGCTCGGCGCGTCATGAGCTCCTGCCGCCCCAGGATATCGATGACGGCATCGGAGATGTAGAGCTGGCCGGTCAGATCGTCGTCGAGGTCGTATACCCCGTACCCGGCGACGAACCCGACGTCACCGTGACGAAGAAGCGCAGGCGAGCGTGCTGCTGTGAGCATCGGCGCGTTGGGGAGCTCCTCGAAGGGGACGGTGAGCAACAGGAGCGCAATATCGTGCGGCGAGCCGATGCCACCTTGGCCCGCCCCGCTACGGCTTCGACCCATGATGAAATCGTGGTCGTATCCTTCGTGCACGTGAACCTGGAACACCGAACGAACCATGGCCGAGTCGACAGCACGACTCGTCAGGTGTCCGGCGACGACTTGGAGCGAGCTGGGGTCTGCCGGGTGGGTTACGCCCGCTTCGGGCTCGACGACCGCACAGTGGGCCGCCGTGACCACCACCGAAGGGGAGATCAACGTCCCTGAACAGAAGCCGGAGTTTGCCCCGGCGCGCCGGATCTCGACGGTGGCGAAGATCTGGTCGTTCGTCGCAGCCCAACCACCCACGACCTTTTGCTCGGTAGACCCGACTTCGTCGCCCCAATTGGCGGCGTCGGATGGATCACCACAACCAAGGGTTATGCCCAAAAGGGTTACAAATAGGGCCCTGTATGCCTTTGGGGGAGTCATCGGACAAGGTAGGCAGACGTATCATGGACGCTTCAACGTGGATAGCGTCGAGGGGGTGTTGGGCGTCCGCGATCTGGCCATTCCGTAACCTGTCGAACGTTTGAGACGATGCGGAAAACTTGGTGCCCGGCGCGACCGGCACGAGAGTCACTCCGTGGAACGCATTAGCCGTCGCGCACGCCGCAAGACAGAGACGTTACGTCGGATCGAAGACGCCGGCTGGAAGCTCTTCAGAACCCGTGGCTACGAGGCCACCTCGACTCGCGAGATCGCGGAGGCTGCTGACATCGCAGCGGGCACGCTCTTCAACTACTTCCCTGAGAAGCGGAGCTTGCTGATCCATCTGATGCAGCGTGAGCTCGACGAAGCCTTGAGCCACGCGTTCCATACGATGCCGCCAGCAGTCCTCGAACTAGAGCTGACCCATGTCTTCGCCGCGCTGACGCAGTGCTATGCGAACGAACGACGACTGGGACGGGTCTTCATCAAGGAGCTGCTGTTCACGGACGGGGAGCGCCGCGCCGAGTCGGCGGCTTGGACGTTCAACCTCGTGAAGCGAATCGCGGGTTTGGTGAGAAACGCGCAACGGCGTGGGGAGCTCGACCCTTCGATCGAACCGATGGACGCCGCACAGCAGGTCTTCAGCACGCACTACTTCGGGTTGGTGACCTGGCTCGGTGGCACCATCCCCTCGAGAGTCGCGCAGGAGGAGCAGTTTCAGGCCTCGTTACGCTTGCTTCTTCGCGGCCTGCGTCGAAGCGCGGCTTAGCCGGACGTTCACGTCCAAAACGGCTGCGGCGATCTCCTCGGGGACTTCTTCCTGGAGGAAGTGGCCCGCCTGAGTTTCGGTCAAGGGCGGATCGCCCAACAGAGCCTTCGTGCGCTTCAGGGCACGCGCGATGATGGGATCGCGGCGACCCCAAACGATGGCCTTGGGGCCCTCGAAGCCACGGACGAAATCGGCACATTCTTCGAGCGCCGGAATCGAAGGATGGCCCATTCGATCGACCGCCATGCGCGCGGTCGCCAGCGGCGCCACCCGGTCGCGAATGTGCCGGAAGGGGTAGCGATACGCCCGAGCGACGTCACCGCGAATGGTGGACTTGTCACCCTGGGCGAGATGCAGCGCCGCCTGCGGCAACGGAAGCACACGAAACATGAAGTCGCTGACCAGCGGCAGGTGGGAGAATCGGTGGAAGGGGGTCGGTTTGAAGCCAGGTGCAGGTGCATCGAGAACGGTGTTGAGAACGACCATGGCCCCGAGCCGCTCCGGCCGCGTAGTGAAGGGATGCACGCCAATGGCTCCGCCCCAATCCTGGCAGACCAAAGTCACATCGCGAAGGTCCAGCTGATCGATGAGCGACCCGAGCCACGCGCTGTGGTTGCGAATGCTGTGCGCTGAGAAATCACGGGGCTTGTCGCTCAGACCGAAACCGATCAGGTCGGGCATGATCAAGCGAAGCCCCTGCCCCTGCAAGCACATCGCGACCTTACGATAGAGAAAACCCCAAGTGGGATTGCCGTGCACCATCAGCACCGGCCTCCCGCGACCGGTCTCCATGACATGCATGCGCAGGCCATCAGCCACGGCGACGCGATACCGAGTAAACGGCACTTCCTTCGCAATCCAAGCGGGAAGATCGGGCGCCGGCAGCTTCTCCACGCGCGGAGATTACCAATTCCGGCGCAGAGGGGGAAGACCCCTCCCAGCCCAGTCAGCAACGGTGGCACTGGGCGCTGGCACTGACACTGGCAGTGAGCACTGGCACTGTCGCTGGCACTGTCGCTGACACTGCTCTCAGTCGACCGCCGTCGATTTCCACTTGCGCACGACGAAGACTCCGGCTGTCGCCGTCAGCACCGCAGCCATGATCAACAATGGCCAGAGCTGGTCCCATGGCCATGTCGCAACCGGGTGCTCTTCGATCCATGCAGCGACACGGACTCCTACTAGGGTCGTCATGAGCGTGAACGGGGCCACGCCGAGCACCGTGCCGACGAGGAATGGAGTCAAGGACACACGAGATACGCCGAGCGCCCATTGGACAGTCGGCGTCGTGTAGAAAATGAGGCGCAACACGAAGACGGTGCGTAGTCCGTGGGTTCGGAGCCGTTCATCGAAGCGGCGCACCCGCTGGGGCAGGCGCTGCTGAATCCAGTCGCGAGCGACGAAGCGCGCCATCGAGAAAGAGAAGATCCCGGTTCCGACCGTGCCCGCCCAGTTCAATAGGAACGCGTCGGTGGGGCTCCAGATCAGAGGCGCGCTGAGAAGAAACACCAGCCCGTTGACTCCGAAGGGCTGCAAGCATGAGTACGCGACGATGAATAGCGCCCCACCCCACGGCCCCGCTTCGCGGAACCAGACACGCATGGTCGCCGGATCGAGCTCCTCGTAGGCACCGCTGACGTAGATCCAAGCGACCACGCTGGCGACAAGCGCAGCGAGCCCGATCTTGAACAGACCTACCCGATCCATGTGGAGGATCCTAGCGCAGGAGCAGGCTGCTCTAGAAGAGATACGCCAAGTTGAGCTGAAGCTGGTGGTAGCCCGTCCGGAACGAGGTCTTGGTCGCGCTGTTGAGGCTGATCGAGTAGTTGAAATCCACGTTGAACATCGCCAGGTCGAAGTTGGCCCCGAAACGGATGATCGCCTGATAGATAGCGAAATCGGCGTCCTTGGGCCGGAACTTGAGCGTGCCCTCGTTGGGGACCTCAGCAATGATCTTCGTGTTGAAGTGATTCACGTACCCACCGTAGAGGAACAACTTGAAGTACGAGTTCTTGTACGGGATGTACCCCATGTTGATGGGAAGCTCGAAGGAGTTGACCCGCCCCGAGAACGGTCCGACGTCCGGGTCGTTGATCGAGAACGACCATCGGTTGAAGGAGAACAGGACCTCGAGGAACGCCTGCTTTCGACGGACGCGCGGACCGAAGCCGATTTGCCATCCGCTGAAGGTGTCTCGCACACGTCCGGTCTCCAACATCGACACGAACGTAGTTCCGCTCGCTCCACCGAAGAGCTTGATGTCCATTTTGGGCTGCTGCGCCGCGCTGCTCGACGGCGTCGCAAAGAGCGTGAGTGGAGCCAAGACGAGCAGAAGTATCAACCAGGGCTTCTTCATGGTCACGCCGGGAACAGGTATTCCTTGCCGTCCAGAACGAACCTCTTGTCCATGATGCGGGGCCACATCGGCTTCTTGTGAAGGTTCTCCTTTTGCCACTGCTCGTGCTCCTCGCGGAGCTTCTCGAACAACTCAGGCATTTGTTCGCGAAGGTCGATCTGCTCAGACTTATCGACCTCGAGGTCGTGGAGCTCTGCCCAGCCGTCGCGGGTGCTCAAGATGAGCTTGTATCTGCCGTCGCGAATCGCCCAGATGTGATCGGCGCGCCAGAACAGCCGGTCGTGAGGATGCCCGTCATTGTCCCCGATCAAGTACGGCATCAGGTCGACGCCGTCATACTCACGGTCGCCTGGCAACACACCACCGGCCGCCGCCACCGAGGTGGCGAAGATGTCGGTCGACGAGACCGGATGCTCGTAGCGCATGCCAGGGGGGATCTTGCCCTTCCACTTCATCATGAATGGGACGTTGATGCCCCCTTCAAACTGAGTGAGCTTTCCCCCCTTGAGGGGTCCGTTGTCGGTCGCGTGTGTGTACGACGCGCCACCGTTGTCGCTCAAGAGGAAGATCAGGGTGTCGTCCTCAATCCCCGCGTCTTTGATGGTCTGATGGACTTCGCCAATCGCATCGTCGAGAGCGGAGATCATCGAGTAGTACACGCGCTTGTTGTCGTCCTCGACGTAGGCGTACTTGCAGTAGTAGTCGACGGGCGCTTGGAACGGGACGTGGGGAGCATTGAACGCTGCATAGAGGAAGAAAGGCTCGTCCCGATGCTCTCGAATGAACTCCTTCATGCGATCTCGGAACGCGTAGGTGAGGTATTCCTCTTCGCGCACCACTTTGCCGTTGTGGACGATCGCGGCCTCTTCGCGACGCCCCATGTCCCACTGGTACTGCGCGCTGAATGACGTGTGCTCGTGGTTGATGATGTGCGGCCAGTTGCGCTCAGGCGTGTATAGCGTCGACGCGCCGTTGAAGCCGTACTGATAGTCGAAACCCCGCTCGAGCGGCACCTGCTTGTGGGAGACGCCGAGGTGCCACTTCCCGACCAAGCCGGTGGTGTAGCCATACTTCTTGAGGATCGTCGGAAGCATGATCTCCGAAGGCGGCACGCCCTGCTTGTGCGCCTGCCACTCCGACGGAAACGACGGCTTGGCCTTCACCACGAACTCGCCGGTGTCGACGATCCATCGGCCGGAGATGTACTCGACCCAGTTGGTTGGGTAGACCTCCATGATTTGGGTCTCGAAACCGTAACGGTTCTGGACGCGTCCCGTCATGATCCCGGCACGCGAAGGCGCGCAGGTGGGCGATGTGACGTAACCCTCCTGGAAGATGACGCCGTCCCGGCCGATCTCGTCGATGTTGGGCGTCGCGATGTGGTCGGCGCCGTATGCCGAGACTTCATACTTGCCGAGGTCATCGGCCAGCAGAATGATGATGTTGGGCAGCCGCTCGGGCTTGGACACTGCGATCGGAGCATCTAGGTACGCGGACTTGCCGCTCGCCATGTCCTTGTCTGTCTTGATTCGCCACTTCACTCGCGTGATGGAGCAACTCAAGAGAAGGGCACCGACGGTCAATACGACCAGAGATCTCACAAAGCGCTTGTTGGATGACATTTCGACCTGCGCCCAGTGGTAAGGGGGGCGGGTCGAATCGCGCAAAAAAGGCGCAAAATTCTCCTCTTTTCGAAAGAACGGCTCTAACAATCCCTGCTACAAGGCTCGCAGAGGGAAGCGTCCAATGATCAAGCTCGCGGCACTCGTCGGAATCATCCTGCTCGTGGCTATCCTGGCACTCGGCTACTACCTCTTCCGCCCGTTGGCCCACAAACCCAGGCCGGCTGCGTTTCACTGGTACGACCTCGCCCGAGGTTCGTATCTTCCGCTCGAGCCCCCGCCCCAGGCATTTGGCGTCGGCCTCTCCTACGCAGCACATATCGAAGAGACGGCGTCCAAGTTCGACCCGACCGAGCCTCCACCGATTTTTCGCAAGGACCCGAGCGCCTTGGTGCGAACAGGCGCGGAGGTCGCCATTCCGGGGACGGACGCGATCGTCGAGGCAGCGGAGTCACTCGAGCCGGGGCTCGGCCGGGCGCTCCGTGAGAAGTGGGGGGAGCTGTCCGCTTTGCTCGACTACGAGGTGGAGATGGGGTTCGTCCTGCTGGATGCGGTCGATCGAGCCTCCCTAGATGAAACCGGTTTTGCGCCCCGGCTCGGCTTTTTCATCGGGAACGATGTGTCGGCACGAACTTTGGCGATTCTTGGTGAAGGACAACTCAATCGCTTCGACTTCTGGGGCGTCTCGAAGAGCTTTGCGGGGTTTATGCCGGTCGCGGATCGCGTCTGGGTTCCTGACGAGGCGAAGCCCAACGGGATTCCGTGCGTCGTCATCGAAACGACGGTGAACGGTGAGCTTCGACAGAAGCAATCGACCTCGAATCTGATCTACACGCCGGTGCAGATGCTGCAGTTCATTCAGGCCAAGTATCCCGACACCACTCTCGGGAAAGGGACCATCGTGCTGACGGGGACACCGGGGGGGGTGGCGTTGAAGACGCCACGCTCGGTTGCGCGCCTCAGCAACCTGATGGGCCTGACTCGCTTCAAGAAACTCGCGGCGAAGCTCGGCGGCGACACTTCCAGGTTCCTGAGCCCGGGCGACCACGTGGCCATGCGTGGCCAGGAGCTCGGCGAAATCAGCATTGTCATCACTGATGGCAAGAGCAGATCGTAGGCAGTCCTCGGAGGCTCAACCGTGTGCGGCCGCACTGAAATCGTGGAGCTTCACGATGAGCTGAGCTCGCGTTTGGACGCCGAACTTGCGCATAGCGCACCTCAACAGCGTCGAGATACGCCCTTTGGACAGCCCGAGGTTGTAGGCGATCAGCTTGTTGGTCAGTCCGAACAAGACGAGAGCAACAACCTGCATTTCACGTTCCGTGAGGCCGCGCGGGTCGATCACATTGGGTGCGTTGGGTACCCCGAGCACGTAGCGGCGCCCATCCGAGTCGAACCAGTCCACCGTCGACCATCGACCCCGAACCAGCGCCTGCCAAAGCTCCAAGGCCTTCGCTGGGTCGCTCTGTCGCATGCGGCTGCGCGCACGATCGACTCGTAGCGCAGCCTCGCGCAGCGCCTCGAGAGCATCTCGCGACTTCGCCTGGCCCCGTGCATCGGTCACGCGAAAAGTGCTCGGGTCGATCACCACCTCCGCGCCGTGCGGAAATTCGGTCGTGGTCTCGGTCCCAGCCTCCTCGAGCGCACGCCTCAGCCGATGTCCGGCACCAAAATGCGCCGCGAGCATCTGCCACCGCTCGCGGGACTTGTCCGTGAGGGTGGTCACTTTTGGAAGCGGAGCGAGGAGGTACACACCACTCCCGTCGGGGTCGAACGACGACATACCCAGCCCGTCCTTCGCAAAGTCGAAGTGTTTCAGCACGAGTCGCAGAGCCTCCAGGTTGTCGCCTGCGGCTTCGCTCAGGGTCTTGGGCATCGTGGGACGGCTCAGAAGCCAAAGGAGGCTTGGGGGCACCTCTTGTTGCAAACGCATCACGCGTTCCGCCAAGTCGTCCGGGCCCGACACCGCATGCAGCCCATCGATGGCGAACGAGGCGCCCTGCGGCGGACGCTTGCAGGTCACCGCGAATACGCCGAGACCCTGATCGATCACGGGCGCCCCGGCTTCGACCAACCGGGGCAGCCAGTCATCCGGTTCCCGCTCGAGGTCGTAAGCCGCCTCCGCGAAGTCGATCAAGGCCGATCCGGTGGGGTCCACTACCCCTAAAAGGGGGAAATCGGACACAAAGTCCATAAGTAATTGTTCGCTCCCCACTGTTGAAGGCGGTTCAACGGTATCGTACGCCTCTCGTCGAGGGAGCAAGGCATGAACGAAACCCGCATGGATGAGTGTCTGAGCAACCGAGATGGGGTCCTGTTCGTCGAGCAGGTGGCGAGCCCTGATCTGATCGAACAGTTCGGCTCCCCGCTGTTTGTATTCTCCGAGGACCAAATTCGCCGCAACGTGCGCCGCTTCCGCGCCGCCTTCGAGAAAGGCTGGACGGCGGGTCATGTCAAAGTCATGCCGGCCGCCAAAGCCAACTGGCTCTTTGCGGTGCAGCGGGTGCTCGCTGACGAGGGATGCGGAGCCGATATTTACTCAGCGGGTGAGCTCGATGTCGCTCTTCGGGCTGGCGTCGATCCGCAGTTCATTTCGGCAAACGGGGTTCCCAAAGACAGGGAGCACATCAGACGCACCATCGAGGTAGGGGCGCGGCTCACGATCGATAGTCTCCGCGACGTCGAGCTTCTCGAAGAGATGGCGCCCACGCTGTCCACGACGGCAAGCGTTCGACTTCGCATACGACCCGCGATCTCGGAGTTCGTGAAGAAGAGCGACTTCTCACCCGATGGCATGGTCCCCACGGACCTCGTCGCGCTCCTCTACAAGGGCGGCTTATCGCTCGACGAGGTGATCGAGGCGGGCAAACGCTTGATGAAGCTGCCCAACGTCGAGATCGTGGGCTTCCACGCGCACCACGGGCGGCACCACCGCTCCACCCTCTACTGGGAAGCGCAGATGCATGCCTACGCGCGCGACATCGGGCGGGTGTGCCAGGCCCTTGGCGGGTACCGGCCGCAGGAGATCAGCATCGGCGGCGGGTTTGCAATCCCAAGAGACCCCCACAACGCGGCGACTCACTATACCGACCCGCTATTGCTCGGCGCTCTTCACTGCTTGTCGCTCGGCCTCCGGTACCTGGGCGAGAAGGTCCGATACCGTGTGATCGACAAACTGCTGACCCTGATCGAAGGCAGGCCCAACGCGATCGCCGCCCCGACGATCGAACAGTATGCGGCTGCGACGACAGCAGCACTGCTCGAGTCGCTCCCGAAGCACGGAGTAGATCCAAGAGGCGTGATGCTTCAGCTCGAGCCAGGGCGCGCGATTCATGGAAACGCTGGAGTGCACCTCACGACCGTGCAAGCGACCAAGCGGATGACCTCTCCCATCACGTGGAACATCGTCACGGTCGACACGTCTGAGTTCTGGATGACGGGTGGCCGTTTCGAACACCACCTGCACGAGCATTGTGTCGCGAACCGGCTGAACGCAGCACCTGCAATCAAAGCCGACGTCGTCGGTCGAAGTTGCTACGGCGATCGTTTGCTCGGCGCGGTTCGTCTCCCGGAGATCGAGATCGGCGACGTGTTCGCGTTCCTCGACACGGGTGCGTACCAGGAGGTGTCGGCCAGCAACTTCAACGCGATGCCGCGACCGGCCGCCGTGTTGGTCACTGGCGAACGGGCCGCGGTCGTCCGGAGAGCGGAGACCCTTGACGACGTGTTTCGCCGAGACGAGCTCCCCGAGCACCTAGAGCCGTCGGAAGCCCCGGAACAAGGTGTAGATGAACCGGGCCGCAGCGGTTTCGCAGGCGCTCGCATGCGGGCCGGCCGATAGGACGCCCCTGATAGGCGAGGTTCTGCGGGATCCGAGACTCTTCCCCCTCGGGCCCGAGCGTGCCACTCTCGGAGGCGCTCCGCGCTATGGCAAGCCGGAACAACCGGGCCACGCGAGCAGCGAACGATCAGGAGGGTTGGACATGTCGGGCAAGGCGACCATTGCGATGTTAGGCATCCTTTTGAGCATGCTTGGGCACACGGCCCTCGTGAACGCAGCAACCCTGGAAGGCGTGGTCCAGACCTCTGCCGGCCAACCGGTGGACGGCGCGATGGTCACGGTTTTCAGCGCCAACCGAATGGGCAAGCAGACGGTCTTCACCAACGCGGAAGGCCGATACCTCGTCGTCGTCGACTACGAAGGTGAGCTGACGGTCCGCGCGCGCGCGTCGAGCTTCGCGGACCGGACGCAAAAGATCACGGTGGCGGCTACTGACTCACACACCATCGACCTGACCGTGACGGTGTTCGAATCGGACATCGACCGTTCCAACGCCCTTCCCGCGTCCGCGCATCTGACCACGCTCCCGTGGAAGGACACCGAGGAGCGCGTGCCCTTCGTGGCGCAGTGCAACTACTGCCATCAGATCGGCAATCCGCTCACGCGTGGGAAGCGGAGCGCAGAGTCGTGGACCAAGTCGATCGAGAAGATGGAAGGCTACATGGCGATCGTCACCGACGACGAAGTCGCACGGTTCAGCGAAGTGCTTGCGGCGGGCTTCGATGGTGAGCCGGTGGAAGTCGTTCAAACGCATGACGCTAGCCCCGAGCTCGCCCACGCGAAGATCGAAGAGTGGCTGGTGGGCGACGGGATGTCGTTCATTCACGACGCTGACGTGGGCGAAGATGGAAAACTCTACGGGGTGGACGAAGGCCACGACGTCGTCTGGGTGCTCGATCGCGACTCGAACGAGGTCGAGAAGCATGCGTTGCCCGAATCTGACTTGCCCGTAGGCGGGCTGCTGTCCGGCGCTGCGCTGCCCATCGGTATTTTCACGGGAAAACATGGGCCACACAGCATGGCGCAAGCCGATGATGGCCGAATTTGGATTACCAACGCCCTGTCCGCCACGCTGATGTCGTTCGATCCACAGACTAAGGCGTTCGAGGTTTACGAGATCGGCGAAGGCGCGCTCTACCCGCACACCATTCGGATCGATGCGGAAGGGATCGTGTGGTTCACGATCGCGGTTTCCAATCAGGTAGGGCGATTCGATCCCGAGACTGAAACGTTTACGGTGCTGCAACTCCCGCACAACGGGTTCTGGCGCTGGGTAACCGACTTGTTCTTCCCCACTCTCCTGAAGTACTCGGCGAGAAGCCCGCGAGGGAACAAGCACATCGACATGTCCCCACACAAGATGCTGGGCGGCATCGAGTACGACGACCTCTTCAACCTCCCGTATGGGCTCGACATCAACCCCAAGGACGGCGGCATTTGGTACGCCAAGCTCTACGGAGACATGATCGGTCACGTCGACCCCAAGACGCTCGAGATCACCGAATACCCAACTCCTCTCAAGGGGCCAAGGCGCCCCCGCTTCGACGCCGACGGGATCCTTTGGATCCCATCATTCGACGAAAGTGCGCTGTTGCGTTTCGACCCCGAGACCGCAGAGTTCAAGACCTACCCGCTCCCCACGTTGTCGCCCGACGAGTACGAGACACCGTACGCGCTCAACGTCCACCCAAAGACCGGTGACGTCTGGATGACCTCCAACATGTCGGACCGCATTCTGCGCTTCATTCCGAACGAGGAGCGTTTCATCAGCTACCCGAGCCCAACCCGGGTGACGTGGATGCGTGATCTTGCCTTCACTGAGGATGGCCAGGTCTGCTCGAGCTCGTCGAATCTTCCGGCGTACGCAATCGAAGATGGTCTGCCGTCATTCATCTGCCTCGACCCCGAGGGCGCCGACCGAGATCGGGCGCTGGCAGCTTCCGCCACCGAGCAACCTTAGGTCGGGCAACCGGCCGGAAAACTCTGGGTTTTCGGGCGCAAATGTTTCGCTTTCCGGCCCGAAGCACGATGGGTACATTGGCCTCGCACGACAGGAAGGAACGCCATGACGCAGATCGTTGGAGGAGACGCGCTCGCCCAAATGTTGGCCGCGGAAGGCGTCGAAGTCGTGTTCGGCATCGTCGACGGTACGTACATGGGCTTCTTCGGAAGCTTCGAGAAGCATGGCATTCGACTGATTACGCCGCGGCACGAGACGAGCGCGGCGCACATGGCTGGCGCGTACGCGCGGATGACCGGCAAGCTCGGCGTTTGCATGGCCTCCAACGGGCCCGGCGTCGCCAACATTCTTCCAGGCGTCGCCGTCGAGAGTGGCGAAGGCAACCGTGTCTTGCTGATCACCTCATGTCGGCGCGCTCCGATCGCATACCCGGACCGCGGCGGCACGTTCCAGTATTTCAACCAGACCGGTGTGACCCGGGCGATGACCAAATGGAGCGGCGCGGTGCCTTCGTTCGATCGACTCCCCGAGCTCTTCCGGCGCGCCGCGCGCATCAGCTGGAGTGGACGCCCGGGCGTGGTTCATCTCGACGTCCCGGAGACCGTGATGAACGGCGTGTTCGACGCAGAGGGCGTCGACCTGCGTCCGCCTGCAGCCTATCGTCGGACCGAGCCTGTCGAAGCGACGACCAGCCAAGTCACACGCGCCGCAGAGCTTCTGCGCAATGCCGAACGCCCGCACATCCACGCAGGGAGCGGGGTCCTGCACGCGCAAGCGTCGAGCGCGCTCAAAGACGTGGCCGAAGCACTCGGCACGCCGGTCACTACGAGTTGGGCCGCCCGCGGCGCGCTCGCTGACGAACACGAGCAACTGCTGCCGATTTGGGCCATGGCGCCAATCAACAAGGCCCGGAGTGAGGCGGACGTCGTCCTGGTCCTCGGATCCCGTCTCGGCGAGACCGATTGGTGGGGCAAGCCGCCGTACTGGGGCAAGCCCGGCGAGCAGAAGATGATCCAAGTCGACATCGACGACGAGATCCTCGGGCTCAACAAGGCCACTGAGCTTGCGGTTCTCGCCGATGCCGACGCCTTCCTGACGGCCCTCGCAAGCGAGCTACGTCAATCGCCGCTCAGCGAGGAGCGCCTGCAGGCCAACCGCGTGCGAACCGCGAGCCTCGCCGAAGACCAAGCGAACGTCCGCACCCAACTCGACGCGGCGCTGCAGAATACGGGAAGCCCGATGCACAGCGCCCAGGTGCCGACTGCCTGCCAGCGGTTCTTCGACGACGATACGGTCTACGTGTTCGACGGCGGCAACGCGGCTGTGTGGGCGAGCTTTTTCTCGGAAATCAACCGTCCTGACGCGCTGCTGTCGACGTTCAAGCTGGGAATGCTCGGCGCGGGAGTCGCCCAGGCGCTTGGCGGCCAGGTCGCCAAGCCCGACGCCAAGGTCGTATGCATCCTCGGCGACGGCGCGATGGGCTTTCATGTTCAAGAGCTCGAGACCGCAGTGCGCAACGATCTTCCCGTCATCTATCTCGTCCTTTGCGACAAGCAGTGGGGGATGGTGAAGCTCACGCAATCGATTGGGCTCGGAATGCTACGACCGGTCATCGGAACAGAGCAGCAGGGCACGATCAACGCCGACTTCGAAGAGATCGCGTTCGACAAGGTCGCTGAAGCGATGGGATGTCACGGCGAGCGAGTGTCCGATCCGGGGGAACTCGAGGCCGCCCTTCAGCGGTGCGTGGATTCGGGCAAACCCGCTGTCGTCCACGTCGACGTCGACCCGAACATGCACTTGTTCGCGCCAGGGCTCCAAGAGTTCAAGGCCATGCACCAGGAGCCTGGAGCCTGATGGGGTCTGGCCCTGCGGTCTTGGTGACCGGGGCGGCAGGCTACGTCGGCCGACTTTGCGTCTCGGCCCTCTCCGAACGCCTGCATGAGTTATCTACGCTAGTCTCACTGGACTGGGCCGAAGTCGCGCCGTCCGAGCGAATCGACGGGGTCGTGTACGAGCAGGGGGACATCTGTGACCACGCGCTCAAAGACCTTTTTCGTGAGCACGGCATCGATACCGTCGTGCACCTGGCATCGATCGTTCGTGCGCCGGAGGGGGCGCCGCCCGACTTGGCGTATCGGGTGGATGTCCTCGGCACGAAGAACATCTTGGAGGCCTGTGAGGACTCGGCTGCCACGAGGCTGATCGTCACCTCGAGCGGAGCTGCGTACGGCTACCACCCCGACAACCCTGAATGGATCGACGAGAACGATCCCCTCCGCGGCAACGACGAGTTCGAGTACTCGAAGAACAAGCGCCTCATCGAAATGATGTTGGCTGAGTGGCGTGAGGAGCGCCCCGAGCTCAAGCAAGTCGTGTTTCGACCGGGCACCATCGTCGGCGAGGGTGTCCACAGCCCCGTCACGGATCTGTTTGAAAAGCCTGTGATGCTGGGCATTGCGGGGTCCGAGTCCCCGTTCGTGTTCATCTGGGATCACGACCTCGTCGCGTGTCTCGTCGATGCGGTCTTCTCCGACAAAGTCGGTGCCTTCAACCAAGCCGGCGACGGTGCGTTAACCCCGCGCGAGATCGCGCGAATGCTCCACAAGCCGTACATCCCGCTTCCGGGTTCGGTCGTGAAGGCGGTGCTGTGGGCGCTCAAGCGGCTGGGGCTGACGGAGAACGGTCCCGAGCGCGTCGCGTTCCTACGTTACCGGCCCGTGCTTTCGAACCGGCGCCTCAAGGAGGAGTTCGGTTACACGCCGCAGCTCACCAGCCGCGAGGCATTCGAGCTCTACGCTCGGGCGCGAGGTCTTCTTGGCACGCCGTGAGCTCCGCGGCCGCGCCGTCGTCATCACCGGGGGTGCAGGCGCGATCGGACGCGCACTCGGACGGAGCTTTGGGGCCGCTGGTGCCAAGATCGCGGTCCTCGACCTTCCATCCAGCCCACTCGAGGCCGCGCGCGACGAGCTTGCAAAGGCGGGCATCGAGGCTCTCGCCCTCCCCTGCGACATCACCGATATCGACCAAGTAGCGACGGCGATGACGGCTACTCGCGACGCGTTCGGAAGCATCGATGTGCTCATCAACAACGCGGGTATCGTCCATCGCAGCGGGTTCGCGGAGACGCAGCCCGAGGTCTTTCGACGTGTGATGGAGGTCAACCTGTTCGGTGCGTTGCATTGCACGCAGGCCTGCATGGGTGACCTGCTCGCGAACCGCGGACTGATCATCGCGGTCTCGAGCATCGCCGGACTGGCGCCGCTCTACGGACGTAGCGGATACGCAGCTTCGAAACATGCCATGCACGGCCTATTCGAGAGCCTCGGTGCAGAGGTCGCTGACCAAGGGGTCGGCGTGTTGATGGTCTGCCCTTCTTTCGTCGAGTCGGGACTCGAAGCGTCGACCCTCGGTGGAGACGGCAAGCGCCTCGCGCGTCCGCGCTCGAGGGTTGGAAAGCTCGGGAGTGCAGACGATGTCGCCGCGGAAGTGCTCAAGGCGGCGAGGACGGGACGCCGGCGATTGGTATTGACCCCCGTCGGCAAGACGAGCGCGCTCCTTTCGCGGCTCGCCCCCGGCCTATACGAGCGCCTGATGATCCGAAGCTTGCGGTCCGAGCTCGACGAAGGCTAACTCCTACTTCGCCGACGTACGGGGGGCTGCCATCCCCCGGACAGGGTGCGCCCGGTACGGAGCCTCGAGAATCGCAACCTCGTCTGCGGTGAGCTCGATCTCCGCGGCCGCAATGGCGTCCTCCAAGTGTTTGAGCTTGGTCGCGCCGACGATTGGTGCTGTCACCGCGGGCTTGGAGAGGAGCCAGGCCAACGCGATCCGGGCGGGGGGCTCTCCTCGCTCCGCTGCCACGTTTTTGACCGCTTCGACGACGTCCCAATCGGACGGCTGATCGTAGAGAATCTGGTCGAGACCATCGGTGGAGGACCGGCTGGTGGAGCTGTCGCCCAACTTGCCACGGGTGCCGGCCAGCATTCCGCGGGCCAGCGGCGACCAGGGAATCACGCCGACGCCTTCGTCCTCGCAGAGCGGCAACATCTCTCGCTCTTCTTCGCGATAGACCAGGTTGTAGTGGTTCTGCATCGTGACGAAGCGGGCCCACCCGTTGCGCTCGGAGGTCGAAAGCAATCGCTGGAACTCCCACGCATACATCGAGCTAGCGCCGATGTAGCGAACCTTCCCCTGCGTCACCAGATGATCCAGTGCGGCCAACATCTCTTCCATGGGCGTGTCGGGATCGAGCCGATGGATTTGATAGAGGTCGATGGTGTCGACTCCCAGTCGTCGGAGGCTGTCCTCGCAGGCTTGCTGGATGTGTTTGCGTGAGAGGCCGCCCATGTTGGGGCGGTCGTTCATTGGGAAGAACACTTTTGTGCCGATCACCAGCTCGTCGAGGTTGCCGTACTCCCGCAGCCATCGCCCGGTGACCTCTTCGCTGACTCCGAGCGAATACATATCGGCTGTGTCGAAGAAATTGATGCCAGCCTCGATCGCCGTCTTGAAAAACGGCGCGGAGGCCTCGCTGTCGTGAACCCAGGGCCGCCACTCGGGCGTGCCATAGCTCATGCAACCAAGACAAATCCGCGAAACGGTCACCCCCGTTCGTCCAAGATGGGTGTACTTCATCTCGCGGATACTATCAGGCGGCTCATTGCCCGACCATCTCGACGAGCTTCGCCAAGCTAGCTCTTTCCGTAGACGGGCACGAGAGCGCCTCGCGTCACGGCGTTGTTCGGCGAGGCCAAGAAGGCGATGGTCTCGGCGATCTCCTCCGGCTTGGGCCATGCGGTGTGATCGGCGTCGGGCATGGCAGCCCGATTGGCGTCCGTGTCGATGATGCTCGGGACGACGGCGTTCACCCAGATCGAAGATTCGGCGAGCTCTTCAGCCAATGAGAGCGTCAGCGCGGCAACCGCCGCCTTGGAGGCGGC
>CAXMRN010000063.1:0-126686 GCA_964195565.1 uncultured Polyangiaceae bacterium | reverse complement strand
AAAGCCCCGCGCGATCGACGGCTACGAGGTCGACGAGAACGCCCAAGAGTGGCGCTAATTACGGGGCACGGCCAAACGCGATACGCGGTTTCAACGGACGGGGCGCCTTGCAAGTGTGGCCGGAAAAACTGGGGGCGTGGGACCACGCAAGGCGCCCCTCGGACCTCGCGCCAATCGTGGGTGGTTGCTGTCTTGACGATTGGCACTCGGTACGCCGCTGAAACCGCGTATCGTGTTTCGCCGTGCCCCGTAATTAGCGCCACTCTTGGGCGTTCTCGTCGACCTCGTAGCCGTCGATCGCGCGGGGCTTTGGTCCTTTGATCGGGACCCCCTGCGGGCCGTTGGGGTCGCTTGCCGTGCCGCCGTGGATCGGAACATCGGTTCCGCCTTGGATCGGTTTGCCTGACGGGGGAATGTCCGGTCGTTTGGGCAGTGGTTGCTTTACGTTCTTGAGCTTGGGCTCAGGAACGCCCGCGTACGACTCGACGATGACAGGCGGCTCGTATTTGATCTCGACGACGGTGGAGGCTGTGCTCGACACGGTCTCGTCCAATGGCTTCAGCACGACAGTGCCCACGCGCTGCCGTACGCAATTGAGAGCGGTCGACGACAGACCGGAGCCGTACGCCGCAGGCTCGATGATCATCCCGGTCGGCCTCACCACTCCGCTCACGTTGATTCGAATCGTCATGGCCTTGCTCGCGACGAAATCACTGACGCAGTCGCTCGGGGTACCGAGGGCGGCTTGGAGCTCGGCGCCCAAGTCGCGCTCCGGCTCTTCTTCGGCCGCCTCGACTTGGATCGGCAGTGGCGCCGGCGGGTCGGGTGTCTCGTGTTCGCGCGGCCACGCGGGCTCTTCAGGAGCAGCAGGCTGGGGCTGCACAGGCGTCTGCTCGAAACCGACGCGCGCGCCGCGAACGGGCTCTCCCCCGCTCGTACAACCGAGCAGCAACGCGGCAGAGGCAGCCCAAGCACGGATCATGAGGCAATCTTAGCTGGCAAAGGCGATCGGCGGTACTTCGTGCTGCCGGCGCTCGTTATCGGCGCCAGGCGACGCCGATCGAGAAGCCCCAGTACTGGTCCAGGGCTCCGCCTGCGACGTAGGGCGGGTCGGGAGGCACCGGGTTGAGGTCGAACCAGTAGCGCCGGTAGTCGGCGCCAACGCGGATTTCGAAGCCCAGCGGCAGCACGTACCCAAGCATGAGCATCGCGTCCATCCCATTGGCTTTCGCCTCGGGGAACCACTGGGCCGTGCCGATACCACCGACCGAAAATACCCCCCGGAACGCGGCATTGGCTGTGATGATGAACCGCTCTTTCTTACCAATACCCACGCGGAAGCCGGCTCCGATTCGCGCGAACTCGTATTTCACGCTCGGGATCCCCGGCGTGCTGTCCTCTCCGGGCACCGGGGGGCCTGACACTCCGAAGCGGAAGGTATGAACGCCGTAGTCGGCGACGACGAAGGGTTCCCACCGTCCTGCCGGGTATCGCCAGCGCAACCCAACCAGAAACTGCTGCGACTCCGTGGGGAACCGAGCACCGTCGGCGCGGGTCGAGTCGAAGTTGAACAATCGCTCCCACTCGAAATCGATGCCGAACTGGGCGCCGACGCCTGCCGTGAAGTGAGCGCCGGGGAAGTACTGGAACTTGGTGCCTACGCCCGGACCGACGCCGAGCTTGTAATCGCGCAGATCGCCGCGGAGGTCGTCCTTGTACCCGAAGTCGCGGTGGACCAATCGAAAATCAATCTCGATGTCGACCGCCGCCGGTCGTTCCTCGGGGCTGCGCTGCGCCTTGTACTTGACCTCTGCCTTGTCGCTCTTCGGAGCCGACGGCGCAGGCGTCACAGCAGTCACCGGGACGACGGCCACTGCCGCCGGAACCGCGACGCCGAGTTTCTTGATGTCCTTGCGGAAGTCGGACCCGATGCCCGCCTGGACGGATTTCGCCAACGCAGCCGAGGTGCTCCCCTCATAGAAGTGCTGACTGATCACGGTGGCACTGCCGCCATCGACCAAGCGCACGTACGCGGACCACACTCCATCTTCGCGCAACACGTCCCCGTCGACGAGGCCGCTGACCGCCAAAGCGCTCGCCGGCGCGATGTGTCCGCCATCCGCATCTAGGCTCGCGCCGAGGCTTCGCGCCTTGTTGGTGAACTGCTTGTTGGGGAAGAGCTCGATAGGCTCCGAACGGAGCCCACGAACCGCAGCGCCCCTAATTTTCGCGGATTGCGCCCCCGTGAACGGCCTCACGACGATCCGGGTCTGGGTCGGCGGCGGGGGCTCCGGCTCGGTCTTGGGTGCCACGACGGCCACCGCACCCGGCATCCGGCCGGTCTTCATCAGCTGACCGACGATGCGAGTCGACAGACGTGCGAGACTCGAGGAATTCGTTCGTAGCTTCTCGACGCGCTGACCCTTCGCGTTGCGCACTTCGGTGTCGGCAATCCAACGGCCTTCGACCCGCCGAACGCGCGCGCGGATGAGCACTTTGGTTTCGAGTCTGGCTGCCTGTTTGGCGTAGCCCTTCGTCTTCTTGACGATCGCGTTGACTCGATTGAGTGGAACCATCGGGACGTCGGCCGCGCGCAGACCTTTTTGAACGCTCTGGCGAACCTTGGCGGCCTGCGGACCTTGGAACGGTAGCAACGCAGCAGCGCTCCCGTCCGCGGAGGCCACTCCCGGAAAAGACAACACACTCAGCAACAATGTCAGCGCGCCTAAGCGCAACGCTCGCATCAATTACCCCCCGTCTGGAACCCCGGCGCCGGAGCCGCCCAAATCGATGATCCACTCGCGAAGAACGGCGATTTCATTCGGTGGAAGGGTGCCGACGAGCGGCATCTCGAGGCCGCAAATCGACGGCAGATCGAGAACCTTGTCGAGCAAGTAGCTCGCGTCCGGATCGCCCGCCACCACCAGAATGCTGTTCTCACACCCAAGCCCGACCGCGTTGACGTCGACAACGCGGCTCTCGACGTTGGGTGAGATGAGATCGAGTCCAGCCTGGGCCTGCGGTGTCGCGTCGTGGCACCCTGAGGTCCCACAGCTTTCCGCGAGGATCATCTCTGCGTCCTTCTCGACCACCCCGCCGTCGATGAAGTCATCCGGGTTCGAGAGGCTTCCCGGACAGCCCGAAATCACCAACAACGACAGCACCCCGATCGTGAATGAAGCAAAGCGTTTCATCTGGCGCGCTGATCCCCCCGAATCATCCCTAAAGCCTAGTAAGCTATGGCACCGTTCGTCGAGTTCTGCAGTATTTTTGTGTAAGCGGGCTTACTCAAATGCGGTTGAGAGCCCAATCGTACGGCTGAAAAACCACCTGGTACTCTTCGCTTCGGGCTCGCTCGACCTCCTCAGCCACTCGAGGCTCTGCAAAGCCCAGAATGAAGTCCACGATCGTGGCTGGCCGGCCCATGCGCCGCGCGTGCTCTTCGAAGTCGGTCTGGTACCACTCGAAGATCGCCGACAGTTGAATCTCTTTTGTGTCGTGATCGACGTGGACGTGGGGCGGGCTGGAGCAGAAGCTGCGCGTGACGACATCGAGTTGGTCATCGAGTCGTGCCGGTTCAAACGCGTAGGGCATCAGCGCCGGACAAGACTTCGATGCGCAGTTGATCGCGGCGTGGATGCGAGCATCGACGAAGCCACGTATCACATCATTCTCGAGGTCGTAGAGATTGGTCGTGCCACCATCGAGTGGAAAGCGGAGGCCGTAGAAGAACCCGAACCCCTCCCTCGGGTCCAGCCAACCACGAACATCGTGCACCGTATCGATTGGCCAATTGTCGGCGACCGCGAGCAGGACGAGGGCGTTGTAGGCATTGATGTAGTAGGCGAGCCGCTCCGGTTCGGTCGAAAAGCGTTGGGGGGTCGCACGTGGGCCCACCTCTGCGAGCGTGGCTACGAAGCGGCGCAAGTCATCTTCTTCGGCGAGCACTGCATCGTAGTCCACGCCCGGGGGGCTCACCCACCGGCCGAGCGCGCCGTTCCACCAGTCGTAGGCGAAGCCGCTCGCGGGTGGGTCGAAAGGCTTCGCGTCGACCGTCACGGACCGCAGGCCGAGCGCTTTGACGGTGAGCCACCCGGTCCCGCCGATGACGAAGGCAAGGAGAAGGGCCACCGCCCACCAGCGTCCGTACCAAGGCTTTGGCGGTGGGGTCACAGGCGGAGTATTGCACGGGGCGCCGAATCGTTACATGCCTTCGCACAACCGCATGCCGACCACTACGATCTGGCACAACCCTCGTTGCAGCAAGTCACGCCAAACGCTGCAGCTCATCCGCGACCGCGGAGTCGAGCCGACCATCGTCGAATATCTGAAGACGCCGCCCTCCGAGGCCGAGCTGGGCAACGCCCTGACGCTCCTCGGGCTTGCGCCGCGAGACCTCATGCGAAAGAAGGAAACGCCCTACCAGGAGCTGTCCCTCGACGATGAGGCGCTGAGTGACGCGGCGCTGCTCGCCGCAATGGTCGATAATCCCGTTCTCATCGAGCGCCCTATCGTGTTCCGGGGCGAGCGCGCGGTCATCGGGCGGCCTCCTGACAACGTGCTCGAGCTTCTCGACTAGCCGGCCGCGCTTTGGCGGAACGCAGAGCGGACCGCCGTCGCGCCCAGGTCCGACACGACGACCGATGCGCCGGCGGCTTGGAGGGCAGAACCGTCGTAGCCACCAGTGCTCACCGCGACACAGTGGGCTCCAATCGCCTCTGCGGCGGCTACGTCGTGCGGCGTGTCCCCCACCACGACGACGCGGACCTCGTCCGCTCGAGCGCCGGTCCGTTCGAGGCCCCGTTGCAATCCGGCGCGCAGGAGCTCAGCACGCTCGGCATGATCGGAACCGAAACCCCCGAACGAAAAAAACGAATCGAGCCCACCCCGAGTCAGCTTCGCGTACGCCGCGCGCTCGGTGTTGCCGGTGCCGAGGCCTAGGACCACGTCATCACGCGCACTCAACTCGGCGAGCAACGGCCGGACCCCCGGCAACACCTCGAAGGCGCGGGCCAGCTCGAGTTCACGCGGCAGGTGATCGACGTAACGACGGAGCACGTCGTCGATCAATGCGTCATCCGCGGCTACTCCATACTGCGTCAACGCGGTCCGAACGATCCACGGATCGGTGCGACCCGCGAACTCGACCGACTCTAGACTGACGTGACCGTCCAAGCCCCCCAGCACCTCATCGAGCGCGAGCTCGACAGCACGCCGCCCTGCGCCCCCCGCGCGAAGGAGCGTCCCGTCGATATCGAACAATGCGATGGTGGGGACCATGACGCGAATGTAGCAGGCCCTTGTTTTCATAGTAGGCTGCGGCGGGCCGATGGACGTTCATCTTCTCGCCACCCTTCCCCTCTGGCTCGCAGCGTTCCTGCTGTCGCTGACGTGTCACGAGGCGGCACACGCCCTCGCGGGCAAGCTCGGGGGCGACTCGACCGCTGCCGCGCAGGTCACTCTCGACCCACTGCCCCACATCCGGAGGGAGCCCTTCGGCACCCTCGTCGTTCCGATCTTGTCGTTCTTCTTGCAGGGCGGCGGTTGGATGATCGGATGGGCGAGCGCCCCGTACGACCCAACGTGGGCGAGCCGCCACCCTAAGCGTGCGGCCGGCATGGCGGCCGCCGGACCCGCCGCGAACTTCGCGCTCACTTTGCTCGCGGCCCTGGCGATCCGGATCGGTGTGTCCACCGGCTATTTCACTCTCCCCACGGAGGGGATCACCCTCGAAACCTTGGCGGTCGCGCCCTCCGGCGTCGCCCAAGGGTTGGCCTTGTTCTGCAGTGTGCTCTTCTCGATCAATTTGATCCTCGGTTGCTTCAACCTGATCCCCCTGCCCCCGCTCGACGGATACGCGATCGTCCCGTTGGTGCTGAACGATCGGATGCGTGCCAAGTGGTTCGGGCTCTTCTCCGGCGGCGGTGCACTGATGGGCCTGATCATCGCGTGGATTCTCTTCGACCGCATGATGCCGCCGGTGTTCCGGACGGCCATTGGGTTGCTGTATACGGGTATCTAGTCCGTGCCTCGTGTTAGTCTGAGCACGTGCGGCGGGTTGGGGTGACTCTGGGGTGTGCGCTGTGGTTGGTGACGTCAGTGTCGTTGGCCGACGAGGCGGACGCTCACTACCAGATCGCGAAGACGCTGCGCGCGGAGGGCCGCTACGAAGAGGCACTGGTCGAGATCGACCGGGCCGTGGCGGACAGGCCGACGTACGCACAGGGGCACCTCACACGCGGGTCGATCCTTCGTAGGCTCGAGCGCTACGACGGCGCTCTCGGGGCGTTCAAACGTGCGATTCAGCTCGAGCCCAAGAACGGTCGCGCCTACGGCCTCGCGGGCGCCGCGCTGCTCCGGCTCGACCGTCCCAAAGAGGCGGTGAGGTACTTGGAAAAGGCGACAGCTCTCGAGCCCGAGCACACCAACCATTGGCTCAACCTTGGTGTCGCATACCGCAAGTCAAAGAATAACGACGCGGCCATCGTCACGTACCAAAAGGCGCTGAAGGTCATCCCGAACGACCCCAGCCTGCTGAACAATCTCGGCGTGGCGCTTCGCAAAGCGCGGCGCTACGACGAAGCGATCGAGGCCCAAGAGAAGGCGCTCGCGGTAGACCCGTACGACCCGGAGATCTCGCGCAACCTGGCCATTTCGATGCGCGGCGCAAAGCGTTACAAGGAAGCGATCCCGATCTACATCAAAGCAATTGGACTTGGCGATGGCGGGCCGGCCGATCTCCTGTTCGACTTGGCGTCGTGCTACGAGAAGGTGGGCAACGCCAAGATGGCGATCGAAACGTTCGAGCGATACATCGAGGCGACCAAGAAGGGTGACCCCGCGGGGGCGGAACGCGCGCAACACGCGGTGGACAACCTCAGGAAGCGATAGCGAGGTCTCGAAGCAAGGCCGTCGCCGCGTTGTGACCGGCGGCGCCCACGACCGGTGCGGACTCTAGGACCCGAACGCGCAGCCCTGCCCTGGCAAGCATGAGCGCGGCGACCAGACCATTGTGCCCGGCCCCGATGATCAGAACGTCTATGGGGGCCATGGCCTCAGTTGATGAAAAAGCTGAAGCCCGCCTCGATGCTCCAAGCATGATTCGGTGCGCCCGCCGGCATCTTGAAATACCGCATCCATCGCCCACGCGCTTCGAGTCCTAGCCAATCGAGGAAACCATACCCGAGCCCGACAAACGCGCTAATCGTGCCGGCGCCCTCGACGTGAGTCACCAGCGGGACGCCCAGATAGCCGCCTGCAAAGGCGCCCGAGAGCCGAAGGTTCTTGATGTTGCCGCGAAGCGCGAGCATCGCGCCGCCGCCGAAGCCCGGGTCGTCGAGCGGCCAGCTCTTTCCGAGCCATTGGAAGTAGCCGCCGATATGTAGAGGACCGGCCACGCCGTAGGATCCGTCCACCCACAAGGTCGGTTGCCATTTTCGCTGCCCGTTGAACTTGGCGACGGAGCCACCGAACACGCCGTCGAGCACCACGAGATCATACGGGTCGGCCGAGGCTGTCTGGACCGGAGCGAGCAGCGCCCAAAAGGCCGCCAGTAGACACAAGACGATAGCAGCGGGCGCGAATCGCTTCACGCCCATGGCTGTTACCACAGCTCCGATTGGGGCCCGCAAAACCTGCGGGGCCTGCGGACGACTCAGTTGGCGGTGGCTTCGACGATGGCGTCGGCGACGTCGAATTTCTTGAGGAAGTCCGTGCGTGCTTCCTTCATTTGGCTGACCCACTGTTCGTAGTCGGCATGCCGGCCACGGCCGTCGAAGAAGCGGCGGGGGTCGAGAATCTCGACGGGAACCTTGTCGACGAGGTCGGCGTTCTCGGGCGCGTCCACGTCGACGATCTCGTAGCCGAAGTCCGGGTCCTTCGTCCACTTGATCTTCTCGCTCAGGAGGGCCTCGAGCATGGCGCTCGAATGGCGGATCTTGACCTTGAGCGCGTTGTTCTCCTTGATGTCGTTGGCCTCGCCGCCGATGTAGCCCGTGTTCATGAGCCACATGGTCACGCCGGGCATCGTCGCCGCGAGCTCTGCGAAGCGCTTCGCCTGCAGGCCGTGCTTCGCAGGGAAGAACGGCTGCGTGAATGGCGACCGCGTCTTGCCGCGGTCCTTGCCGGCCGCGCTGGTCTTCGAGGTCTCGCCGAGCATGAAGTAGCCGGCGGCCTGCTCGGGCGACGTGAAGCGCACGATGCCTGGCATGGCGGCGTCCGCGCCCTCGTCCCGGTTGAGAATGCCCATCGACTTGACCTGCGGGATGTTGTGCAAGTCCGCCGCCTCGGGGATGGAGCTCATCGGCACGATCGAGCGCCCGTTCTGGGTCCACACGACGAAGTCCCAGCCGTCCGCCGGAATACCATGGCTGTCGACCACATCGTCCACATTAACGCCGCCGGCGATGTACTTGTCGACGTTCTCGGCGTTGGCGCCCGTGGCAATCAGGATGTCGCGAAGGCGTGTGACGTCCTCGACGCAAAGCACACCCTTCGTGAAGTCGAACGACCCATCGGCTTCCAAAAAGACGTTCTCGAGCCAGGCCTCGCCGCCGGTGGTCGCAGTGAACAGAACGGGTTCGGTCTCGAGCGACAGTCCGTCGGTCTTGGCGAAGCAGCCGTTCTCGGTGATCGAAAGAGCACCGTGCGGCCACAGTGCCACCATGTCGTCTTGAATCGGCTCGGTGATGTCGCCTTGCTTCGAAAACGTCGTGGTTGTTTTGCCGGTGCCTGACAGGCCCATGATCGTCATGGTGAGCTTACCGCCGTCCGAGTCGGTGACGGCCTTGGCGCCTGCGTGCAGAACGAGTCCGCCTTTTTGGTACACGTAGTGGTTGAGCATGCGGAGGATGCCCTTCTTGGACTCGCCGAAGTAGTCGGCGCCGATCACGTGTGTCGTCCAGTTCTCCATGTCGACGATGATCGCCTGACCACCCGGCATGTCGTCGAGCTTCAGATCCGGGGTGTAGAAGAGACGGAAGGTCGGCTCGAACGGTGCGGCCAGCTGCTCCTTTGTCTCGACATCAGAACGCGGGAACGCGAGGATCTGCTGCATGCCGGCGATGTTCGCGCCCTCAGGGGTGTACAACCACGTCGTACTAAACGCGCCGTCGCCGAGCCCCACGTAGCGGTCGATGGCGATGAGCTTGCCCTTGTCGGCGATGTGCTTCGCCTGGCGCTCGATCAAACCACGGGCCTTGTCCGGGTCCAAGATCTGGTGGCTCCACCGGTCTTCGGTGTCGATGATGTAGGTGTACTTCGCCATCCGCGCTTTGTTGCGCGACACCTTGTTGATGCTGCCCACCGCCGTCTGTTGAACAGACGGTGTGTGCGCCATCGCAAGCTCGCGCAGCTCTGGCTGACTAGGGTTCTCGATGTACTCGACGTCGAACGGACGGGGGTCTCGGGTCGCCATAATCTCTCCGTTTTCCAGAAGTGCCATATGACAATGTTTTTCGGGTGTGTCCAGGGGCAAGGAGAGTTGCCGGGCACTCGACACGAAGTAAGCTCCGCGCCGTGCGTGCGCCCCCGCTAAATTTTCGCGAAGCTTCGTGTTCGGAGGACTCGAATTGGAGCGATTGGCGTTGGCAAGCGCAGCACGCAGCGACGAATTTACAAGCTCTCGACAACGCTCTGACCCTGACGGATGCGGAGCGAATCGGCGCCAGCCGCGCGATGGCAGCGGGGCTACCGATTTCGGTCACCCCATACTACCTCGGGCTGTGCGACCCGGTCGACCCAGACTGCCCAGTTCGTCGCCAATGCATCCCGCGGGCGGAGGAGGCGATCCCGGTCAAAGGCGACCTCCGGGACCCACTCGGTGAGGAGGCGCACGAAGTCGCTCCCCACCTGATTCAACGTTACCCGGATCGCGTACTTCTGGTGGCGACCGATCGCTGCGGTGTCTATTGCCGCTTCTGTACACGGTCCAGGCTCGTCGGCGACGGCGGCGGAGCGCGATCGATGGCCGCGCTCGGGCCCGCGTTCGAGTGGATCGAGGCCCACCCGGACGTTCACGATGTCATCATCTCGGGCGGCGACCCCTGCGTCATGTCGACGGAGCGGATCGCCAGGCTTCTCAGGCGCCTTCGTGAAATCGACCATGTGGGCTACGTACGTCTGGCCACGCGAGCCCCGGTCACCCTCCCCCAGCGGATCACCGAGGAGCTCTGCCACGCCATCCGCGAAAGCCACGAAGCCACCTGGATCATGACCCATTTCAACCACCCGAAAGAGCTCACCGACGAGGCGCGCGCGGCCTGCGCCCGGATGGCGGACGCCGGCCTCCCGGTGATGAACCAAACCGTCCTGCTTCGAGGCATCAATGATGACCCAGATTCGCTCGAAACCTTGTTTCGGGGCCTGGTCCGATCCCGCGTTCGACCTTATTACCTCTTGCAGATGGACCCAGTCGGCGGGACTGGGCATCTACGGACACCGTTGCGGCGCGGGGTCGAGTTGATGGCAGCCCTGCAGGGGCGCGTCAGCGGGATCGCGCTCCCGAAGCTCATCGTCGATACGCCAGGCGGCCTCGGCAAGGTGCCGATCGGGCCGAATTACGTGGTGAGCGAGGGCGACGGCGTGACGCTGCTCGAAACCTTCCGCGGAGATCTCGTCGAGTACTACGACCCCCCGGTTGGCGGGTCCACGCCGGTGGATGTATGAATCGGCCGCCCGGTGCGGTGGGCACCGAGGAGAACGCATGCAACGAGCCCTAACGCTCCATCAGACGACCATCGGGAAGAAAGTGATCATGGCCCTGTCGGGGGCGATCATCGTGGGCTTCACGATCGTGCACTTCCTGGGCAACCTGAACCTCTACCTCGGCCCAGAAGCCATGAACGGCTACGCGGCGACACTTCAGAGCGTGCCGCCGCTGGTATGGGGAACGCGTCTCGTGCTGCTGTTCGCGTTTGGCGCACACATCTCTGCCGCACTCTCGCTTTGGGTCCGCAACCTCAAAGCTCGTGGATCACGCTACGAGAAGCGAAAAGACCTCGCCTCCGACTACGCGTCGCGCACCATGTACTGGTCAGGCCCCATTCTCTTTCTGTTCGTGGTCTACCACCTGTTGCACTTCACGATTCTGCCGGATCACCCAGGCGATGTGTATCGCAACGTGGTGGAGGGTTTCCAGAACCCTCTCATCGCGGGGGTCTACATCGTGGGCAACGTCGCTCTCGGGCTCCACATCTTCCACGGCATCTACAGCGCGTTTCAAACGCTCGGCGCCAATCATCCTCGGTACAACACCTATCGCCGCGATGCAGCCATCGCGATTTCTGCCGCAATCACCATCGGTAACCTGTCGTTCCCGATCTCGGTGCTCGCCGGGCTCGTCACACTGTAAGGGTGGTCATGCAACTTCGATCGAACGAACCGACCGGTCCCATCGAGAATCGCTGGGAGAAGCACAAAGAGGCGAGCAAGCTCGTCTCTCCCGCCAATCGCCGGAAGTACACCGTCATCGTCGTGGGTAGCGGGCTCGCCGGTGGCGCAGCGGCCGCTTCGCTCGGCGAGATGGGCTACAACGTCAAGTGCTTCTGCTACCAAGACAGCCCGCGACGGGCGCACAGCATCGCCGCACAGGGCGGGATCAACGCCGCGAAGAACTATCAGAACGACGGGGACAGTGTGTACCGTTTGTTCTACGACACCGTAAAAGGTGGCGACTTCCGCTCCCGTGAATCAAACGTCTACCGGCTCGCCGAGCTCAGCTTGCAGATCATCGACCAGGCCGTTGCCCAGGGTGTGCCATTCGCACGCGAGTACGGCGGCCTGCTCGGCAATCGCTCGTTTGGCGGTGCTCAGGTGTCGCGCACGTTCTACGCGCGCGGACAGACCGGTCAACAGTTGCTGCTCGGCGCGTACCAGGCGCTCAGTCGGCAGATCGAAGCGGGCACCGTCGAGATGTTCGCGCGCACCGAGATGCTCGACCTCATCACGCACGATGGCCGAGCCCGCGGAATCGTCACGCGATGCCTGAAGACCGGCGAAGTCCGGCCTCACATCGCAGACATGGTGGTTCTGTGCACCGGTGGGTACGGCAACGTCTTTTATCTGTCGACCAACGCGAAAGGCTGTAACTGCACCGCGGCCTGGCGAACCCATCGCCACGGCGCCGCGTTTGCAAACCCCTGCTACACGCAGATTCACCCGACCTGTATTCCGCAGGGCGGCGCCTATCAGTCGAAGCTGACGCTGATGAGCGAGTCGCTCCGCAACGACGGCCGCGTCTGGGTCCCGCGGAACAAGGAAGACGTCACCAAGCGCCCCGAGGACATCCCGGAGCCCGATCGCTACTACTACCTCGAAGAGCGCTACCCCGCGTTCGGCAACCTCGTCCCCCGCGACGTGGCATCTCGCAACGCACTCTACGTCACCAACGATGGGCTCGGCGTAGGCGCGGAGGTCGAGGGTGAACGGCGGGGCGTCTATCTCGACTTCAGCGACGCGATCAACCGCCTCGGCGAGCAGACCATTCGGGAGCGCTACGGCAATCTGTTCGAGATGTACGAACGCATCACTGGCGAGAGCCCGTACGAGACGCCGATGCGCATCTACCCGGCAACCCACTACACGATGGGTGGCCTGTGGGTGGACTACAACCTTCAGACGACGATCCCCGGGCTCTTCTCCGGCGGAGAGGCCAACTTCTCCGACCACGGTGCCAACCGTCTCGGCGCGTCGGCGCTCATGCAGGGCTTGGCCGACGGGTACTTCGTCCTGCCATTCACCGTAGGCAACTACCTCGGGGAGGTCCGCACCCTGCCCCCGCTTGCCGAAGACCACGCCGACGTTCGCAAGGTGGTCGATGCGGTCAACGAGCGTGTGGACAAGTTGATGAACGCGCCGGACCCGAAGCACGCGCCCGAACACTTCCACCGCGAGCTAGGGAAGATCATTTGGACCAAGTGCGGCATGTCGCGCAACAAGGAAGGCCTCGAAGAAGCGCTGCGCGAGATCCCCAAGCTCCGTGACCAGTTCTGGCGCGAGGTGAAGATCACCGGCAGTGGCGAAGACCTGAACCAGACACTCGAGCGCGCCGGCCGTGTGGCCGACTTCTTCGAGCTCGGAGAGCTGATGTGCCTGGACGCACTGAAGCGCGAGGAGAGCTGCGGCGGCCACTTCCGTGAGGAACACGAAGAAAACGGAGAGGCGCTGCGCGACGACGAGCACTTCAGCTACGTGGCGGCTTGGGAGTGGACCGGGAATCCGGGGGAGCCTCGGCTCAACCAGGAGCCGCTGACCTTCGAGTACGTCAAGCCCACCAAGCGGAGCTACAAGTAAGGGGCCTATCGATGAGCGAAGAACTACTGAATCTGACTCTTCACGTGTGGCGCCAAGAAGGCCCAAATGCCCCTGGTGCGTTCGAGACCTACCAAGCCAAGGACATCACGACGCACATGTCGTTCCTCGAGATGCTCGACGTCGTCAACGAAGAGCTGATCGAAGGCGGCAGGCTCCCTATCGCATTCGACCACGATTGCCGCGAGGGTATCTGTGGCACCTGCGGGATGGTGATCAACGGGGTGGCGCACGGTCCGCAGAAGCTGACCACGGCTTGCCAGCTCCACATGCGCCAGTTCAAGAATGGGGACGAGATTTGGCTCGAGCCTTGGCGGGCGCACGGCTTTCCGCTGCTGAAAGATCTGGTGGTCGATCGTACGGCATTGGACCGCATCATCCAGGCCGGCGGCTACATCTCGATTCGAACGGGCAGCGCTTCTGAGGCCAACGAAGTGCCGATCCCCAAGGAGATCGCTGAGCAGGCGATGGACGCTGCAGAATGCATCGGGTGCGGGGCCTGCGTCGCTGCCTGTCCGAACGCGTCTGCGAGCCTCTTCACGGCAGCCAAAATCTCTCACTTGTCACTACTGCCGCAGGGACAAGCCGAACGACAGGACCGTGCGCGCACGATGGTTGCGCAGATGGACGCCGAAGGCTTCGGCGGCTGCACCAACCACGGGGAGTGCGAAGAGGCGTGTCCGAAGGGCGTGAGCCTCAGGTGGATCGCGCGAATGAATCGTGAACTGGTGCGCGCGATGGTGAAGGCCGACACCCCGGTCGAGAGCCGCAAGCGCTAGGCGCGGCGGCTGTCCCACACGAAACGACCAACGACCGCGACCGTTACAAGCGCTACGAGGAGCAGTGTGGCGACCGTGTAACGTTCGGCAAGATCGCTGAGCGCTTCCCAGTTGTTCCCCACGGCATACCCGGCAGCCAACAGCAGCGCGTTCCACAAGGCCGCTGAGATCCCGCCAAAGATGACCACCCGGCCGACGCTCATTCGCGAGAGTCCTGCCCCCACGAAGAAGAACGCCCGAAGCGCGGGCAAGAATCGATTGGCCGCGAGGTACATCGCCCCATGCTCATCGTATCCACGACGCACTGCGTCGAGAGCGCGTGTCGCGCCGGGTGTTTTGAGAAAGGACGGCCAAACGTCTTCGTGGTTCGCGAGCCAAACACCGAAACCCCACGCGGCAAGTCCGCCCAGAAGCGCGCCAAACGTCATCGCGAGATACACGAGCGCCCAATGCAATTGCGCGCGAACGGCAAGCGCGACGGCGAAGAGCGCGACGGTATCGCCCGGGATCGGCGGGAAAACGTATTCGATCGCAGCGGCGGCAACGACGAGCGTGTAGGCCCAGTACTGCGGGCCGTGCTCCAATGTGTGCAGAAATTCGTCAAGCAACGGAACAACACATAGGCTTGTGAACAACGTCGGTGTAGCACACTGCTCGGCTCGACATCAGCGCTCGATGAGTCAATCTACTTCAACGCAAGGTTAGAACAGTGGCGAGCGTAGATCCCCTGGTGTCGGTGTTGCAACGTCCCAACGTGCGGGTCGAGGACATTGCTATCCTCATCGCTGCCGAAGCCAACCCGCTTCTCGACGACCACGCGATGCGACGCGGCCTCGATGGCCTCGGCGCCGAAGCATTGATCCGGCGCGGGCTTCGCTCGACGCCCGAACGTGACGGACGAATCCTCGCGGAGCTGCTTTTCGAAGAGCTCGGTTTCGAAGGCGAGCACGACGACTACTACAACCCGTACAACAGCTATCTCGACAAAGTGATGATTCGCCGCAAGGGGATTCCGATTTCCCTGTCGGTTCTGACCATGGCGGTTGGTGAGCGAGCCGGGATGGACGTCGAAGGCGTCGGGTTCCCCGGCCACTTCTTGGTTCGCGTTGGCGGGCCCGAAGGTGTGTACCAAGACCCATTCCATGGTGGCGAGCTTCTCGACGGTCACGGCTTGCGAAAGCTCGCGGCGGAGTTCCTCGGCGCCGAAATGGCACTCCACCCGAGTTATCTCGAGCCGGTCGATTGCCACACCATCGCGATTCGCATGCTGGCGAACCTCAAGGCCGCGCATCGCCGCCAAGGCGACTACGCCCGAGCCATGCTCGCGTGTGACCACTTGGTCGAGCTCACGCAGGCGCCGGAGCACCAACGCGACCGCGGCTTGCTCGCCCACGCCCTACGCACGTACGGAGCCGCCTCCGAGGACTTGGCCGCCTACCTCGAGGCGCGACCGGACGCCAAGGACGCACACGTCATCAGCCGCGCTCTCGAAGAGGCGCGGGCGCAAGCCGACCAGGTCTTGCACTGATTTCGGGCGGCCACTTTACACCAGCCCATGGCGTGCAATGACTCGGCCCGACCGGTGAGTCCCGCATGTCGATCGAATCCCTCAAAGCACTGTTTCGGCCTGAGCTCGATGAGCTAGCCGCGTACCGGGTGCCCCCTGCACCGCCGGCCGTGAAGCTGGATGCCAACGAGAGCCCGTGGCCGTTGCCGCCCGAGGCCAGGGCTCGGATCGCGACCGCGTTGCACGCGACCGAGCTGCGTCGCTATCCCGATGGGCGAGCCACAAAGCTACGTGCCGCGCTGGCCCGTGGGCTCGGCGGAAGCCCGGACGAGTATGTGCTTGGGGCTGGGTCGGACGAGCTCATCTCGCTGATGGCGACCGCGATGTGCCGTCCGCGAACGGATGCCGAGCGCCCCGTGGTCGTGTTCCCCGAGCCGACGTTCGTGATGTACGGCATGACGAGTCGCGCACATGGCTGGCGACCGGTCGGAGTACCGCTCGATGGTGCGTGGGATCTCGACGCAGACGCCATGGCCGACGCGCTCGAACGCACCAGGCCGAACGTCGTCTACTACGCGAGCCCCAACAATCCGACCGGCAATTGTTTTTCGCGGGACAGGATCGAACGGCTCGTCGACGCATTCCCCGACTCGTTACACGTCATCGACGAAGCGTACGGTCCCTACTCCGGGCAATCGTTTGCCACCTTCGCCGAGGAGCGAGCCCACTGCGCATTGATGGGAACGCTATCCAAGGTGGGCTTCGCCGGCATTCGGGTCGGGTGGGTACGTATCCATGAAGCTCTCTCGGCCGAGCTCGAGAAGGTGCGGCAACCGTTCAACCTCAACACCGCGTCGCAGGAGATCGCTACACTCGCCTTGACCGACCTTGCCCCGCTGCTCGAGGAGCACATCATTAGCATCGTCGCCGAGCGCGAACGGCTCGAAGCCGAACTCGACTCGCACGAATCGCTGCAGTGCTTCCCAAGTGACGCGAATTTCTTGTTGGTAGAGTGCGCCGTCGATGTGGGGGAGCTGTGCACCGCGTTACTCGACCGCAGCATCGCCGTTCGGCGGTTTTCGTCCGGGGATTTGCGAGTCCGCAGCTGCATCCGGATCACTGTTGGAACCCCTGAAGAGAATCAGCGTCTCATCGAGGCGCTCCGCGATATACTAGGCTAGCCGATGTCCGTAGCACGAGAGACGACGCCCGATCGGGCGATTGAGGCGTTGACCTGGGCGGCCAATGTGGCCGCTGACCCCGCCCTGCTCGAGCACAAGCCCGAGCGACCGACGCCGGCCGAGTGGCGCGCAGTGCCGCAGCTGGTGTTCCGCGAGCACGTGGACCGTCTGCTCACTTCAAAGCACCCCGAGCCTGGGCTCGATGCCGTCGAATCGGTCGGCTGCCTCGACGTATGGCTACCTGAGGTCGCGGCGATGGTGGGCTTCGGTGACAACGAGTGGCGCCACAAAGACGTCTGGAAACACACCAAGCAGGTGGTGAAGCAATCGGTGCCACGCGTCGAGGTTCGCTGGGGCGCCCTACTCCACGACATCGGCAAACCCAAGACGCGGCGCATCGACGACCGGGGCACCGTCAGCTTCCACGGCCACGCGGAAGTCGGCGCCGCCATGTTTCGAAAACGCGTCGCGGACCGCATCGGCTTCGAAGGCGCCGAGCGTGAGCGCGTCCACTTCCTGATTCTGCACCACCTCCGCGCCGCGCAGTATGAAGACGACTGGACCGACGCCGCCGTCCGCCGCTTCTACAACCAGATGTCCGACGGCCTCCGGGATCTGTTGGACTTGAGCCGCGCAGACATCACGACCAAGCGCCCGGAGAAGCGACAGAGAGGCGTACGCCAGATCAGTCTGCTCGCGAAACGGATCCGGGATCTTCAAGACGAGGACAACAAAGTCGCTCCGCTCCCGAAGGGCCTCGGCACCGTCATCATGCGAGAGTTTGGCGTCCCGCCCTCAAAGCGCCTCGGCAAGTTGATCAAGCAGCTGACCGCGGCTGTAGAGGCAGGCGAAGTCGAAGCCGAGAAGCCGACGGAGTACTACATCGAGTACTTGGCGGGGCACCGAGACAAGTACGGGCTCGACTGACGCTGGCAGCGTCGCTATTGGAGCTGGAATTCAGCGATGGCGTCCATGACTTCGTCGAAGTCATCTTCGCGGAAGCCGGCGCCGCTGACCATCCAGTCGGTGTGGGAGGAGTCGCGGTCGCCTTGGAAGTGGCCGAGGACGTCCAAGTGATCGGCGGTGCCCGCCCACAAGACATCGCCCCAGATCATACTCGTGGTTGGGACGAGACCGTCGTTGAGGGTGTTGTCGAGCTCGAGGGATAGCTTCTTCTCGAGGTAGTCGCGAACCTCTGGGACGGGGCCTGGAGGCGGATAGACTTTCGATGTGCGCCCCGCGCCCACGTACAGCGTCGAGAAGACAGCAGCCGAGAGCGCGTCGATGGGAGAGCGAACGCTCTTGAACAGACGTACCGGACCGGGTGGCGGCATCCGGGTGACGACCGACCCGTATCGAACACTTGGGTTGTTCTCGACGCCTGCGTTGAAGATGTCCATCGACTCGGGTGTCAGCTGGATGATCGCACCCTGATCGCTCCGAATCCCGTCGAACCATTCTCGAACCTCGCTCTGCCCCTCTTCCCCGAGGAAGCTGAGGAGCACCCCCGTCGTCGTCTCGAGAACCTTGCTCTCGATCCCAAGGGCTTCATCGACACGGCTCAGCGAAGCAAGCACGGGCGTCAGAATGGTGAGCGGCGGGCCCCCGGCCTGAAGCGTCATGTACGTCAGCAGCGAGAGCGCCTCGAGGAGCCGGGTCCCCGCCATCGTCGTGAAGAAGTAGGCGAGCGGCGTGCCGTAGTGCGGGGTCGAGATGCTCGTCACGGTGCGGACGCGGTCAAACCAATCCGGCAGGTCGGGCCACGTCGTCGGCGATGCAAGGAGGCGGATGTCCAGTCCGCCGGTCGAATGGCCCACGAGATGAATCGCGCCGGCATCGTCCGAGCACGCTTGCTGAATCGCGTCCATCAGCACCTGTGTGCGATGGACGATAGACCCCGTCGGGGGTGACGACACCAACACGAACTCGCAGTCCGCGCCGCGCTCCAAGAACCGGCTCGCGAGCGCCTCCTCGACGTGTATGAAGTAGTCGAACCCTCCGAGCTTGGCGAAGCCAAACAATCCAGGCACGAGTACAATGTGATGCCGAGGACGGCTCATGACGAACGCACCCTACCACGGCGCCATGCGCGGACACTCGGCGCGCCGCGATCGGTGCGCAGCGTCGATTCTACGGGGTCAGCGTCGGTAGCGAAGCTGGAGCACGCCGCCGCCCAGGTTGCCCTGCACGCGAAGGTTCAGCTTCTCCGTTTGCTGGGGCTTGCGCTGGTTTAGATCGACACCGTGAATCGCGAGGGTCTCGACGCGCTGGTAAAACTCCCTGATGTCCTTCGAGAAGGTGAAGCCTCGGATCGTGGGCTTCTTCATGGCGGCCGCAACGAGGTACGGGTTCGTCATCCCGAGTACAGCGGACGGCGCGGCAAGAGGAGTCGTCTTGATTGCGGGAAGAGGCGGCGCGTCAGCCGACGCGTCTGTGGCTCCGAACATGCTGCTAATCAGGGCACACAGAAAGCATAAGACCCCGAAGCAGGGGCACCTACGTTGCGCACTCACACTCAGCTGAACACCCTGCTTCATCAACCCATCCAAAAGTATACCCGAACGAAAATCTTTAAGCTAGAGGGGTGAAATTGGAACGGAACTCAAACCAGCCCTCTGAAGGAAACTATCGGGTTTGCCCCAGGTTGCAAAGTGATTCCTGCTAATTTTACGTAACGTTTACCTGGGGGCAGCATACAGCCGCGCCGACGCGCCCCGTGATCCCCAAAGTGAAAAGCCCGGACGATGCCGGGCTTCAAGCTAAGTGTATGAAATAACTCTTAGCTTACTCGGCCCCAGGCGTGCCGCGGCGTAGGTAGGCCGGGATGTCGAGGACCGCCTCATCGTGCAGCGCGCTCGCGCCGAATGCCCTTGTCCCCGCCTGCTGCGGAACCGCCGCGGGTACCCCTTCGAGCGTTGACGAGAAATCCTCGGCTCGCGGCGGTGCGCCTCGCATAGCCCTATTGGCTGTAGCAGCGTTGGAGCTCTGATTGCTCGACACCGCATGGTGGAGACCCAGCGGAATCGGTGCGTGCGCCATCTTCTCAAAGCCGGTGGCGATGACGGTGACTTTGACCGTGTCCGCCAACTCCGGATCGGTGACCACGCCGAAGATGATCTCTGCTTCCTCGTGCGCAGCTTGTTGAACCAGTCCGGCGGCTTCATTGATTTCGCGAAGCTTGATATCGGGACCGGCGGTGAAGTTGATGAGGATCCCGGTCGCACCCTGTACCGACACCTCGTCGAGCAGGGGTGAGTTGATGGCCATCTCGGCGGCCTCGAGCGCGCGTCGGTCGCCCTTCGCGATGCCGGTGCCCATCAGTGCGCGGCCGTTGCTTGCCATGATGGTCTTCACGTCCGCGAAGTCGACGTTGATCATGCCAGCATTGATGATGAGGTCGCTGATGCCCTGCACTGCCTGAAGAAGCACGTCGTCGGCCCGAGCAAACGCATCGAGCATGGTGATGTCGTCGTCGCCGAGCGACATCAGCCGCTGGTTCGGAATGGTGATGATGCTGTCGATGGTGTCGATCAGCTCTTGAACGCCGCGCTCGGCGTTCTTGGAGCGCTTGCGCCCCTCGAAGAGGAAGGGCTTCGTGACGACGCCGACGGTCAGCGCGCCTTGATCCTGCGCGACCTGCGAAATGATCGGGGCCGCGCCGGTGCCGGTGCCGCCGCCCATTCCGGCGGTGACGAACACCATGTCGGCGCCCTCGAGCGCTTCGGACAAGCGCTGCACATCCTCGAGTGCGGCCTTGCGACCGACGTCCGGATTGCCCCCTGCCCCAAGCCCACGCGTAAGCTGCGGGCCGAGCTGAATCTTCACGGGAGCCAGGCTGCGATCCAACGCTTGCGCGTCGGTGTTGGCCGCGATGAACTCGACGCCGTCGAGCCCGCCCTGAATCATCGTGTTGAGCGCATTGCCGCCGCTGCCACCGACGCCAACAACTTTGATACGTGCATGAAGTTCTGCGTCGTCTGCGAACTCGATCGAGATAGCCATCGATTCCTCCTAAAAAACTTCTCTAAACCACGCGCCGATCTTGCGACTGAGTCCACGACTCGCGGTCACTTCGACTGTACGCTCGGGCGCGGACGTTCCCGCTAGTTGGTCCGCTCCGTGCTTCACCAATCCCACACCGGTTGCGTAGGAGGGGCTCTTCACGACGTCGATCAATCCACCGATGCCCGTGGGTGCACCACGACGCACTGGCAGGCCAAGCACTTCCTCGGCAAGCTCAGGCAATCCATCTAGGAGCGTCGTCCCACCGGTGACGATCGCTCCAGAAGCCAACATGTCCATGTAGCCGGTCTCCGCGATGACGTGACGGCACGCTGCGAAGATCTCTTCCACGCGGGGCTCGATGATGTCGCAGAGCACCCGGCGAGGCAGCGAGCGCGAAGGCCTGCCGCCAACGGAAGGCACCTCGATGGTTTCATCGTCGTCCACCATGCGAGACGCGGCGCAACCGTACTTGATCTTGATTCGCTCGGCCTCGGCCATCGGCGTCCGCAGACCGGTGGCGATGTCGCTGGTGAGGTTGATCCCGCCAATGGGAATCGAGCTCGTGTGCACGACGGCGCCGTCGACGTAGATGATGATGTCCGAAGTGCCGCCACCGACGTCGATGAGGACGCCGCCGATCTCTCGCTCGTCGCCGCTCAATACGGCGTGCGCGCTCGCGAGTGGCTGCAACACGACCTCTTCGACGAAGAGTCCGCAGCGCTCCGCGCACTTGGTCACATTGGCCACGCTGGTCGAGGCGGCGGTCACCATGTGCACGCGCGCTTCGAGGCGAACCCCAGCCATGCCGATCGGTTCCTTGATGCCGTCCTGCTCGTCGACGATGTACTCCTGTGGGAGCACGTGAATCACTTGACGGTCGCCGGGGAGCGGAACGGCTTTGGCCTGCTCGAGCACCCGGGTGACATCCTCGATCGCGACCTCGCGATTGGCGATGGCGGCGACACCATCTTGGTTCATGCCGCGCACATGGCTCCCGGAGATGCCCGCGTAGACCGCGTTGATCTCCACGCCTGCCATCGTCTCGGCTTGCTCGACCGCCGCCCGAATCGCCTGCACGGTCGACTCGATGTTGACGACGACGCCTTTCTTCAAACCCTTTGAAGGTACGGAGCCTATCCCGATGATGTCTAGGCCTTCTTCGGTCTGCTCCGCAACGATCGCGCAGACCTTCGTCGAACCCAAATCCAATCCTGCAATGATCTCGTGTTCCGCCATCCGTGCCTCTCTCTGACCCATACCGAAACGGGATTTGGCGAGACAACTTTTATGCAGAAAAAAATGGGCCGAAACCCACTTTTTGTTCGCTAGAAATTAACCCTTCCAAAAAGGGGACTGTCCCCTTTTTGGTTAGGGGAGGCGGACGGTTACTCGTTCGGGACTTCGGACGTTGTCGAGGTATACGTAGGAAGGTCGCGTTTTCTCTCGCTCAAGTCGTTCGAGGACTTGGCGGAGGCGGCGGAGCTTCTGGCGGTGCTGGCCGTTGCCGAGGCGGACGTTCATGCCGTCGCCGCCTACGAAGAGCTCGATTCCATTGACGCCTTCGAAATGAATTTCCGACACGGGCTCTCGCTTCGCGAGGCCTGCTCCCTCGTAGTCTTGTAGGACCGCCATCGACCGTAGAAGGATCGCCGTCCGGTAGTCGAGGTCGTCGTAGAAGCGCTCGGACGCGATGCCGGTGATGACCGGAAGGTCGACGGGGTCGTCGACGCCGAGACGTTTGAAGACCGCGCCCTCCTCGCTCACCAGGTAAAGCTGGTCCAACGCGACCAAGGCCACCGGCTGCCGCTCCACGATCTCGATGCGGATCCGCGCGGGAAGCTTTCGAACCACATTCGCCTCCTCGATCCAGGGATGTTGAAGCAAGTGATTACGGGCATCTTCGTTCGAAACCTCGAAAATATTTGAACCAATTTGGAGCCGCGCTGCCCTGCGGACATCGATCTCCTCGAGTTGGTGATTGCCCTCAATAATGATCTCGCCAATGGCGAAGGCATCGGCGCCGTGGGCGTACTGGACCGTTTGGTCGCCGATCCACGCCAAGGCGGACAGCACGAGTCCCGCCACGATGGTCTGGGCCCCGCGGCGCAGCAGCGCCCTCCTTTGAATCACCCAGCCGCCCAGGTTCTCCCGCATGCCCTGGGCACGCTCCCGCCAACTCTTCCTGGGCTCGGTGCGACGTGGCTTCTTCGGGACCGGCCGGCGTCGATTCTGCGCGCGATCTGTAGGGGCCGCCTTCCTTGCGACCCTCTTGCGGGCAGCCTTCTTCGGAGCCGCTTTGCGGGCCGCTTTCTTCGGCGCTGCCTTCTTGGCCGCGACGTTCTTTCGAACGGGACGCTTCGCGGCGCTCTTCTTCTTGGTCGGCTTCCTTGGAACCGGCTTCTTGCGCGCCGGTTTCCTCCCGGTTGCCGATGGTGGCCTTCTCCGGTTCATCGGCGGAGCACCTCGAGGAGCTCCGGGCCTGTGCGCGTAATGTCCCCGGCACCGAGCGTGATCACGACATCGCCCTCGCGCGCGCGTGCTCCAATCGCCTCGGCCAATTTCTTCCGGTCTTCCACCAACGTCACGTCCCGATGCCCGTGCGCGCGAATTGCCTCGGCGAGTCGGCGCGCATCGGCCCCCTCGATTGGTTTTTCGCCCGCCGCGTAGACCTCGGTCAAGAATAGGACATCAGCCCGATTGAAGGCTCTGGTGAGCTCGTCGAAGAGATCTCGCGTCCTCGTATAGCGATGCGGCTGGAAGGCCACGACGATTCGGGAGCCGTAAGCTTTTTGGGCTGCTTCGAGGGTGACTTCCACCTCGGCTGGATGGTGTCCGTAGTCGTCGACGATCGTGATCCCCGCCTCTTCCCCGACGATCGAGAACCTCCGCTGCACGCCCTCGAAGCTGCGCAAGGCAGAGCGAACCTGGTCGTGGTCGACCCGTAGCTCGTCTGCAACGGCGATGGTCGCAAGGGCATTCAAGACGTTGTGGATGCCCGGCATTCGAACCTCGAACTGACCCAAGCTCTTGCCGTGATGCTCGACATCGAAGCCGACCGACAGTCCAGAAAACACAGGGTTGCGCGCTCGATAGTCAGCGTGCGCCGAGAACCCGTACGTCACGATGCGTTTGTCGAGCCGCGGCAAGACGTCCTGCACGTTGGGATGGTCGAGACACGCGATGACCAGCCCGTAAAAGGGAACACGATTCGCGAAGTCCACGAAGGCTTCCTTCACGGCATCGAGGCTTCCATAGTGGTCGAGGTGTTCCGGGTCGATGTTGGTGATCACGGCCACCGAGGGAATCAGATGGTGGAAGGAACCGTCGGACTCATCGGCCTCGGCCACCAGCAGGTCCCCAGCACCCATGGCTGCACCCGATCCAAGTGCGTTGAGCTTGCCGCCGATGATGACGGTCGGGTCGAGGCCTGCCCCGCGCAGGACGGTCGCTACTAAAGATGTCGTGGTGGTCTTGCCGTGCGATCCCGCGATGGCGATGCCGTCCTTGAGCCTCATCAACTCACCGAGCATCTCCGCGCGGGGGATCACAGGCACCCCTGCCGCCCGTGCCGCGACCAACTCGGGGTTGGTCGGCGGGACCGCCGACGAAAAGACGACGACATCGGCGTCGGTCACCTGCTTGGCCTCGTGGCCCAGATAGATCTTGGCCCCTTTCTCAGCGAGGCGGTTCGTGTAGTCGTTGTCGCGGAGGTCGGATCCGGTCACTTCGAAGCCCGAGTCGAGCAGCACCTCCGCGATGCCGCTCATGCCGACGCCGCCGACTCCTACGAAATGGATGGACCGAATTCTGCCGCGAAACATGGTCGCTTACTCCCACACGGCTCCATCGACGACAACCGGGCGGCGTGGGCGATGGCTCGCGGGGCGCATGCCGACTTGGGAATAGCCAAGACGCAGGATGGGCGACATCCCGAGGCCGGCGTATTGAACGCCCGGCGGCGGCTCACTCTCGGGCGCGGCCTCGGGTTCACCAACGGGCTGCGCGCCACCGAGCCAACCCATCATATCGTCCACGATGGCTGCCGCAGCGTCAGGCCTACCGTGATCTCGCGCTGCTCGTGCCATCGCTTGCCGCTTCGCGGGATCGTCCAGCAGGCCGCCGATCAGCTCCCCTAGCCCGTCGACGTCGAGATCCGACTCCCGAACGCAGATCGACGCGCGCTGCTCTTCGAGCGCCATCGCGTTCTTTGCTTGATGGTCGTCAGCGGCGAACGGGAACGGGATCAGGATCGATGGACGTCCGATGGCGCAGAGCTCTGCCAAGGTAGTGGCGCCCGCCCGCGCAACGACCAGCGCCGCGTTGGAGTAGGCGCGCGCGATCTCGTCGATGAAGGTCACGACCTTGGCGCGGATGCCGAGCTCCCGGTAGGTCGCCTCCACTTCTTCTCGCATCGACTCCCCGGTCTGGTGCACGACCTCGAGGTCACGCCCAGAAATGCCGGCCCGAGCGAGCGCACGCGGCACGTCTTCGTTCAGCTTCCGAGCGCCCTGCGAGCCACCGAGAACGAGTACGGTACGCGCACGGGACTCGAAGCCTTCTGGATCTGCGATCGCAAGGCGTGCGTGCTCGACGAACTCCTGCCGAACAGGGTTGCCGGTCAGTCGAGACTTCTTCTTTCCGAAGACCTGCTCGGTCTGTTCGAACGCGATGTAGGCGCGGTCGACGAAGCGAGCGAGGATACGATTGGTCATCCCGACATGGGCGTTCTGCTCGAGAATCGCGGTGGGCCGCCCCGAAAGCGACGCCGACATCAGGACGGGGCCGGACGCGTAGCCGCCGACACCCAACACCAGATCCGGCTCGAAGTCACGCAGGAGAGACGACGCTTCTTTCATTGCGGTTGGGATGCGCGCGAGGCTCTTGAACCGAGCGCCTAGCCCCTGACCCTTGAGAGGAGTCACCTTCAGGAGCTCCAGGGCCTCGCCGCGACCGGGAAGAATGCGCGCCTCGATGCCGCGCGCCGTGCCCACGAATCGCACCTCCAGCCCAGGGACGCGCCGCCGAAGCTCTTCGACCACGGCGAGCCCCGGAAAGAGGTGCCCTCCTGTGCCACCGCCGGCAACCATGATGCGTTGGATCATCCTGCACCTCCCCTGGCCGTCCGTAGCCGCGGCTGGAGTTTCTTGGGTTTGGTAGCGGCCGGAGCATCGACCGCCCGAGACACGCCGTAACGCGAAGTGTTGAGGATGATGCCGGCCGCGGCGGCGTTTACGAGGAGCGAGGAACCGCCGTAGCTGACGAAAGGAAGCGCGAGACCCTTGGTGGGCAGAAGCCCCATGGCGACCGCAAGGTTGGTGAATGCCTGGAGGCCGATGAACAAGGTCATGCCAGCGGCGAGGTAGCCGGCGTATTCATCTTGCGCCCGCCACGCCGCCCGAAGACCGCGAAACACGACCCAGGCGAAGGCCGCACAAAGCAACACGATCCCGACGAAGCCGAGCTCTTCGCCGATGATCGCGCTGATGAAGTCGGTGTGGGCCTCCGGCAGGAAAAGAAGCTTCTGGCGGCCGTCACCCAGACCGGCGCCGGTCCAGCCGCCGGAGCCGAAGCTCATCAAGGATTCTGTGATCTGGTAGCCCGCGCCCTGTCTGTGCTCGAATGGTTCGAGGAACGCTTTGATGCGGCGCATTCGGTAGGGAGACGATGCGATGGCTGCGTAGCCGACCGGAAGGGCGACCAGCACGCAACCGAGCAGGTAACCCGCTTTGGCGCCTGCGGCGAAGAGCACCACGAAGGTCAAGAGGGCGATCATCACCGCACTGCCGAAATCGGGCTGCGCCAGGCAGAGGAGCATCAAGAGGCCGGCGACGAGAACGTGCGGCAGGAACCCGATGGAGAACGTACGCACCCGGTTGGATTTTTTCGCCAAGGAGTGGGCGAGCCACATGATCATAGCGAGCTTCGCCAGCTCCGCGGGCTGCACGTTGACGGGACCGACGGCGAGCCAGCGGGTCGCACCGCCCGCACTACGCCCGAACCCAAGTGCTACCGCCACCATGAGCAACACCGCCGTCAACAAGACCGGATAGGTCGAGCTCCGCAGCAGGTTGATGTCGATGCGAGTGAAGAGGAAGAGGACGCCAAAGGCGGCGGCCGCGAAGATCGTTTGCCGGCCGAGGAAATGGTAGCCGTTTCCGAACATGTTGCTCGCGTAGACCGCACTGGCGCTGTAGACCATGACCACGCCGAACGCGATTAGGCCCACGAGCGTCGCCGCGAGCGTCACGTCGGGTGGACCGGGCTCCATCGGGGGTGCTGGTTTCGACGCGCGTGTCATGGTTGCTCTCCCAGGGTTTGGACGGCTCGTTGGAAGTGTTCGCCACGCTCGGCGTAGGAGCGGAACATATCGAAACTCGAACAGGCGGGTGCAAGGAGCACAGTATCTCCTGGGCGGGCCAGCGCCGCGGCGTGCGTGACGGCATCGCCCATCGAGGATGCGCGACGGACCTCGACCGGAGAGCCGGCAAACGCGCGTTCCAACAGCGAGGCAGCCTCGCCGAGGACCACAACCGCCCGTCCCTCCTCCGACATCCGCTCTCGGAGGGGCTGGTAGCTCCCTCCCTTGTCGACGCCGCCGGCGATGAGGACGATCTTTCCCCCCGACCCGGTGAGCCCATCGATCGAGGCAACCGCCGCACCCACGTTGGTCGCTTTGGAATCGTCGATGTACTCGACGCCTTCGACCGAGTCGACGTACTGCGTTCGGTGGGCCAGGCCTTCGAACGCACCGAGAACCGACGCAATGTCGTCATCGGACACACCCAGTAGGCGCGCCGCAAGCACAGCCGCGCACGCGTTCGACACGTTGTGCGACCCGCGAATCTTCAGGTCGCGGACCGGCACCTGAAGGGCGCTCCCCGAATCGACGAGCACTCCGTCGACGACGCGGACGTCCCCGGCTCGACCTCCGAACAGCACCACCGTCCCGTCGTCCTCGATGAGCTCCCGGAGATCGGCGGCATCAGCCGGAAGGACCGCGAAGTCTTCGGCCTCCTGCCGCTCGAAAATGCGGGCCTTGGCGGCCGCGTAGGTTTCGAACGAAGGGTATCGGTCTAGGTGGTCAGGGGTGATGTTGAGCAGAATGGCGATGTGCGCCTTCATCTGCGATACGCGCTCGAGTTGGAAGCTCGACAGCTCGACGACCACGAGACCGCCCTTGGCTCCGGCGTCCGTACCGGCCGCTTCGATCATGGGTCGACCCAAGTTGCCTCCGATGAAGACGGGACGGCCTAGGCGGCGACTCATCTCGCCAATGAGTGTAGTGACGGTGCTCTTGCCGTTGGTGCCGGTGATGGCGACGATCGGCGCGTCGATGAATCGTGCAGCGAGCTCGACCTCGCTGACCACCGGCACCCCGCGCTGCTCGGCTCTATCGAGTTGCGCGAGCGGAGGCACACCCGGCGAGACGACGATGAGATCCAAGCCCTCGAACGCGCTGTCGGGGTGCCCGCCCAGCACCAGCTCCGCGCCAAGCGCCTCGGCTTCATCGCCGGCGGCGCCGAGCGCACCACGGTCGCGCTGATCATTCACCACGACGTGGGCACCATGCGCCGTGAGGAAACGCACGACCGCCAGCCCGCTCTCGCCGAGCCCAACCACCATCGTGTTTTTCCGAGAGAGCTCCACGGTCACCTCAACTTCAACGTGGCTAGGCTGAACACGGCCAACACAATTGCGATGATCCAGAATCGAACGATGACGCGGGGCTCAGGCCACCCCTTCTTCTCGAAGTGGTGGTGAATGGGCGCCATCAAGAAGATCCGCCGACCGGTGAGACGGAAATAGCCGACCTGCAGGATGACGCTCACTGCCTCGACGACGAAGATGCCGCCGAGAATCACCGACAACAGCTCGTTCTTAGTGACGACTGCGAGCGCACCGAGGCCTCCGCCTAGTGCGAGAGAACCCACGTCGCCCATGAAGACCTGTGCGGGATACGTGTTGTACCAAAGGAAGCCGAAGCCGACCCCGACCATCGACGCTGCGAAGATACTTAGCTCGCCTGCGCTCTCGATGTGCGGAATATCGAGGTAGCCGGCGACCACATTGCCGAACAACGTCAGACCCGCGAGATACGCGAGAATGGCGTAGGTGCCCGCCGAGATCATCACCGGACCGATGGCCAAACCGTCTAGTCCGTCCGTGAGATTCACTGCGTTCGATGTGCCAACAATGACGAACGAGGAGAAGATCACGTACAGCCACGGTGGCAGTTCGATGGGATACTTCGAGAACGCAAAGAACGGAGCGGCGAGACGGTGACGAATCTCGAGCCAGTCGCTCGGGAGGCCGGCGTCGCCGTAGTAGAGCCAGCTACACACGATAATCGCGGTGGTGAACTGCAGGAGCAGCTTGTAGCGGCCCGAGAGCCCGCCCGTGGAACGCGTTCGAATCTTGGACGTATCGTCGATGTACCCGACGACGCCGTACGCGACCGTGATCGACGTCACCACCCAGACCATCGAGTTGGACGGGTCCGCCCACAGCACCGTGGACAGGACGAGCGCGAGCAGCATGAGGGCTCCGCCCATGGTCGGGGTCCCGGCCTTCGCAAAGTGCGACTCAGGACCGTCCGCGCGAATGACTTGCCCGATCTGCTTCCGCTGCAGGCGCCGAATGAACCACGGGTACAGACCAAACGTCAGCAGAAGTGACGTCATCGTGGCCATGAGGAAACGGAACGGAACGTATCGAAGAACATTGAGAAACGACAACGACTCGTGCGTGTGAAGCGGGTAGAGCAAGTAGTAGATCATCGTTGCTCTCCCCCGAGGAGCGGCCCGACCACGCGTTCCATTTCCATCGACCGCGACCCCTTCACCAAGACCACTGCATTCAAAGGAAGGCGCTCGGAGAGCCCTTCGCATTCGCTCGCGGTCTCGAACCAGAGGGTGTCGACACCGCGAGGGTTCGCAGTGTCGACGGCTTTTCGCATCGCCTCGCCGCAACCCACGAACAGGAAGACGCCGGCGTCGGAGATGAGCTCGCCGACCTTCCGGTGCGCATCCTCGCTGTGCGCGCCGAGCTCCTTCATGTCTCCGAGAACCACAACCAAAGGCGCCTGACGCCCTTCGGCGACCGCACGGGCCGTGTTCAACGCGACCTCCAGGGATGCGGGGTTGGCGTTGTAGGTGTCGTCGATGATCAGGCGTTCGCCGGTTCCGGACCTCGGCTGCATGCGACCGGGCGACGGCGCGACCCCTGCGATTCCGCGCGCCGCGTCTTCGAGTGGCGAGTCCAAGCCGAAGGCGATTGCGAGAGCGCCGGCCGCATTGAGGACGGCGCCCTCCCCCAACAATCTCATCGCGATCTCGACTTCCTGGCCGCGAACTTGAAACCGAGCCTCGGTACCGTCCGCGGCGACATCCCAATCGATGACGCGCACGTCGTTGCCGGCAGTGCGACCGTAGAAGAGCTTGCGCTTGACCCCGACTACCGACGCGCGTTTCTTGAGCGGCGGGTCATCGCCGTACGCGACCGCGACACCGTCGTGTGCGATGGCGTGCAGGAGCGAGACTTTCTCATCGGCCACGGCCTCCACCGAGCCGAGGCCCTCGGTGTGGGCGAGGCTCGCTCGGGTCACGATCCCCACATCGGGCGCAGCGATCTCCGCCAACCGCGCTATCTCGCCAGGTTCGCTGGTCCCCATCTCGATCACGGCGGTGTCGACGCTCTCGTCGAGCCGAAATAGGGTCATTGGGACGCCGATGCGATTGTTGAGGTTGCCGGCGGTCTTGAGCACGCGGTGACCCGAAGATTGCAGCGCGGCGGCCGTGAGGTCCTTCGTCGTAGTCTTGCCGACGGACCCGGTGATCCCCACGACCTTTCCATTCCAGGCATCTCGATGAGCCCGCGCGAGGTTGCCGAGGGCGTGCAGGGTGTCCTCCACCTCCACGGCGCTCACGTGCGCGGGTAGCGACGTGCCACGCTCGACGATCACCGCGGTCGCTCCGGCCTCCGCGGCATCCGCGGCGAACTCATGCGCATCGAACCGTTCGCCTCGTAACGCCACGAATAGGTTCCCTGGCTCAATGGCGCGGGAGTCCGTCACGACCCCGCGTACGCGTTCCCAGGCCGGCCCGCCCGGCGTGCCACCGGTTGCGGAGATCACCTCATCTCGACCGAACTGCGCCTGATTGGTGGAAATCGGGGTCGCCATCACCCGCCTCCCGCGACCCGCGCAATCGCGGCCCTCGCCTGTTCGCGATCGTCGAAGTGCGTCCGCTCCGTGCCGATGATCTGGTAGGTCTCGTGGCCCTTACCTGCCAAAAGGACGGTATCCCCCGCCCGGGCGGCTCCGACCGCAGCCGCAATCGCCTCCCGGCGGTCGATCAGCGTGCAGTAGCCGGCGCTCGCCGTGGCGAGCTCGGCCGGCTCGAGACGCGCGCCACCACTCCGCTCCGCCCCCGCTTCCACTTCGTCGAGGATGCGCCGAGGGTCCTCACTCCGGGGATTGTCGCTGGTCAGAACACAGAGGTCGGCGCTCTCGACCCCTACGCGACCCATCTCCGGCCGCTTCCCCTTGTCGCGGTCGCCGCCGGCACCGAACACGACGATCAAACGGCACGGCGTCACCGCACGCATCGTGTCCAACACCCGCCGCAGCGCGTCGGGCGTGTGCGCGTAGTCCACGAGGACCGCAACGTCGTGGGGGTGAGGGATTCTTTCGAGGCGCCCGGGGCTTCCTGCTGCGGACTCCCACGCGCGCGCCACCGCGTTCAGATCCAGCCCAAGCGCGTGCGCGCAGCCAAGCGCGACGAGAAGGTTCTCGAGGTTGTGTTCCCCGAGCATCGGGCTTCGGAGCTCGACCTGCCCCGCCGGAGTCTGCACCGTGGCGTGGATCCCAGCACGGGTCGCCGACCACTCGGTTGCGACGATCTCGGCGTCACTGCCAGGTCGGCGTGAGCATCGAACGATCGACCCAGAGAGGCGGGTCGCAAGCTCTGCGCCAAAGGCGTCATCGACATGAACGACCGCGTGCTCGGGGGACAGGCCGGTGAACAGGCGGGCCTTGGCCTCGCCGTAGCGCTGCATGTTCTCGTGGAAGTCCAGGTGGTCTCGAGAGAGATTCGTGAAAGCCGCGACCTCGAAATCGAGCGCATCGACACGATGCATGGCAAGCCCGTGACTGGACACCTCGAGCACTAGATGCGTCGCCCCAGAGTCGAGCGCCTGCCGTGCGAAGCGCGAAATGTCGTCTGCCTCCGGCGTCGTGTGCAGCGATGGCCGATCGACGCCCGCTGCCACGAGCCCCGTCGTCCCGACCAACGCGGGCTTGAAGGACACTCCTTCGATCGCCTCTTTGAGGAGATACGCCGTCGTCGTCTTGCCATTGGTGCCTGTGATCCCGACTGTGCGTAGCGAGCTGCTCGGCGCTCCGTAGACGGCTTCCGCTGCGCGCCCGAGGCCAACTCGCGAATCTGGGACGGTGATCTGTGGGACGTCTTCGCTGAGGAGTTGCTCGGCCATGACAGCGACAGCCCCACGCGCCAACGCGTCGCCGACGAAGCTCACGCCGTCGTGGGTTTCGCCGGGCACTGCCACGAACAGGTCTCCGGCGTTCACCTCGCGCGAATCGTGCTGAACGCCGCTCACCGCTTGCGTCGCCGCGCCCGTGATCCGGCCGGCGACACCGCTGCTTTGGAGTTGCGCTAGCGTCATGACTTGGCTCGCTTCAGGGCGCATGCGGCCCCCGGGATACCGCCGCAGTCAGTGTCCTCGAGCGCAGTTGGGAGTCGGCCGCGTCGGCGTCGAAGCGCCGCCGTTCCAATTGAAGACGGACCGCTGACCCGTGCGCCACAGCCTTTCCCGGCGATGGCTGCTGGGAGACCACGAGCCCCGAACCCTCGACCTCGGCCACCAGCGATTCGGCGTGTAGGGCGATGATCGCCTGCCGCAGCGGAAGCGAGCGCACATCCGGCACCGCGCTCTCCCCCTTCTCGACCGACTCTTTCTCGGGAGCGGGCTCCACCTCCGCAATGGCGATCTCCTGTTGCTTCTTCTGCGCGAGGACCGCCTGTCGGCCTACCGGCGCGATGCCCATGTGCCGCAGGGTAACTTCGGCGATGCGCCGGAAGACCGGACCCGCCACTGTCCCTCCGTAGTGCGCGATCACCGGTTCATCGATGACGACGGAAATCACGACCGCGGGCCGTTCGGCAGGAGCGAACCCGATGAACGACGCGAGCCACTTGTCCTTGGCGTAGCCGCCGCGGACATAGTCCGCCTTTTGGGCGGTGCCGGTCTTGCCAGCGACGAGATAGCCATCGACCGCCGCCTCGATCGCGGTGCCGCCCGGCTCCGTGACGGCGGTCAGCATCTGTCCCACCAAATTGGCGACGCGTCGCGGAACCACCTGCCGGCGAACGCGGGGCTTGATCTCTTCGATAGTCGCGCCATGCCCATCAGACAGACGCCTCACCAGCATGGGTTGCATCAGCCGACCGCCATTCGCGATCGCGCTCATCGCGGTGGCGAGCTGCACGTTCGTCACGCTCATGCCCTGGCCAAAGGAGACCGCCGCGGTATCGATCTCGTACCAACGCCGATAGTGGTGAAGGATGCCAGCGGTCTCACCGGGCACCCCTAAGCCGGTCGGCTCCCCGAAACCAAATCGCCGAAACCCACGGTAGAGACCCTTCTTCCCGAGGTCCTGCGCGATCTTCGCGGTGCCGATGTTGCTCGAGTAGGCGAGGATTTGGGTCGGCGTCAGCCACTCGTACGGGTGGGCATCGTGAAGGAGGCGCCCGCCAATGCGCGTGACCCCGTTCTCACAATTGATCGACTGATTTGGCTTGACCGCTCCGGCCGCCAATGCGGCCGCCATGGTGAACGGTTTGACGGTCGATCCAGGTTCGAAGCGGTCGACGACGGCGCGGTTGCGCCGGTGCGCCGTGGGATGTTTGGACGGCTCGTTAGGATTGAACGGCGGGTAGTTCGCCAGCGCAAGGATCTCGCCGCTCGAGGGATCCATCACGACAACGCTGCCCCCCCGCGCCTCGAACGTGCGCACGCCCAATGCGAGCTCACGCTCCGCGATGTGTTGAATTGCCTTGTCGATGGTGAGCACGACGCTCTGCCCTTGGATCGTCCGGTCGTCTTCCATATCGTCCGCGAAGACGACGTGACCACGCCGATCACGGATGGCCTCGACCCGCCGATCGGAGCCCCGGAGTCGCTCCTCGTACGCGAGCTCAATGCCTTCGATGCCCCGTCCGTCGATATCGGTGAACCCTACGAGGTGAGCCGCGAGGTGTCGGTTGGGATAGAAGCGTCGAGACTCCGTTGTCAGCTCGACGCCGGGAATGTCGAGCTCCCGAATGCGAGTCGCCTCGTGCGGGGTGACGCGACGCTCGATCCAGACGAAAAAGCGATCGGCCGACAACCGCTTCGCCAGCCGCTCAGGGTCGACGTCGAGAACCTTGGCGATGCGCCTCGCAACGGTTCGCGGGTTCTGCTCCATCGCCTTGAGACGGCGAGGGTTGGCGTAGACGCTGTCGACGTCTGCGCTGACCGCAAGCTCCGCCCCGTGCCGATCGTAGATCGCGCCGCGTCGGGGGGAGACTCGGAGGTGGCGGAGATGCTGATCTTCCGCCATCTCACGCAGACGATCGCCCGATGCGATCTGAACGTGAAAAGCGCGAATCACCACGAGCACCGCGACGCACATCACACAGAAGCCAAGCAAGGCGATTCGCGCCCGAAACCATCGCTGTCGCCGGTTCTTCACCGCACCCTCCCCGCGGCCGCGCGACTTGGCGTCTCCTTCATCGTCACGATCCGGGTCGGCTTCGGCACCTCCATGCCGAGCGTCCCGCGCGCGATGGTCTCGATGCGACCGCTCTGCCGAAGCGTCGCCGCTTCGATCGAGAGCATGCCGCGGTTCTGAAGGAGCTCGCGTTGCCGACCCCGCTCCTCACTCACTTCGTATCCGAGACGGACCGTCTCGAACCGGATGGACAGATGAACGACGAACGCGGCGGCCGTCGCGAAGACCGCGACGCACCACAGCGGTAGAAATCGGCCCTTCACGCTGCCACCTCCACGCGTCGCGCCGCCCGCAGCTTGGCGCTGCGCGACCTCCGGTTGTTCTCGCGTTCCTCGTCGGAGGCGATGATTGGACGCTTCGTCAGCGGCGACAGGTGCTCGCTGTCACGGAACGTGTGTTTGACGATTCGGTCTTCCAGCGAGTGAAAGCTGATCACCGCAACGACTCCGCCGACCCGCAGCACGCTTGGGAGTTGGTCGAGCAACGCACCGAGCTCGGCGAGCTCCTCATTCACCGCGATGCGAAGTCCTTGAAAGGTCTTGGTGGCCGGGTCGATGCGCCCCCGTCGACCGCCAGTGGCCCGATGCACCGCGCGACGGAGGTCGGCGGTGGTTTCGAGCTCGCCTTCTTCGTAGGCCCTTCGCAACGACCGAGCAATCTTTCGCGACCGATGCTCCTCGCCGTACTTGTAGATCAAGTTTGCCAGCTCCTCGGCGTCACAACTGGCAATCAGATCCAACGCGCTGTCCCCTTCAGTGGGGTCCATTCGCATGTCGATCGGCCCCTCTCTGGCAAGGGAAAAGCCCCGCTCTTGCTGGTCGAGCTGCGCCGAGCTGACCCCGAGATCGGCGATGATGCCGTCGACGTGCTCGATGCCTAGCGAAGTCAGCACGTCACGGAGGTCGCTGATCCGAGCTTTGCGAAGCGTCGCGCGTTCGCCGAAGTCGGCGAGCGCCATACCTGCGGCTTCGAGAGCGCTCGGGTCGCGGTCCGTGCCGATCAAGCGGCCGTCCGGCGCACTGCGCTCCAATATTGCTCGTGCGTGACCCCCTCCTCCGAGCGTCACATCGGCGTAGACGCCACCCGCTACTGGCGCGAGCTGCTCGAGCACTTCGTCGAGCAGAACGGACGTGTGCTCAAACCCGCTCACAACCCGAGCTCCGCAAGTCGCTTGGCGATCTCCAAACGGCGAGCCGCATCGCTTAGGACGTCTTTACGAAGCTCCTCGAAGCTCTCCTTCGCCCAGAGCTCGATATAGCTCCCCATCCCTGCCCAGAGTGCGTCGCGCTTGAGTCCGGCATGCTTGCGAAGCGCCGCGGGAATCAGAAGCCGTCCAACTTTGTCCACCTCGCATTCGACCGCGCCCGATACGTAGATGCGCTTCAGCGTCACGACGTCCGTATCGAACTGCGGTAGCTCCGACAGGCGCTTCTCGAACGCGAGCCATTCCGCCATCGGGTACGCGACGAGGCAGGTGTCCAGCCCCGTCGTCACCACGAGCTTCGAGTCGCCCTGCGCCGTCATCACCTCACGGAAGCGAGACGGAACCGAGGTGCGGCCCTTGGCGTCGATGCTGTGCTCGTAGCGTCCTCGGAACAACCTAACCCTCTCGTCCTAGCTTGCGGCTAGATGGCACTTGATCCCACAAGTTCCCACCAGGGCTGGAAACTAAGGCCCGAGGTCCTCTGGTGTCAACTTCTTTCTGTACTCCAAGTGATAGAATTCAAAAGGTTTTTCGGGATGATGTAGGTGGGTATCGGACGTGGGATTCGTGGTGGGAAATCCCCACCCTGTCCACATGAACGCGCGGGAGTCGGTCCGAGCTTCCTCACTCCAGCGACACGAGCGTATTTGGCATCAATATTGCTGTAAGAAGCCAGTATTGTCGCTTCGTGAACATGCTAACCTCGGCGTCGGTGGACCCGATCGACGAAGCGTGGGCTAAGATCGAGGCCGAATGGGGGAACGAGGACGCTCATCGGCGCTTCGTCGGTGTGTGCGTCGCGCTCGATCGGCTTCCGGAGGCGGGAAAACGCTATCGCGAAGTCCGCGAGACGGACCCGGGCCGCCGGGACTACGCGGCCAAGCAGATCGACACCCTGATCGTCCTCGCCACACAGCAGTTGCAGGACACCCGCGTCCGACCGGCCGGCACGGAGCACAAAAGGACGCTGACATGGGCCGCGTTCTTTATCATGTTGGTGTTGATGGGGGCGGGGATGTTGCTCTTGCTACGGGGGTAGTCCTCGTCGGAGCGGATCCGCGACTGAGATGCAGGTAGATTTCGCCGCGAAAGAGCTCACCGTGAAGCTGGTCTACTATGGGCCGGCGCTCAGCGGGAAGACGACCAACCTAAGGGCAATTCACTGGCTCGGCACCTCGGACGCTTGCGGCGAGTTGATGACCCTCGAGACCAAGAACGACCGCACGCTGTTCTTCGACATGCTGCCGATCACGGTCAGCTCTGAAGGCGGTCTGAAGATTCGGCTGAAGTTGTTCACCGTCCCCGGGCAAGTAATGCACAACGCGACGCGACGATTGGTCCTGCAAGCAACGGATGGTGTGGCTTTCATCGCGGACTCACAGCGCAGCGAAGCCGACGCGAACCGCGAGTCGTTCCTGAACCTCAAACGGAACCTCGAGGAGAACGGGATCGACCCAGAGCGTGTGCCGATCATCATTCAATTCAACAAACGCGATATGGACGATGTTCGCACCGATGAGGAGCTCGAGGCGATCGCCAAACAAAGTCGAGAGCCTATCTACAAAGCGGTCGCGACGCGCGGCTACGGTGTGATGCAGACGCTTCGTGGGTTGGTTCGGGAGACCTGGGACAAACTCGAGGAAGAGCACCAAATCGAGAACAAATTCGGAATCAGCCCGGCCCGGTTCATGAACGAGGTCGAACTGAAGCTGAAGCACGACCCGGGGCGACAGGAACGATGATGCAAGACGACACCAACGCCGCCGACATCTTGATGGGAGACGTCGTTCGGCTGGAAGACGTGCTGAGCCGCGATTCAGTGACGTCGGTCGCCAAGTCGTTTTTCGCCCTGTTCGGCCTGCCCGTTCGCGTGATCTCCCACGAAGGAGACCTTCTCGCAGACGTGCATCGTGATCGGCCGCTGTGCAACTACCTCAACACCCTGAGCAACGGGGAACGCGAGTGCTCGAATACCGTCGGGGTCGTTCGTGATTTGGAGCCCGACGGCGAGGCCATCGTGCACCCTTGTTTCACCGGCGCCGTCTACCGCATCGCGTTGCTCGAGTACCAGGGTCGTCCGATCGGTCGCATCATCTTAGGTCCATACGTGCCTGCGGAGACCCAGACCCCGCCCGCGTCCCTCACCTCGATCGATGGCGATATCGACGTACCGACCGCCCGCGAACATTTCGACCGTATGCCGCGGGTGCGGGAAGACATCGCTGAGGAGCTTTGTGCCCACCTCCGAGGCGTGCTCGAACAGCTCGTCTTCTCGGGCCATCGCGCGCAGCTCGCCTCGACGATGCAGGTCGCGAGCGTGCGAGAGAACTACCGAGAGCTCGCGGAAAAGAACGACGCGCTGAAGACCTCGTACGACGAGCTGAAGCAACTCGACCAACTCAAGTCCACGTTCCTGGCTACAGTGAGCCACGAGCTCCGAACCCCGCTCACTTCGATCATCGGCTATGCGGAGATGCTCGAAAGCGGTGCTGCCGGCGCGCTCAGTGATGGCCAGACAGAGTTCCTCAAGACCATTCGTGGCAAAGCAGACCAACTGCTCGGCTTGATCAGCAGCCTCCTCGACCTCGGCCACCTCGAGGCGCAGAACCTCCAGCTTCACAGCGAGGCCGTCGACCCTCGCGCCCTACTCTCCGATGTGGGGTCGACGATCGTGCCGAACGCCAATCGGCGCAACGTCGCGCTCGACATCGAGGTCGCCGATGACACCCCCAAGATTTGGGGCGACCCGGTTCGACTCCAGCAGATCGTGCTCAACCTCGCGGACAACGCGATGAAGTTCAGTGCCGAGGGCGGAACCGTTGTCCTGCGGGCGGAGGCAGGGGAGCTCGATGCCGGAGGCCCAGGAGGGCTAGGCGCGGCGTTGTTCACCGCAAGCCGACCCGGGGTGGTCCTCACCGTGCGTGACACTGGAATGGGCATCCCCGAGGAGAATCTCGCCCGAATTTTCGATGCGTTCTACCAGGTAGACGCGGGAACGACGCGGGCTCACGGGGGCGCGGGCCTGGGGCTTTCGATCGTCAAACAGCTAGTCGACAGCCATGACGGCAAGATCGAGGTGACCAGCACGCTTGGCGAGGGCACAATCTTCACCGTGACGCTTCCCGCCGCCAACCACGATGCGTGATGAGTTTGCCAAGATCGACTGGTTGAAGAGCCGCTTCGATCTCGACGGCGACGCGGAGAAGGTGCTCGTCGGAATTGGCGACGACGCAGCGGTGATCGACTTCGGCGACCGGCCAACCATCGTCACTGTCGACACTCAGGTCGAGGGTGTTCATTTCACGCGCGACCTGATCTCGTGTCGGGACCTCGGGTACCGTGCGATGGTCGCGGCGACCAGCGACGTCTGGGCCATGGCCGCGATGCCGAGCGCCTCCGTCGTCGCCCTCACGCTCCCGAAGGATTTGCCGGATGAAGCCTTCCGCGAGTTGATCGAGGGACTCGCGGAGGCCGCGCGCCGCACCGGGGGACGAGTCGTCGGCGGAAACCTGAGCCAGGGCCCGTCTCTGACTGTGACCACGACCGTCTTTGGCTTGCCGATCGCAAAGTCCGTCACGCGCGCTGGCGCCCGGCCTGGCGATGCGGTGTACGTGACTGGGACCTTGGGTTCGGCCGCGCTTGGTTTGGCCATCCTTCAGCGCGAGGCGGAAGAGTCGAGTCACGCTTCAGCTTTCGTCGAACGGTGGCGGCGGCCCCCGATAAACGGTCAGGCGGCCCAAGGCATTGCCGACCTCGCCACCGCGGCTGTCGACGTCTCTGATGGCTGCGCCCAAGACCTTCAACACTTGTGCGCCGCGTCGAACGTCGGCGCGACCCTGCACGCCAACGCGCTCCCAAGCGCATCGGGATACCGTGGCGCATGCGAGGCGCTGGGCCTCGATTCCACCACGCTCGCGCTGACCGGCGGCGAAGACTACGAGCTGCTGTTCACCGCACCCGAATCCTCCGAGGCAGAATCGCTAGGAACCAAAATCGGAGAGGTCACCGACGGCTCCGGCGTTCGGGTGCTCGACGAGGCCGGTCGGCCGATCGAGCTCGACCAAACGGGATTCCGTCACTTCTCGTAGATCCACGCCGAACGGCGCTCGTCTTCGAACCTCGCTGCGCCGCGCGCCTCCTCCGCAAGCACCTCTGCGACCGATGCGCCCGCGTCCACGGAGTTGCGAAACTCGGGACCGCCGGTGAGCAGGTCGATCGCGGGGCGATCGGACACGTACTCATAGACTTCCGTCCGCCAGCGCGCCTCGAGGGCCACCGATGGAAGCACCGCAGCGAGCATTCGAAGATAGGCGTCGTAGGGGCGAAACACCCACGGGTCCGTGACGTGCAGCTGCACGCCGGAGCAAACTCGCCCCGCATGCTTTTGGAATGTCGGCGTGAACTCGACGGGCCTCAGCGAGACGCCGTGTAGATCGAGCGCCAACAAAGAGCTCACGTCGAGGTCGGGCGCCCCCCAGAGCTCGAACGGCCTCGTCGTCCCCCGCCCTTCGGAGAGCTTGGTCCCCTCGACGAGGCATCCACCCGGATACACCTGCGCGGTGTCGAGTGTGGGCATGTTTGGGGATGGCATCACCCAGGGAAGGCCGGTGTCTCGCCACTCCATGGCACGCGCCCACCCGTCCAACTCCACGACCTGGAGGACATCGCGGTCGATGCGTTCTCGGTCGCAAACCCATCCCATGAGCTCTGCGATCGTCAGGCCGTGCCGCACGGCGATCGGATACAATCCCACAAACGAGAGATAGCCATCGCGCTGTGGCGCGCCTTCGACGCGGGAGCCGCCGAGGGGGTTGGGACGATCGAGGAGCACGACCTCGGTCCCGACCGAAGCGGCGACCTTCATCGTGAGGGCGGCAGTCCAGACGTAGGTGTAGTAGCGAGAACCGACGTCTTGCAGGTCGATCACGATCGCATCGAGGCCGCGCAGCCACTCTGGCTTGGGGCTCAAGTCTTGCGGGTCGTCACCATAGAGAGAGTAGATCGGAACCTCTGCGTCGTGGCTCCCGACACCGACCATGTCCTGGGCAGCGCCAGCAAACCCGTGCTCCGGACCAAAAAGCGCACAGACATTCGCGCCCGCCTGTCGCAAGACCGAAGCCGCCGGGCGAAGGGAACGATCGACGCTAGCCGAGTGCGCCAGCAACCCCACGTCGCGCCCTCTCACCAGACGGACCGCGGCCGGCTCGCCGTCACCTATCCGGTCGAGACCCGTGCGAACGCCGGTCAATCGACTTCGCCGACGGCCGGCGCCTCGGTGGTTTCGCCTGCGAGCAGGTAGAGGAGCGCCATCCGCACCGCAACGCCCGCCTCGACCTGCTCGAGGACCACGCTCCGCTCGCCGTCGGCGACGACGTTCTCGATCTCGATGCCGCGGTTCATGGGCCCCGGGTGCATGACGATCGCATCGGGCTTCGCGAGGGCGAGTGTGGCCGGGCCGATCCCATACGTCCGCGCGTATTCGCGAAGACTCGGCAGGAGCGCCCCTTCGAGGCGCTCTCTTTGAATCCGCAAGACCATGACGACATCCGCGCCGTCGAGCGCCTCATCGAGTTGGTCGAACACCCGCACGCCGAGAGAATCGACCGCTGCTGGCAACAGCGTGCGCGGACCGACCACTCGAACTTCGCACCCGAACAGGTTCAACAGGTGGGCGTTGGAGCGTGCGACACGGGAGTGCGCGATGTCACCCACGATGGTGACGACCAGGTTCTCGAGCGTCCCCTTCTCGCGTCGAATCGTAAACGCGTCCAGGAGGGCCTGCGTCGGGTGCGCGTGCATCCCGTCGCCTGCGTTGATGACGCTGCAGCTGATCTTCGAGGCCACGTAGCTCGGCGCACCGGACGCATCGTGTCGGATGACGATGACGTCGGGGTGCATCGCCTCGAGCGTTCGGCAGGTATCCTGAAGAGTCTCGCCCTTTTTCACGCTCGACGCGGACACGCTCATGTTAATGACGTCGGCACTGAGGCGCTTGCCCGCAAGCTCGAACGAAGTCCGGGTCCGCGTGGAAGCCTCGTAGAAGAGGTTGATGACCGTCTTTCCTCGAAGTGTGGGCACCTTGCGCACCGGCCGTCGCGAAACTTCGAGGAACGCCTCCGCGGTGTCGAGGATTCGCTCGACGTCAACACGGGTGAGCCCTTCGATGTCGAGGAGGCTCCGGTGGGCGAATGCCTCCATCAGCCGGCCTCCGTCACCACCGCGCGGTCGGGCCCTGCCGCGTCGACCCATACGTCCAGCCGGGCGCCGTCTTCGACTTCGATGGTTCGACCGATGAAATCCGGCGCGATGGGAAGCTCACGGCCTCCGCGATCGCAAAGTGCCGCGAACCAGATCCGCGCGGGGCGGCCGTGGTCTTGAAGGCATTCGATGGCTGCCCGCACGGTGCGCCCCGTGTGGAGAACATCGTCGATGAGCACCACGTGACGGCCGCTCACATCGAAAGGAATGTCGCTCGGGCCGATTTTGGGGTTGGGGAGCGCGGTGGCGGCGTCGTCGCGGTAGAGCGAGATGTCCACCGTTCCGACCGGGGGTGGCCTGCCCTCGACCTTGGCGATCTCGTCTGCGATGCGATTCGAGAGAGAGACCCCGCCGCGGCGAATGCCGACCAGCGTCAGGTCCTCGATGCCCGAGGTCGCTTCGAGGATCGCGACGGCAATGCGGCGAATGCTCCGTTGGATAGCGTCCGCATCGAGTACGACCTTCTGGGTTCGAGCCACGTTCGGCGGAGTGTGTGTGAAAACACCCGGGCCTTCAAGCCTAGGCGACCGACAGGCCCCCATCGATGGTGACCAAGCTCCCGGTCTGCCAAGTTTGATCGAGCACCTGGACGATGACCGCAGCGACTTCCTCTGGTTTTCCTAGTCGCCCGAGCGGGTGCAACGCAGCCAATGCCTCAAGCTGAGAAGCGACTCGCTGCTCGATCTCCGCCGCGGTGAGGGACTCCCCGGGGAGCATGCGCGGCGCTCGCAGCATGTCGGTGTCCACGCCACCTGGCAGCACCGCGTTCACCCGTACGCCGGCCGGCGCAAGCTCGAGGGCCAAACCCTTCGTGAGCGTATTGAGGGCCGCTTTTGTGGCCGCATACACGACGGTGCTCTGCGCGACGCGCTCGGACAACGTGCTCGACACATTCACGATCGCCCCCTCACGCCCGCGAAGATGTTTCGCGACCTCCTGCGACAAGAGAAGCGGGGCAACGAGGTTGACGCGAAGCTGGGCCTCGATCGACTCGAGACCGGCGGCGACGATCGGCTCATAGCGGGCCACGCCCGCGCAGTTCACCAAACCATCCACGGCACCAAATGCCTCGATGGCGCGCCTGGCCGCGTCGGGGACACGTGCAACCTCCAAAAGGTCGGCCGCGACCACTCGAATCCGGCTCGGCTCGGAAGCCTCGAGCATCGCCAGCGCTTCCTCGTCGCGAGCGAGCGCGACCACTCTGCCACCACGCGCCAGAATCGCCGCGACCGTCGCGCGCCCTATCCCGCGCGTCGCGCCGGTCACGATGACCGTTCCTTCTGAAACCGTCATCTCAACCCAACCCTGCGATCGGGCCCCACGGGGGCTCTGCGGGAACGTCCGCAGGCTCTCCCGTGATCTCGATTTCGTCCTCAGGAATGAAGCGCGGCAAGTCGACGCAGAGGATCGTCTGGTGTCGCTCGGTTGGGTTCGTGTAGGTGTGCGCGGCGCCTCGGGGCCATCGGTGCACGGTGCCCGGCGGGCACGGTTGCCCCTGGCACATGAGCCCTTCCCCCAACACCATTTCCGACTCTCGCATCTCACGATGCATGTGAAGCGGGATGCTCCGGCCCGGGGCCAGGTTGAGCCGATAGATGCCGGCGCCCTTGGTCTCGTAGATTACATCGACGGTTCCAAACGGCTTGGTCTCGACTTCGAATTCGCACCATGTGGCCTTGCGCTCGACTTCGAGCGAGGGGACCGCAAGCCCGCGAAGCGCGCCGGGCTTGGTGAGGCGCACTACGGCCGACTCGACTCGAGCGCGGCGCTCGTCAGGAGCCGGAGGCGCAAGAAGATAACGCGCGAGCACGTGGCCGGCGGTCTCGAGAAGGCGGAAGCGGCAACTCCGCAGCAGGAACACCAGTTGCGACGCGGTCGCCGCGTAGTCGATGGTGGAACGCAAGCTCTCCTTGACCGCGGACGTTTCGGTGTCGAGCCGCATCTCGACGTCGACGCGGAGCGGCTGAGAGGTGTTGCGCTCGTGCGGGTACACCCCGACGACACAGTCGACCATCAGCTCCTCGATGCGCAGGACGTCCATGGCACCAAGGCTATCCCATTTCGAGACTTCTGCTAGAGTCGCGCTGCTTTGAGTCCACCCGATTCCAGTCCCTTGAACGACATCGCGGAGGTGGCTGCCTTTCGGCCGGTTCCGCGCACCGGCGTCATTTACGTCACGGTCGAGGCACAGAAACGCGGTTTCAGCCTAGACGCGCCGGGCTGGTGCAATCTGGGGCAAGGCCAGCCCGACACGGGCCACCTTCCGGGTGCGCCGGCACGCGTGACGAACATCCCCGTCCAAACCGGCGACCTCGACTACGCGCCCGTCGCTGGCCTGTGGGAGCTGCGCGAGGCGGTGGCTGGGCTCTACAACAACCTCTTCCGCCGCGGGATGAAGTCACGGTACTCCGCCGAGAACGTGTGCATTGCGGGCGGTGGTCGCGTGGCCGTCATGCGCGCCTGCGCCGCGATCGCGCCGATTCATCTCGGGCACTTTCTACCGGATTACACGGCGTACGAGGAGCTCCTCGACGTCTTCCGACGCTTCTTGCCCATCCCGATCTTGCTCGATCCGAAACAAGGCTACGAGTTCAGCCGCGAACAGCTCGAAGAAGAGATCCTCGGCCGAGGCCTGAGTGCCATCTTGGCTAGCAACCCCTGCAACCCCACGGGCAAGGCCGTCCAGGGCGACACCTTGGCGAGCTGGGTCGAGACCGCACGGGACTTGAACTGCGCGCTTCTGCTCGACGAGTTCTATTCGCACTACGTCTGGTCCGGGGACCAATCGGTCGTCAGCGCCGCGCAATACGTAGAGGACGTGGACAAGGATCCGGTCGTCGTGTTCGACGGCCTCACCAAGAACTGGCGCTACCCCGGGTTCCGAGTGAGCTGGATCGTGGGACCGAAGCGAGTCATCGAGTCGGCGGCAAGTGCCGGCTCGTTCCTCGACGGCGGCGGGGCTGCCCCCATGCAGCGCGCCGCCATCGACCTCGTCCAGAAAGAGCCGACGCTCGCCGAAACGCAGGCCATCCAAACCGAGTTCGAGAAGAAGCGAGCCTTCTTGGTGAAGAACCTGCGGGACATCGGCGTGCGCTTTGACCTCGAGCCACAGGGCACTTTCTACGCGTGGGGTGACCTGAGCGGCCTCCCGCCGTCGCTCCGCAACAGCGACGACTTCTTCAAGGCGGCTCTCGACCGCCAGGTCATTTGCGTCCCCGGGCACTTCTTCGACGTGAACCCCGGCAAGCGCCGAACGGGACGGCCCTCGCGCTTCGTCGAGCACATGCGTTTCTCGTTCGGCCCACCGATGCCGGTGCTCGAACAGGCCATCGATCGGCTCCGCACCATGGTTGCCGACGCCGAATAGGCGCAGCCGCAACCAACCGAAACCAGGTCGGAATTCGCCCTGCTAACGCCGTGATTTTGCGCTTTGCGGCTTGTGTAGGTGATCATACTACACATGACGACATCTGCAGCGGTCGCGGTGAGGCTAGAGCAACAGCCACGGGAGGCAGCCCCCTTTGTGAAGTGGGTGGGGGGAAAGGGCCGATTGCTCAGCCAACTGCGACCGCTGCTCCCTTCAGGGGTAGAGCACATGCGCCACGTCGAGCCATTCGTCGGCGGCGGCGCGCTCTTTTTTTCGCGCCGCCCAGGGCGAGCGCTGCTGACGGACATCAATCCGACTCTCGTGGCAGCCTACTCCGCGATCCGCGACGACGTCGGTCGAGTGATCGTGGCGCTGCGCGGACTGGCCGGCCGCCACTCGAAGGAAAGCTACTATCAAGTCCGCGAACGCTACAACCAAGGTCGGCGGGTCTCCGTCTCGAAGCGTGCAGCGATGTTCATCTACCTCAACAAGACCTGCTTCAACGGGTTGCACCGGGTGAACCGCAAAGGCGAGTTCAACGTACCGGTCGGGTCGTACAAGAATCCCCGGATTCTGAACGAGGACGGTCTGCGCGCGGCAAGCCTCGCACTACGAGACGCCCAACTGAGGTGCGCGCCGTTCGACGCACTGCTCGAGAACGCGAAGCCCGGCGACTTCGTCTACTTCGATCCGCCCTACGAGCCGGTCTCCCAAACCGCTAGCTTCACCGCGTACGCCCGAGACGGCTTCTCCCAAGAAGACCAAACCCGCCTACGCGACGTCTACAAAGCCCTCGACCGCCGCGGCTGCAAGCTCATGCTCTCCAACAGCGACGTCCCCTTCACCCGAGAGCTCTACAAAGACTTCAACATCGCCACAGTAGCCGCCCCCCGAGCCATCAACTGCGACCCAAAAAAACGCGGCAAAGTAACCGAAATAATAGCCCGCAACTACTAAGGGGACACTCTCCGGGTACCCAACCCCGCGAAACCACGCCACTTCTGCGGCAAAGATCGCAGCGGCGCTGGTATTGCACGCTGCGATCTTTGCCGGAGAAGCGGTGCCAATTCGAGTGGTTAGGGGGGTGGAGAGTGTCCCTGTAATCCCCAAGCGCCCATGATCGCGGCCAACGGTGCGAAGACCGCCGAGAGGCCGGCGAGCGCGAGGTGCAGCGTCTGGTCGCCACCGAGAACGTGGGTGGTCAACGCCCCGACCAACGGGGGTCCGAGTCCCAGCCCGAATAGGTTCGCCGCGAACAGCAGAAGCGCCGAAGCCAGTGCGCGCATCTCGTTCGGCGTCGACGTCTGCAACGCCGCAATCGCCGGCCCGAAATAGCTACTCATCAAGAAGAGTATCGGGGCGGCCATGAGCAGCGCACCTCGTTCTGTGGGCATCAGCGGCCCGAGGATGCCGGGTCCGAGCCACAGCAACGCCGCTACGACAACGACGCGCAGGTTGGCGTCTTCGTATCGACGGCCCATTCGCTCCGCCAAAAGCCCTCCGCTCAGCGCGCCCGCGCTCCCAGCAATGATGAAGATCCAACCAAACTTCGGACCCACTACGCTTGCCTCGGCGCCGTAGTTGCGAATCAGCATCTCGACGTACCAAGTGATCGTACCGTACCCGAGGACTGACAACATCGAGACACTGCCTAGGATCGATCCGTAAAGCCGCGCATGGGTGCGGAAGTAGCCGATCACCTCGCGAACCGGCACCCCCTCCCCTTCCGAGCGAGCAAGGCCGCGACGCTTGGGCTCGCGAATCGTCCAGACCAGCGAGCCGACCGCAAAACCGGGCAGCCCCACCAGGATGAAGGTGAGCTGCCAGGGTTCGAGCGAACCGAGCATCGGTAGAGATAGTTCGGCGTCGCCGAGGGCGCCCAACACCCAGCCGCCGATCATGTATGCCATGCCACCGCCGATGGTGATTCCAAGTGTGAATATCGACATGGCGCGCGGGAGTAGCTTCGCTGGAAAGAGATCACTCAAGAGCGAGTGCGCCGGCGGGGACAACGCAGCCTCACCGAGGCCGACGCCCATGCGAGCAACGAACAGGCCGCCGAGGCTCCGCACCAGGCCGCACGCGCAAGTCATCACCGACCAGAACAACACACCCACGCCGATGATCGCCCGGCGATTCTTGCTATCCGCAAGGCGGCCGATCGGGAGACCCAGAAACGTGTAGAAGACGGTGAAAGCTAGCCCGTGCAGCAATCCGTACTGAAAGTCCGTGATATCGAACGACCTACGAATAGGCCCAACGAGGATCGCCATGACGTTGCGATCGATGAACGAAAGGACGTAGGCCAGCAGCAGGACGGTCAGCGCCCAACGGGCACGCGGGCTGGATGCCGCAGAGTCTTGTGCTCGATGGCTCACGGCGGCCGAACGTAGCACCCCACAACGCCGTTTTTTAGTCGAGGGTTACTCTGGAGGCTCGGATGAACTCTGCTGTGGCGGGGTGGTCGGTGTGGAGGAGTTCTTGGGGGGTGCCGGTGGCGGCGATTTGGCCTTGGTGGAGGAAGCTGAGGTGGTCGGCGATGCGTACCACCGACGCCATGTCGTGGCTGATGACGATGGAGGTGACGCCGAACATTTCCTCCGCTTCGACGATTAGGTCGTCGACCATCTCGGTGGTGATCGGATCGAGGCCGGTGGTGGGCTCGTCGTAGATCAGGATCTCGCTTTCGAGGATCATGGCGCGCGCCACCGCGACACGCTTCTGCATGCCTCCGGAGAGCTGGGCGGGGAGCTTTTGGGCCGCGCCTGCGATCCCGAGGGCCGCCAGGCGATCCATCACGCGGTCCCGCACCTCTTTGCGTGACAGATCGGTATGCTCTCTCACTGGGAACGCCACGTTGTCGAACACCGTCATGGAGTCGAAGAGGGCCGACATCTGAAATACCATCCCGAACGTGCGTCGCATGGCGGCGAGGTCGAGGCCCTCGAGCTTGGCGAAGTCCACCCCGTTGACGAGGAGCTGGCCCGAATCAGGCTTCTCCAAACGGATCAGTTGGCGCATCAGAACGGTCTTACCTGACCCGGAGGGCCCGATGATCAGGTTTGTCTTTCCGCGATGGATGTCGAGTGAAACGCTGTCGAGGACGTGCTGATCCCCGTACGTTTTGTGCACGTCGCGAATCCGGACATGAACGGGATCGTCCTTTACCTGCGGGGGCAGCGGCGGCCGAGTCAATCGCATCAAGTTGCCTCGAAAGACCTTCATCAGAAGAGCCCCTGCCCCAAGACGAGGCCCGTCACGAGATAGTCCAGCATGAGGATTGCAATGGCGCTCTGCACAACCGCGCGATTGGTCGCGCGCCCTACGCCGGCTGCGCCGCCCTTCGCGTAGAATCCCTGTCGGCACGCGATCAAAGACACCGCAACGCCGAACACCATCGCTTTGATCAATCCCTGCGAGACGTCCTCCCAATCGACCAGCCACTTCAACCGGTCCATGAACACGCCAGGGTCGAGGCCAAGCAGAGACACGGCCACGAGGAACGCGCCGAACACGCCGACGATGTTGAACAGCATCGTCAACACCGGCAGCATCACGAACCCTGCAACCACTCGCGGCACGACCAAGTACTGCACCGGATTGACCGCCATCGTGACCAGCGCGTCTATCTGATTGGTGACCCGCATGGATCCGATCTCGGTCGTCATCGCGCTGCCTGCCCGGCTCGTGACCATGAGAGCGGCGAAGACCGGTCCGACCTCCCTGGCCAACGCTAGGCCGATGACAGCCCCGCTTTGGCTCTCGGCGCCGAAATCACGAAAGCCGTCGACGAGCTGCAGGGCGAGCACCGCTCCGACGAAGAACGCCGTCAACGAGATGATGAATATCGAGCCGATGCCGATGAACTCCATCGATTCGACGAGGAGCCGAGCGCGGTAGGGCGGACGGATCCCCCAAAAAACCGTCTCCCAAAGAAGCTTCCCGAGCGCGCCGATCTCAACGAAAGGCGACAAGAGCACCTTGGCGATCCACTCGCCCACGCCACGTGCCGCTGCGCGGAGCTTCGGCGCTTTTTCGTCGGTCGTGGACGCAGTGGGCGCGGCGTCAGGCACGAGGCGTCATAACACGGTTCGGGCTCGAGACGTCAGCCATTCAAATAGACGCGAGGGACTCGGCGCGACACGTTCGTCAACACTTCATACGGAATGGTTCCGGCCGCCTTTGCGAGGTCGCGTGCATCGAGGACCGCACCGCCCTGCTCCCCCAGCAGCAACGCTTCGTCGCCGATCGTCGCGCCGACAACGTCGGACACGTCGATGGTGGTGAGGTCCATCGCGATGTTGCCGACGATCGGGCACCGGACACCCCGGATCAAGACTTGGCCGCGGTTCGAGGCGGAGCGCAGCAGGCCGTCGCCATAGCCCACCGGAATGGTGGCGAGGCGCGTAGGCACGGAGGCTCTAAACGAGCGCCCATACCCAGCAGACTCTCCGGGCTGCAGCGTCCGTACTCGAAGCACTTCGGTACGCCACCGCATGGCAGGCCGAAGTGGAGCGTCCACCGCGTCGGAGCCTGGGTAACCGTAGAGTGCCAGCCCCGGGCGCACCCAATCGAAGTGGGTCTCCGGGTGGCGGAAACAAGCCGCGCTATTCGCGGCGTGCAGAACCGCTGGCTCATGGCCAAAGCGTCGAACGAGGCCCTGCGCGTGCGCGAAGCCGGCGATCTGTTCCGCCACGTAGTCGGGATCGGCATCAGCCGTCGACAGATGGGTCATGAGGCCCGCGATCCGAATCGAAGGGAACCGCCGAAGCTCCCGAAGGAACTCGGTCAGTTCGCCAAGCGGCACGCCGAGACGGCCCATCCCGGTGTCGACCTTGAGATGCACGTCGATCGGCCGATCGCCCGACACCGCTTCAAAAGCGCTCGCTTCCGCAAGCTCGTACAGAACGGGAGTGAGCCCCGACGCGATGATGTCCCGATGGGCGCCGCCACTGATCCCGTTGAGCACCAGAATCGCTCGGTCGATGCCGGCCTCCCGAAGCTCGATGCCCTCCTCGGCGAGCGCCACCCCGAACCCATCGACGCCGTCCGCCTGCAACCGTTTCGCCACGGGAACCACCCCATGCCCATAGGCATCGGCTTTGACGACCGCGAGGACCTTGCGCCCCTTCGCCGCGCTTCGCACGACTTGCAAGTTGTGCCCGATCGCATCGAGCAACACCTCTGCACGCGTCGCCCTCAGGGACGCGTCCGCGCTCTGCACGCGCGGCCTCAGTGGCGTAGGGGAATCGGACTTCACGGCTTGGAGCTAACGGTTGCCATCGCTCTCGTCAAGCATTGGCGTCCCCACGCAGCGGGGTTAGGCTCCCGACCGCATGGGACGGGCTCAACGACGCCACACGGAGACAGTGAAGCGCGCCGACCAGCGGTCTTCGCGCGTGCTCTGGGGCGGCATGCTCGCCGGAGGGCTCATCGCGGTCGGCATCGCCCTCTCTCCGGGCTTGCGCGAGCGGCCCGAAGAGACGGTCAGCCCGGTCACCGTCGCGCCAGGCGAGAACCTGCCGGCCGTAGCGCCGCCCGAGATCGAGGAGCTCCGCGCACACGTCATCCGCAAGTACCCGCACGCGACGGACGCCTTCACGCAGGGACTCATCTGGCACGCGGGCGCCTTGTACGAAAGCACGGGTCAGTATGGACGGTCGTCGATACGCAGGGTCCGACTCGAGGACGGCAAAGTGCTCTCACAGCGTAAACTCGAATCGAGGTTCTTTGGCGAGGGCTTGGCGCGCATTGGCGATCGCTTGATTCAACTCACCTGGCGCGCAGGACTCGCATTCGTGTCCGACGTCGGGACGCTCGAAGAACGCAAGACCCTGCGATATGCGGGTGAAGGCTGGGGCCTTTGTTACGACGGGACGGCGTTGGTGATGAGCGATGGCTCCTCGATGCTGGAGTTGCGCGACCCGCAGTCGATGGAGCTCCTCGGTGAAGTGAGCGTATTGAAGAACGGGCAGCCCGTCCGACAGCTCAACGAGCTCGAATGCGTCGGTTCCGAGATCTACGCGAACATCTGGCGGCGCGACGAGATCCTTCGCATTGACGCAAAGAGCGGGCGCGTCACCGCGACGATCGACGCGAGCGGCCTCCTCACGCGCAGTGAGGCAAGGCGCGCGGACGTTCTCAACGGGATCGCGTACAAACCGGAGTCGAACACCTTCCTGCTTACCGGCAAGCTGTGGCCTCACGTGTTCGAAGTCGAGCTCGTTCCGCGCTGACCGCGCTTGAACACCTCGACCTCGGGCTCCCACTGGGCGAGTCGGGTTCGCATGACCTCGACTGCGTCCGGGCTCTCGTCGACGAGCACGAATCCGCGGCCGTTGCGCGCCGCGGCCTCGCCGGTCGTCCCGCTGCCCGCAAAGAAGTCCAAGACCGTATCGCCCGGCTCAGTGTGCACCTTGATGATCCGCTCCAGCACCCCCAGCGGCTTCTGAGTGGGATACCCTGTCTTCTCTTTGCCGTTGGTCGGAACGATGGTGTGCCACCAGACGTCGGTCGGAGTCTTGCCGCGCGCTGCCTTCTCTTTGCCGACGAGCCCAGGCGCCATGTACGGAATCCGATCCATCTCATCGAACTGAAACACGTAGCGTTTGGGGTCGAGGGTGTACCAAAGAAGCGTGTCGTGCTTTGCCGGCCACCAGCGCTTCGGTCGCCCTCCGAAATCGTACGCCCAAATGATCTCGTTCCGAAAACGATCGCGCCCCAACAGGCGGTCGAGCGCGACCTTGACGTAGTGCACTTCCCGATAGTCGAGATGCACGAAGAGCGACCCATCGGCGGTCAGACACGGAAGCGCTGCTTCGATCCGGCTCATCAAGAACGGTAGGTACGCATCGAACTCGTCTTCGTACGTCGGACTGTCGAGGCGTTCGACCTCGTAGCGCCTCCCGCCGAACCCTTGCCGCTCCCCGTCCTCGGCTGCACGAACTTGCATGCGCTGGCGCGCCTGTTTTCGCCCAGTGTTGAACGGCGGGTCGATGTAAATCAGACGAGCATGCTCGCGCGGGAGGGTCTCGAGGACCTCCAGATTGTCTCCCTGCACGATTCGTTTCACGCGTCCGAGCCTATCATCCGCCGATGGGCGCGCACATCGTCGAACCCGCTTGCAGCGTTGTGGGGGCCGCCCTACTCTCACAGTCGATGCGACTCGTGGTCAACGGCGAAGAACGGCAGGTCGGCAAAAGCACGACGGTCAAGCAGCTGCTGGCCTCCCTGGGGCTGGCCGACACGCTGGTCGCCGTCGAGCGCAACGAAGACGTCGTGCCGCGCGCGCGGCACGAGAGTACCGAACTCCACGAAGGCGACCGGGTCGAGGTGGTTCATTTCGTAGGAGGCGGTTAGGTGTCCGAAGATGTTCTGAAGATCGGCAGTTTCGAGTTCCGTTCGCGGTTGTTCACGGGGACCGGCAAGTACCCTGATCTCGATACCGCGAGGGGCGCGCTAGGGGCCTCGGGTTGTGAAGTAGTCACGGTCGCGGTCCGTCGCGTCGACTTGAAGGCGACGGGAGCCGATTCGATCATGACCGTCCTACGCGAAGGTAACTACACACTCCTTCCGAATACGGCGGGCTGCTACACGGCCGACGATGCGCTCCGGACTGCGCGCTTGGGACGGGAGCTTCTCGACACCCCCTTGGTGAAGCTCGAGGTCATCGGCGACGAGAAAACCCTCTTCCCGGACGTGCCGGCAACCCTCGAAGCCGCCAAGACCCTGGTGGACGAAGGTTTCACCGTCCTCCCCTATTTCAACGATGATCCGGTCGCCGCGCGACGACTGGAAGATCTCGGCTGCGCCGCGGTCATGCCGCTTGCCGCGCCGATCGGCAGCGGCCTTGGCGTCCGCAACCCGTTCAACATCGAGATCATCGTGAAACATGCAAACGTGCCGGTCATCGTCGATGCGGGGGTCGGCACGGCGTCCGATGCGGCGGTCGCCATGGAGCTCGGCATCGATGGCGTCTTGATGAACACCGCGATCGCCGGCGCGAAAGACCCAGTCCGGATGGCCCGCGCGATGAAAGCCGGCGTCGAGGCCGGCCGCGACGCGTTCCTCGCCGGCCGAATCCAACGCAAGCTCTACGCCACGGCGTCGAGTCCCCTCGAGGGCGTCATCGGCTCGGACCAAGACGGCCGCTCCTAGCACCACGACGATGAGCCCAACGCTTCCGCGGATCTGGATCATCACGGACCCAAGCCACCCGACTGGCCCGGTCGCCCCGGTTCGCCGCGCACTCGAGGCCTCCGCACCAGGCCGGGTGGGCGTGCAACTCAGAGCAAAGCACGCGTCGGATCGCCAACTGGTCGATTGGGGCCGCGAGCTTCGCGAGCTCACCGATGCCGCAGGCAGCCCATTGGCGATCAATCGTCGGGTGGACGTCGCGCAGATCGTCGGCGCCGACGGAGTGCACCTCCCCGAGCGCAGCCTGCCCGCCGCCGAGATCCGCCAGCAATGGCCGTCTCCTGCGATGATTGGAGTCTCGCGACACGACCGGCCCGGCCTACGCGCGGCCGAGCAAGACTCCGCGACCTACGCGTTCCTGAGCCCGATCTTCAACGTCCCCGGCAAGACGCCGCCGATCGGCATCCATGGCTTTCAAAGCCAGATCGCCCATGTCGGGATTCCGACATACGCGTTGGGGGGCATTCAAGCCCGGGATTGTGGACCTTTGCTCGCGGCGGGCGCGTTCGGCGTTGCCATCCGCCGGGCGATCTACGAGGCGACGCAGCCAGCTGAGGCGCTGGCCGAGTTCATGCGCGAGCTTGACAAGAGCCTCGCAAACGGTGAATAGCGAGCGTTGTGGGAGCGGTTCGCAGTGGGCTCGGATGCCTGTCGTGGTTGGGTGCGGGCATCATCGTCGTTGCGCTGGTGCTCAAGGTCTTGCTGTTCGACATGGCGGAAGTCGGACACAACGGAATGGCCCCTACATTGCTCCGAGGAGAGCGCGTTCTGATCAACAAGAGAGCTGCCCCGGAGATCGGTTCCATCGCGGTCTGCAGGCATCCCACGGAGGATGGTTGGGTCGTGGGTCGGGTCGCCGCGACCGAAGGAATGACCATCGATTCGTTCGGAAGCGAGCTCAAGATCGACGGAAAGTCCGTGGTATTCAATCAGGTCGGAGAAACGACGTTCTACAACGCCGACGTGGACCAGAAGAAGACGGTCGTGTGGGGCGAGGAGTCATTTGGGCCCAACGCGCACGGCATCTTCATGGGGGTGAACGCCCAGCACCTGGTGCACGAGACCGAAGTCCCCGAGGGCGACCTCTTTTTACTCGGCGACTTCAGGGCCTACAGAGGACAAGACAGCCGGGCGTATGGGGTCGTGAGGGCGTCGACCTGTCGCGGAACGATCGTCTTCAGGGTCACCCCGGTCGACGGCCTCGATGACGCTATCGCCCACGGTTATTTCCAGCTGATCAGGTAGCGTCGCTTCCGCGTTGCCTGAAGCCCGGTCCGATCTATGCTCCGCGCGCCGAGGACAACGGAAAGCCCGATGAGAGTCGCTGTCGTACAATTTCCTGGCTCAAATGCCGACTGGGACGCCCTGCACGCGGTGCGCGACGTCCTGGGCGCGGACGCCTGGTATGCCTTCCACAAAGAGACCAGCCTAGGCGACGCGGACGCCGTCGTGATCCCAGGAGGCTTCTCCTACGGCGACTACCTGCGCGCCGGCGCGATCGCGGGCTTCAGCCCCATCGACAACGCTGTTCGGGAGTTTGCAGGCCGAGGCGGGCCGGTCCTTGGAATCTGCAACGGCTTCCAGATCCTCACCGAAATGGGGCTCCTGCCAGGCGCGTTGACGCGCAACGCTCACCTTCGCTTCGAGTGCCGCGACATCCACTTGCGGGTCGCAAACGAAGGTCCGTTCACCGACATGGGCGAGGGCACGGTCCTCCGTTTGCCGATCGCACACGCGGACGGCCGCTATCATACGACCGACGAGGGCCTCGCGGAGCTCGAGCGCCACGGGCAAATCGCATTCCGCTATTGCACTCGAAAGGGCGACCCCCCGAACGGCAGCGACGCCAACCCAAACGGCTCGGTGGGCGACATTGCGGGCGTATACAGCCGCGACAAGAACGTTCTCGGCATGATGCCGCACCCCGAACGAGCAAGCGAAGCCATCCTCGGTAACGACGACGGGCTCACTCTATTTAAATCGCTTCGGCGTCACCTGGGTTTCGAATGAGCACACCAGCCAACTTTCCTGGAGAGCCCGACAGCTCTGCCGAAATCGCCCGCGAGTTCGGGTTGGCGGAGCACGAATGGGACCGTGTTCTGAGTACACTAGCGCGCGCGCCGAGCTATGCGGAACTCGGGGTCATCAGTGTCATGTGGTCTGAGCACTGCTCGTACAAGTCATCGCGAATTCACCTCGGACGGCTGCCGACGACGGGGCCTCAGGTGGTTCAAGGGCCTGGCGAGAACGCCGGCGCGGTGGACATCGGCGACGGGTTTTGCGCGGTGTTCAAGATGGAGTCGCACAATCATCCGTCTTACATCGAGCCGTACCAGGGCGCGGCGACGGGTGTCGGCGGCATCTTGCGCGATGTCTTCACGATGGGCGCTCGACCGGTGGCGTCTCTGAACTCGCTACGGTTCGGTCGACCCGACCATCCCAAGACCCCTTACCTGCTCAAGGGCGTCGTCGCCGGAATCGGCGGCTACGGTAACTGCATCGGTGTCCCGACCGTGGGCGGCGAAGTCCAGTTCGACGCGAGCTACGACGGAAACATCTTGGTCAACGCGTTCACCGTCGGCGTCGCCAGAACCGAAGAGCTTTTCTTCGGGGTCGCCGAAGGGGTCGGAAATCCGATCATCTATGTCGGGGCCAAGACCGGCCGCGACGGGATTCACGGCGCGACGATGGCCAGTGCCGAGTTCGGGGAGGAGACGGACAGCAAGCTCCCCACTGTGCAGGTCGGCGACCCCTTCATGGAGAAACTGCTCCTCGAGGCCTGTCTCGAGATCTTCGCGACGGACTGTCTCTCAGGCGTCCAAGACATGGGCGCGGCGGGCCTCACCTCCTCATCGGTCGAAATGGCAGACCGCGCCGGCAACGGCATCGAGCTCGACCTGGACGCGATTCCGCGACGCACAAAAGCGCTCAGCCCGTACGAGATGCTCTTGAGCGAATCGCAGGAGCGCATGCTCATGGTGGCCAAAGAGGGACGCGAGCAAGAGGTCTTCGACGTCTGCGAGAAGTGGGATTTGGATGCATCGATTGTGGGGCGCGTGACCGACACCAGCCGCTTCGTGTGCAAGGCCACCCCGGGATACGACCCATTCGACGGCACCGGTAAGCCGGACCCGGTCGTGGTGGTGGACCTGCCGGTCGATCTTCTGACGAATGCAGCCCCCAAGTACGATCGACCGCAAGAAGCACGCCCCGAGAGCGCGACCTTGGTGACGATGACCGGCGATGCCCCCGATGACCTCGGCGCGGAACTCGTCCGATTGATCGGCTCGCCCAACATCGGAAGCCGCTCTTGGATCTGGCGTCAGTACGATCACATCGTCCGCGACGGCACCGTCCTTGGTCCGGGTGAAGGCGACGCGGCAGTGGTTCGCGTGTTCTGCGAAGACGCCTCGGGGACGCGCGAGAAGTTTCTCGCGATCTCGTCCGACTGCAACGGTCGGCACGTGGAGCTCGACCCCTACGGCGGAGCCGCGATGGCAGTCGCCGAGTGCACCCGCAACATCGTGTGCGTTGGGGCCAAACCGTTGGGCCTCACCGACTGCCTCAACTTCGGTAATCCCGAGATTCCCGAGCAGATGTGGCGGTTCGCGCAGGCCGTCGACGGCCTGGCAGCGGCATGCACGGCGCTTGGCGCGCCGGTCGTGTCGGGCAACGTGAGCCTCTACAACGAAACCGACGGCAATGCGATCTTGCCGACGCCGACAGTCGCCGTGGTCGGCCAGCTCGAAGACCCCGAGCATCGACTGGGGCTCGGCTTCGTCCTCGAAGGCGACGTCATCGCGCACCTTGGAAGGCCCTCTCGCGGCGTCCTCGGTGGTTCGGAATGGCTCGTCCAGCACACCGGCTCAATCACTGGCGCGCCGGTCGGGATCGACCTCGAAGCCGAGGCGGCCCTTCAGCACGCGACGCTGGAACTCGCGCGCGGCAAATTGCTCAAGAGCGCGCACGACATCAGTGATGGCGGCTTTGCCGTATGCGTGGCCGAAGCTTGCATCGCAAACGGGCACGGCGCGCGCGTCACCCTCCCCTCGAGCGAGGACGCCCCCGCACACGCTCTGCTCTTCAGCGAAGAGCCGTCGCGCATCATCGTCAGCCTATCGGCAGCCAACGCCAGCGAGGTGGGAGACATCTGCAAGCGCTACGGCGTTCCGTTCGAGAAGATCGGACGCGTGACAGGCGAGATGCTCAACATCGACGGCGCCTGCGAGGTGTCCGTCGAGGAACTCGCCCACTCGCACTCGACCGCGCTCGACGCGATCGTTGGCTAGCCCCGTCGGGGCACGCTGCGATCTTTGCCGCAGGAGTGCCCTGATTCCGCAGGGTTGAGGACCCGGAGAGTGTCCCTTCTATTCGGCGGCTTCGACGGCTGCGGAGATGGGGCGCTTCTCGCCGCGGAGCTCGACGGAGACGAGCTTGGAGACGCCAGGTTGTTCCATGGTGACGCCGTACAAGACGTCGGCGAACTCCATGGTGCGCTTCGAGTGGGTGATGATGATGAACTGGGAGCGGTCTGTCATTTGCTGGATGGTCTCAGCAAAGCGACCGATGTTGGCCTCGTCGAGCGGGGCGTCGACCTCATCGAGGAGGCAGAACGGGCTAGGCTTGTACTGGAAGATCGCGAAGATCAGCGCCACCGCTGTCAGGGCTTTCTCTCCGCCGCTCATCAACTCGAGCGAGCCTAGACGCTTGCCGGGAGGCTGCGCGATGATCTCGACGCCTGTCTCCAACATGTCTTGCGGCTCAGTCAACCGGAGCTCGGCCTTTCCACCACGGAAGAGCATGGGGAAAATGCGCTTGAAGCGCTCGTTGATCGCAGCAAACGCTTCACGGAACAGTGCCCTGCTCTCCCGGTTCATCTGCCGAATCGCCTTTTCGAGCTTGGTGAGCGCATCCTCGAGGTCTCTGCGCTGGCTGGTGAGGTACTCGTAGCGCTCGGCGTTCTCCTCGTACTCCTCGATCGCCGTGAGGTTGATCTCGCCCATGCGGTCGATCAGCCGCTGCAGCTCCTCCGCACGCGCGGTGACTTCGGCGTCAGGTACCGGTCGCGCATGGTGGTCACCGATGACATACGCCAGCTCGACCCGATGCTTCTCGAAGACCTGCTCGTTGAGGTGCTCGAGAGACAATGTGAGCTCGCGTTCGCGAAGCGTGAGCTGGTTGAGCTCTGTGGACTGCTCGTCGATGGTGGAGCGCAACCGCTTGAGCGACGCCTCTGACTCGCCGAGCTGGGTTCGAGCTTCGTCGTAGCGCCCGCGCTGATTGGAAAGGTCCTCTCGAGCGAGGGCGGCCTTGTGCGCTGTCTCGCTCAAGCGCCCTCCGTGCAAGAGGATGCGGCCGGCCGCCTGTCCTTGATCGCGATCGGCGATCGCCACGTCTTCGCGCAAGCGATCCTCGCGCGCGTCGAGCTCCGAGATCGAGCGATCGAGTTGCCCGAGCAAGGAACGCTCGCGATCGGCGCGCTCGCGAGACTGCGTCGCACCTACCTTGACCTCGGTGGCCTTGGCGGCCTGCTCCTCGACGACGCGACGCCTTTCGGCGAGGACGCTCCCGGCGACTTGCGTGGCTTCTTCGGCGTTCGCGACGTCCCGCTGCGCGTCGGTGAGCTGCCGTTTGGTATTGCCCTCATCGACATCGACCTGGGACAGGGCCGCGCGGCCCTCCGCGTCGAGCTTGGCGATCTCCTGGCGGCGCTCCTCGATGCGGCGAAGCTCCAGGTCGACGACGCGTAGATCGCGCTCCGCGCCCAGGATCTGCAGCTCGGCATCGTGGGCCTCGGTCCTCGCGGAATCGATCGCGGCCTGGCGCTCGGCGATGCTCGCGCGAAGACGGCCCTGATTCGCGGTCGCGCGCTCGAGCTCGGCGCTCTCGGACGCCGCGGCCTCTTCGAGCTCGCGGATTTCGCGCTTCAGCCGCAGCAGATGGGCTGCCGACTCGTCTTTGGCGCCTCCGACGACGGCGCCGTCGCTGAGCAGCGCCTGGCCGTCGAGCGTGACGAGCTTCCCCTGGAAGCCCTGGCGATGAAGCCGAGCCGCCGTCTCGAGGGTGTCGACGACTAGCACATCGAACAACAAGTACCGGACCCAGTCCTGATCGGCGTGCGAGTGGCGGACGAGCGTCAGCAGCGGGCCAACAACTCCCGTCCCGGTGGGGAACGGCGGCACGATGCGCGGCGGGCCGCTCGGCGAACGCGGAAGGAATGTCGCGCGACCCTTTTCACCGCGCGCCAGAAAGTCAGCAGCTCGCAGTGCCGCATCGGTGTCCTGAACCAGCAAGTACTCGAGCGAACCCCCAAGCGCTGCGCCGAGAGCGCGCGTGTGCTCGGCCGGACACTCCAAGCGATCGGCAACCAGACCGACCAAGCCCGAACGCCCAAAGTCACCCGAGGCGTTTGCATACCCGGTCATGACGGCTTGTGCGCCGGCACCGACGCCTTCGAAACGCTCGTGAATCTCGTTGAGCGACCGCAGCCTCGAACTCGTGACCGCAAACTTCTCTCGGAGAGCGTCGACCTCAGCGTCTGCGCGGCGCAACGCTTCTTTGCCGGTCGACAGCGAGGTCTCGATTTCGGTTTGACGCTCGGCCGTCGCTGACCTGCCGCTGCGCAGCCCAACCATCCGAGCCCCGAGCTCTCCGCTCTGTTGCGTGAACTCGACTTCGCGTGTCGCCAGTGCCTGCAACTCCTCTTGCAAGCGTTCGAGACGCCCGCGAATGTCGTCGCGCCGCGCGCCGTAGCCGTCGAGCACCGCCTCGGCGCCCACAACCCGCGCGTGGCCTTCCGCCAGGCGGGCGCGCGCGTTCTGTAGCGCTGCTTCGGCCTCTTCTGCTGTGTTTTTACGGGTTTGGAGCTCAGCCTCGACCGTGGCCAAAAGCTGCCCGGCTTCGGCCTCGAGAGACTCGAGCTCGCTGAGGGAGAGCCGAACGGTCGACACTTCCTGGTGCAACCCAGCCCGCCGTTCTTCGAGTTGGTGAAGCTCCCGAGTCGCGAGTTCTTTGCGCTCGACCAACGCGGCCTGTCGATCCTGTTGTTGACGAATCAACCCTTCGAGCTGTCGAACCAAGTTGTCGAGCTCGTACGCGCGACCCTGGCCGCGCTCGACCTCAGAGCCCATCTGCTGCAACGAAACACGATCAGCCTCGACGGATGCCTCTTTCGCAACCAACGCGTGACGGTTTGCTTGCACCTCTTCGCTGGCCTTCGACAACAACATCGTGGCAGAGCTGATCTGTCCACGCAGCTCGAGGAAGCGGTGCGACGCGACCCATAGATCGAGGTCTCGCATCTCTTTCTTGTAGCGCTTGTAGCGCTCCGCCTTTTGCGCTTGCCGCTTCAGCGACGCGAGACTGCGCTCGAGCTCTCCGATGATGTCGGTGACGCGCAGAAGATTCTGGCGCGTTTGGTCCATCTTGCGTTCGGCGGTCCGCTTGCTCAGCTTGAACTTGCTGATCCCTGCGGCCTCTTCGATCATCGATCGGCGGTCCTCCGGCTTGGAGGTCACGATCAAACCGATGCGCCCCTGCTCGATGATCGAGTACGCTCGCTTGCCGACGCCGGTGCCCAAAAACAAGTTGGTGATGTCGAGGAGCCGGACCGGTGTGCGATTGATCGAGTAGTCGCTGTTGCCCTGGCGATCGAGACGCCGGGTGACCTGAATCTCCGCGTAGTCGCTGTACTCCGGTGGGGCGAGGCCGTCGGTGTTGTCGAACGTCAGCGTGACCTGCGAGAAGCCATGCGGCCCTCGGCCCTCGGCCCCGCTGAAAATCACGTCCTCCATCTGCTTGCCGCGTAGACGGGATGGGGATTGCTCCCCCATACACCACTTGATGGCGTCGACGATGTTGGATTTGCCGCACCCGTTCGGCCCTACGACACAGGTAATGTCGTGGTCGAAGTGGACCGTCGTCCGGTCGACGAAGGACTTGAAGCCAACGATTTGGAGCTTCTTAATCTTCACGATGCCCCCCAAAGGAGTAGTTGGACGTGGCTATCACTGAACATACGATATTGCAACGCTTTGCGCGACCAGAAGGGAGGGTCAGTGTGTGACCCCCACTATATATTGTGGCCTGCCTAGGCTCGCTTGCCTACGGTTGACCTGGGACCTGGCCGCTGCCGGGGTTCCTACTCGGATTCGGCGGTCTGGGCCACCTCGACGAGCGCGGGCTCCGGGGCGGTCTTGGCCGGAGGTTTCGACGAGGGGCGTCGATCCTGGAGGTACGCGAGGAAGGTCTCGGCCGCCTCGATGTCGCGCGACGAGAGTCGGTCGACCAGCTCATGGAGCCTTCCCCGATGGGCGTGACCCGTGGGGGCCTGACTGGCCGGCTCCGCGGGCGCCTCGCTCTGCGGCTCGGCCTCTGCCTCTGCCTCGGGCTGGACCTCTTCTGCGGTCGGCACGTGCCAAGTCGGGCGCTCCACCGAGTGGATTCCATGCGCCGTGAGCCACGATTCCATACAAGAGCGCAGGCGTTCGGACCGAAACGCGAACCAGCGTTCCCGGTCGACCTGGTGACTCACCAGCGCATCCTTGAAGCGCCGAAACGCGCCCTTCCCGTCGATCGCAATGTTGAGGCGGCGTCGTAGCTCTTCGTCCTCGGCCGTCGCAATGAAGCGTTCCATCCAGCGATACTGCTCGCGCGATGAAACAGGATCGATCCGCAGATACCGGCTGTCACCGATGATGCGCGTGTGCATCGACGGGTCGGCAACCCCATCGACGATGCGAATCACCTCGCCCGTATCGAAGTGCAAGTAGCTATGCACCTCGGGTGCGTTGTTTTCAAATGCGTCTTCGAGTGCCTCCCAAGCTACCGGTACATCTAGTTCTTCTTCGTTTGGTTTGTCTTGCCCGACATCATTCTCGCTCATGTTATTCCCATCTCACTTCGCGCCCGCCGCACCGCGTCGCGCCATCGCCTCAAATGCCGGTCCCTTTGTTCCGGGGTGGCCTGAGACTCAAAGCTACGTTCGATACGGTAAGCATCTACAATAGAACTAAGACCATCGAATACACCGACGGCCATGCCGGCTAAGTAAGCAGCTCCTAAGGCAGTCGTTTCGACATTCTCGGGACGGTCGATCGTCACCCCAAGCATGTCAGCTTCAAATTGCATGAGTAAGTCATTGCGGGCCGCGCCACCGTCGACCCTCAAACGCGTTATAGAACGTTCGGCGTCGGCCTGCATCGCATCCACCAGATCGACGATCTGGAAAGCTATTCCCTCGAGGGTTGCGCGCGCCAGGTGCGCTGCGGTCGTGTCCCTCGTTAGTCCATAGATGAGGCCCCGCGCATGCGGGTCCCAATGCGGTGCCCCCAAACCCGCCAATGCCGGGACAAACACGACGTCCCCCGTCTCATCGACCTCTCTGGCCTTGGCCTCGATCTGGTCGGAGGAGTCGATCAGCCCCAATCCGTCGCGGAGCCATTGAACGGCGGCGCCAGCGATGAAGGCGCTGCCTTCGAGCGCGTACACGGTTTGGTCACCAAGGCGCCACGCGATCGTCGTGAGAAGCCCGTTCTCGGAGCGCACCAAATCGGTTCCCGTGTTCATGAGCAGAAACGCGCCGGTGCCGTAGGTGCATTTGGCGTCGCCGACCTCGAAACATGTCTGGCCGAACAAGGCGGCCTGCTGGTCGCCGGCCATGCCCGCAATCGGAACCCCGTCAGGAAACCCGGGGACGCCCGAGGTGTGCGAATACACTTCCGAGCAGCTCCGGACCTCGGGGAGCAGCACCATCGGAACGTTCAGCTCTGCGGCGAGCTCCTCGTCCCACCGTCCTTGGGCAATGTCGTACAAGAGGGTCCGCGAGGCATTGCTCGCGTCGGTCACGTGCGCCTCTCCGCCCGAGAGACGGTACACCAACCAAGAGTCGATCGTGCCGAAGGCGAGCTCGCCCGTCTCTGCGCGAGCCCGCACCCCGTCGACGTGGTCGAGCAGCCATTCGAGCTTGGTTCCAGCCAAGTACGGATCGAGCACCAGGCCGGTGCGCTGACGGAACATCTCTTCTTTGCCCGCGTCCTTGAGCTCCTGGCACCGGTCGGCCGTGCGGCGATCCTGCCAGACGATCGCGTTGTGCACCGCCTTGCCGGTATTTCGGTCCCACACAACCGTGGTTTCACGCTGGTTGGTGATGCCGATCGCCAGGCAGTCGGTAGCCGCGACACCGGCCCTCTCGATGGCGTCCCGGACAGCGTCGAGGACGCTCTTCCAAATCTCCTCGAGGTCGTGCTCGACCCACCCGGGCTTTGGGAAATGCTGCGGGAACTCGTGATTGGCGCGCGCCAAGATCTGCCCCGAGGGAGACAAAAGCAGCGCGGTGGAACCCGTGGTTCCCTGATCGATCGACAAAAGAAAGCCCGACATCCGAACGGCTACGGTACGAAGCCTCAGGAGCAAAGTAAAGCGGCTACTCGGGGTCGCTCAACCAGGCCTGAAACCGCGGCCAGGCCTCACCTAGGCGCCCCTCGAGCAGTGCCTCGACCGCCTTCAGCTCGTCGGCATCGGCACCGAGCTCGCGGGCTCGCTCATTGCACACCATCGCTGCGATGCTCTGGTCGCGGGCGCTCAGAGACTGCGCCAACAAGGGCAGCGCGTCACGCTCCTCGGCACCCAAGCGAATCGCCCGCCGCAACAAGCCGATCGCCTCACCATGCTTGTCGCCCGCAACCGATGCCCGCCCCAACGCAAGATACAGACCACCCGCCTTGCCCGACTCGCCAGCCCACTGAATGCCGAGTCGCAACACTTCGTTGGCGGCATCGAGCTCGCCCATGTTCGCGTACGCCGTGCCAAGCAGGTCGAGGCTGACTGACAAGCGTCCATGAATCTCCTCGGCGAGGGTCTCGGACTCCCCCGTGCGAAGAAGCATCGCGATCGAGTTCAGCCAGGGGTTGAGCATGGCGACCGTGGCACCCCAGTTGCCATCCGCGTTCGCCTCTTCCGCCTGATCTACGATCGCCAAGTCGATCGCGTCGCCCTCGCGCCGGTCGAGTTCGAGCTCGGATCGCACGCGCTCGTCGAGCACCTCTCGGAAGTCGTCGAGTGCCAAGACATGGCGCAGCTCGTTAAACTGGAGTGTCAGCTCGGAGAGCCCCAGGTCATGGCGAAGCTCGATTGGCTGCACTTGAAACAAGGACGCCTCTAGCATGTAGCGCCCGCCGATGTGTGCCTGGAGGGCTTCCGCGTCGGCGTCGTCCGGTAGGCTCCAGCTCTCGAGGGGCGTCAGGAGGAACTGGCCAATGGTCTCACGGAACTCGGACAATGGCACCTGCCGAACAGCGGGGTCTTGGCCAATCGAGAACTCGACAGTGGTCAGATCGGACGCGTGCGGGTTGGCGGTGAGACTGAGAATCCGCGCGCCGGCGATCAGCGCGAGGCCTAAGGTGCTGCGGCCGATGATCTCGCACGCCTTTTCGAAATCCTGGGACTGCGCGAGCACCTCTTCGAACCAACCATCCGGATGCGCGGCGGCGAGATCGTATACCCGCGGAGCGGCCTCCGTCACCTCACGCCTCGCCGTTGAGCTTGCGGCGGTACCACTCGATCGTGTCGAGCAAGCCCTGCTCTAGCTCCACCTGCGCACGGAAGCCCAAGAGCTTCTCTGCCTTCTTCACGTCTGGAATTCGCAGCTCGACGTCCGGGAAGTCCCAATCGATGAACTCGATCGGGGACTTGCTCTCCGTGAGGCGGACGATCAACTGCGCGAGCTGGTAGATCGTGACGGTGCTACGGGGATTGCCGATGTTGAAGCTCTCTCCGACCGACTCCTCACGCTCCATCGTAAGCAGGATGGCGTCGACGATGTCGTCGATGTAGCACCACGAGCGAATCTGATCGCCTTCGTTGTGGATGAGCAGTTTCTCGCCCTTGAGCGCACGAACGACGAATGCGTGCACCGCGCCCTCGCCAACCTGCCCGGGCCCGTAGATGTTGAATGGGCGAATCGAAACGGTCGGAAGGTTGAACTGCTTCCAATAATTGTGTGCGAGGTGCTCCGTCGCAAGCTTGCTGACCGCATACGTCCATCGGGCTTCGCCGACGGCGCCGAGACTAGTGACGTCGGCCTCTCGGACGCGAAACGCGTACGAACCGAATACCTCGCTGGTGGAGAAGTCGATCAGGCGCTTGACGCCGACACTGTCGTTCGCCGCGCGCAGGACGTTCATCGTCCCCTCCAGCGAGATCTCCATCGTCATGACCGGGTTCTTCAAGACCGTGTCGACCCCGGCGATGGACGCCATGTGGATGATGTGGTCGCAACCGGTGACCGCCCTGCGGACCGCCGTCATGTCCCGAACATCGCCGACGACCAGCTCGATATTCGGGTGACGATCGAGCCCGGCCTTCGAAAGCGCGTTTCGCCGCAGGATATCCAGCACCCGGATATGGTTGTCGTCTGCTAAGCGCGCAGCCAACGCACTACCGATGAAACCCGCACCCCCGGTAATCAGGACGTGTGCCCCCTTCAACATGATTCCCAGCTAGCACAAACGGAACTGGGAAGTCGAGAAACCTCAGTCCCTTTACACGGGGCCGTCTGCGTGGGATCGTGACCTCATAAGGGGGCATGGGCATCTTTGAGACGGTGACCGACGTGAAGTCGGCGCCCGGGCGCGCCTAGCTGTACATCGCGATGGAACGTTTCGTCCTCTGGCACAGGATCCTGCCTCCCGCCTTCGAAGAAGAGGAGACCACCGCGGCCGCGGGGCAATGGGCGCGCTACGTCACGAACGAGGTGCAGGGAGCGGGAGGCGAGGTGATCTCGTCCCTCGCCGGCACGGTGGTGGCGAACTTCACCCTTCATGAACTCAAGACCGCGATCAACTTGGCGCTCCGCCTCCTCGTGGAGGCCGAATCGCAGCCTGTGCCAGCCGGTGGCCTTCCCATCGCGTTTGGCATCGCTAGTGGCGACGTCCAACGCGCCAAGGACGACGCAGGCCATCTCACCAATAACGGTAGTGCGATCGATCGCGCGCAGTTACTGGCCAACCAGGCCCGCGCCGGTGAAGTCGTTCTCGACGTCGAATCTCGCGAAGCCGCGTCGCGGACCTATCTGTTCGGACGGTCGGTCAGCACGACCTCGTTCGCGTTGCAGGGAGAGGCCATCGACCGAAGCCGCCCGCTGCTCGAAGAATGCCGGCGGGCCGTGGGCTTGCTCCACCCCGCGCCCGTTCCAGCGAGCATTCGCCATGCGCTCGAGCCGCTGAAGAAGTCCGCCGCTGGGTCCCAGACGTGCGTCTTCTATCTGACGGGGGAGCTGGGCATTGGCGCGCGCGCGGGTGTCTTCGCGCTACGTGACGAGCTTCGCCCACCCGCATTCCTCGAGATCGGCGCGGTTCCCGGCGGGCTCGAGCCACTTGGTGGGCTTCGCCTGGCGCTCCTCGGAGCTTGGCGAGCGCTCGAGCCCACTCGACAGGCCCTCAAGAAGACCGAGCCCGGCGTGGCCGACGCGCTCAAATCGATCGCCTGCGCGGCGCCTCCGCCTCGCGAAGCGGCCATCCACGCGCTCAAGGCGACGTTCCGCGCCCTGCGATCGGAGCACGGTATCCCGTGGATCTACATCGACCGGGTCTCGGCCGTCGACCCCGCCACCCTGAGTGTCATTGGCGCCGCGCTGTCGGACGAGACGGTGGCCGCCATGCTTTGCATTCGAACGACCGAGTCGAGTATCCCGGCGGGCCTTCGTGGCTTGCAGCGGGCGGCGAAGATCGACCTTCCTTCGCTCGATCCGAACGAAGCGCTACTGGTGGCGGCTGGCATCCTCGGGCAGGATACCGATGCCGAGATCGCCACGCAGCTCGTGATCACCGGCGGGACGACGGTGTTGGGCATCATGGAGGCCGCACGAACCATGATCGCCACCGGCGACATCGTACGCGACGGTAGCACCTTCGTGTGGCGCGAAGCGTCGGCGGAGCGCCGACAACACCTCGGGCCACGCGCGCTCCTCGAAGAACGGTTCGCAACGCTCGACACATCGTCCATGCGCTTCCTCGAGGTCGCATGCACCGCTCTCCCCGCGTCGTCCGCACAGGTCGTCGACGCTGCCGTCGCGTTGGACGGGATACCGACGGACACCCGGCAAAGGGCTCTCGAAGCACTGGTCAACGACGGGCTGCTGACGCCCCAAGCGAAGCCCGACTCGGAACTCCTTCGCAGGGCCGTGGTGCAACGCATGCCGCCGGCCCGCCGGACCGAGGTCTACCGGTTCGTCGCGCAGGCCCTTCATACGGCGGAGCCGCTGGTCGGGCCGTCGATGGCAGCCACCATCGGCGCCTATCTTTGTGAAGGAGGGGATCTCGGACGCGGCGCGCACGCAATCCTCGAAGCCGGCTCCCTCGCTGCCGACAATGGATACACCAATGCGGCGGTGCGCCTTGCCGCGGCAGCGGTGCAGTACCAGCCCGACCCGGAGACCCGCGAGGGCGCCTCCGAGATCAGCCGGGCCGTACGGCTTCCGTCCGGCCCGCCACGGGAGGAGGAGGACGAAGAGCGGCCAACGCTTCCGGACCTCGAAGAGGAGCTCGAGAATCGCTCCGACGAGCTAGTGCGGTCGCTGAAGGAACGGGACCACGACCAGTTCGATGCCCTGGTCGAATCGTTGATTGCGGCCGGCGGTGACCTCACCGGTGCCCACTGCTTGCGCGTCGTCTCTTATATCAGCAGAGAAGACGTTCCAGCCGCCAAGCAAGCTCTCGACGCGGCGAAGAAGAGCCCGAACCAGACCCCTGGCGGCGCAATCCGGATCGCAATCGCATCGGCTTGCTTGCAGCTTGCGCGAGGGCGCGGCCGTGACGCGATGATCGATGCGCTCGAGGCCCTGGCGGCTGCACGCGACCAAGAGGACGGGCCCGGAGAAGCAGCCGCATTGAAGATGGTGTCGGCGACCTGTCTCGCAGCGGGACTCGAGAGCGACGCCAATCGCCTCTCCCATGTTGCAGAGGCCATCGCTAGCTGACGCGAGTGCGGCCGATCGGATACGAACCGAGCACCTTGAGGAAGGTGGTGACCTCCTCGAGGTCTCCTAGCGCCGCCTGTGTCGTCTCGCGATCCACGTTGCCTTCGAAGTCGACGTAGAACACGTACTCGAACGGCGTAAGCGGTTTGGGGCGCGATTCGATCTTCGTGAGGTTCAGGCCCCGTTCCGCGAAGATCGAGATGCAGCGGGCGAGCGCGCCTTGCTCGTGAATCGTAGAAAAGATCAGTGAGGTCTTGCACGCGACGCCAGGCTCATGGTGCGCAGGCTGCCGGGCGACAATCACCATACGAGTGTAGTTCTCTGGATGGTCGGCGATCTCCCTGCGCAAGATTGGCAAACCATGGAGCACCGCCGCTTCTTCGCTGGCAATGGCCGCCTGCGTGGGGTCGGCGTCCTTCTTGACCTGCTCGACGGCCATAGCGGTGTCGATGAACGCTTCCACGTGGCAGTCCTCGAGGGTCTCGAGAAACTCGCCGCACTGCGCGAGCGCGACCGGATGCGAATAGACCCGGCGAATGTCGGCAACGGGCACACCTGCGGCGCCGATCAGGCAGTGTGCGATGGGCTGAAACTCCTCTCCCACCAGAGACAGTCCCGTTTCGGCAAGCAGGTCGTAGCTGTCGTTGATCGACCCGGCGATGGAGTTCTCGATGGGGAGCACTGCGAAATCAACCTCCCCCGCCTTGAGCGCCTCGAGCATCTCCCGAAAGCTGTGGTAGCCGACGCAACGCACCTGCGCGTCCGTACCGGCGAAGTGATTCTTCGCAGCGAGCTGGCTGTACGCGCCCTCGGCGCCCTGGTAGCCAACCACGAGCTTTACTTTCGTCTGGGTCAAAGCACGTCGCCTCAGTCTCGGAAGTTCACGTATTGGAGCGGCAGGTCGAAATCTTGCTCCTTGAGGAACCCGATCGTGTCCTGGAGGTCGTCTCGCTTCTTGCCGGAGACCCGCACCGAGTCACCTTGGATGGACGCCTGCACCTTGAGCTTGGCGTCCTTGATGCTCTTGACGATTTCCTTTGCTTTTTCTTTGGATACGCCTTCCTTGAGCTTGATGAGCTGTCGCCACATCTGGCCGCCCGCCTGTTGGGGCTGCTGCGTGTCGAGCGACTTCAGCGACACCTGCCTTCGCACCATCTTGCTTTCGAGCACGTCGCGGGCAGCGTCGAGCCGCCCTTCGCTGTTCGACCGAATCACAATCCCCTCCTCGGTCTGCTCGATCTTACTGTCGGTGCCTTTGAAGTCGTACCGCTGAGCGATCTCTTTGCTCGCCTGGTTGCGTGCATTGTCGACTTCGTGCTGATCGGTTTTGGAAACGACATCGAACGACGGCATGTGAACCTCCGGGGCGCGACCATATCACGGCGCCGGCTTGCGGCGAGCCGGCTTGTGCACGTCCACCCCCGGGTCCCGACTCACGAGCGGCGAGAAGAAGTTGTCCTTCTTGGTGTACTCGTCGACGCGGAATGCGAACTTGTAGCTTGGAGCCGAGCGCATGTTGCAGTCGGTGCGCTCGCAGAACCGGCAGGTCGTTCCTACTGGGACTGCCATTTTTTTCGGGTCGGCGAACGGCAGATCGTCTGCATATGCAAAGTGTCGGGCGTTGTCCGCGTGAGTGCCGAGCCCGATGCTATAGGTCGTGCCCTTGACGAGTGAACCCTGCTCCGGTTCGCTCACGACCTTCGCAAAGCAGAAATAGGTCGATCCGTCGGGAAACGCAGAGTACTGCTTGGTAATCACGCTCGGAGTGAGGAACGCCAGGTGCACGGCCATTTTGGGACACGAGCCGTCCTGATGCGGGAATCGGATTCCATCCCCGGAGTAGCGTTTGGAGATGTTTCCCGCGACGTCGACCCTCAGGAAGTGCATCGGGGCCCCGCGGCGGCGCGGGTCCGACAGATTGCACATCCGGTGGGCCACCGTTTCGTATGACGATTCGAACAGCTGAGCGAGGAGCTCGACGTCGTAGCGAGTTCTGGTGACCTCACGATAGAAATCCGGATAGGGGAGCAGGAGCGCGCCCGCGAAGTAGTTGGCAAGATGGATCTTGATCAGCTTCCGGGTCTCGGAGTGCTGGCCTCGGTAGCCCTCCAGGATTGGCCTATGTAGCTTTTCCTCATCGAAGAGACCTAGTGCGACCGTATGCGCGAGCTGGAACTTCAAGCGCTGCTCGAACAGATCATCGGATACCGTGACGATTCGTTCTTCGGCGTCCCACGTGCGAATGACTGAACTGTCCGCGGGGTCGGGAGTCCGGTGCACGCGCACGCCGACTTCAGCCAAGAGCCCCCGCTCGAGGTCGTCGCTCGTGACGCGCCGGCCGAGCGCGCAGTCGCGTCGAAACTGCTGCGCACGCTCTTCTAGCGATTCGAACCAATTGGCATGCTGCTCGAGAAAGTCGGTCACCTCGTCGTACGGGCTGTAGTCGAACCGAACGGAATCATCGTCGGCCTCCCGCTCCATCTGCGCGAAGCTCGCCATGACGTGATCCAGTTGGCTCCGGGTGTTCTTGTAGAGATTGAAAAGCGCCGTGATAGTCGCCACCATCCGCGGCTCCCCGCTGATGCTGGCCAGGTCTTCCTCGCTCAGGTTGAGAGAGCGCAACAGGGGCTCGTCGAGAAGGCGGGCGAGCCCCTCGTCGACCCGGCGCTCGCCGAGGCTCGCCATGAAGTCTTCGACCGCGACGCCATACAGCTCGAGTGCCTGAAACAGGAGTGGCAACTGAACTACGCGCTTGCCCTTCTCGATGAGGCTCAAGTACGCCGGCGAGATCTTGAGGCGGCGGGCGACTTCGCTTTGCTGCAACCCCCGCCGCAGCCGAAGCTCCCGCAAACGCTGCCCCATCGCTGCGTTCGTCTCCGCCATCCGGGTCGTTTACCGCAAATTTACAGGATCCACCAGGCGGGCGAACACTCGAAAACCCATGTTTCCCGGCTGCTTGACCCCTACCGGCCGTATGATAGTCCAAAGAGCACCGGGCTCGACCGTGTGAAGCTGTAAAGAGCACCGCAACGGTCACGCGGGCCTAGAACGCAAGCAACGCGAAAAACGATGTAGGCTTCTGCCCCCCTGGATAGATGGGGCAGATTGCGGATTGCAGAGGAAGGGACCGGCGATGGCGGAGGACGGCAAGCGGGAGCGCGACAGACCGTGGATCATGCGGACCTACTCGGGTCACAGCACCGCGGCCGCATCGAACGAGCTCTATCGGACCAACCTGGCCAAAGGCCAAACGGGCCTGAGTGTGGCGTTCGATCTGCCGACCCAGACCGGATACGACCCGGACGATCCGCTCGCCCGCGGCGAGGTCGGCAAAGTCGGGGTTCCCGTGTCGCACATCGGTGACATGCGCGCCCTCTTCGACGGTTTGCCTCTCGACCAGATGAACACGTCGATGACGATCAACGCGACCGCGGTTTGGCTGCTGTCGCTGTACGTCGCCGCAGCCGAGGACCAGGGAGTCGACCACAGCGTCCTCCGTGGGACCACACAAAACGACATCATCAAGGAGTACCTGTCCCGCGGTACCCACATCTTCCCGCCCGCCCCGTCGATGCGGTTGATCACCGATTTGATCACCTACACCGTCGATGAGGTCCCCAAGTGGAACCCGATCAACATCTGCAGCTATCACTTGCAGGAAGCCGGCGCGACGCCGACCCAAGAGCTCGCGTACGCTTTGGTCACCGCGATCGGAGTGCTCGATGCGGTCAAGGCGACCGGCCGCGTGCCCGAAGCCGAGTTCGGTAAAGTGGTCGGACGCATGAGCTTCTTCGTGAACGCCGGCATTCGCTTCGTCGAAGAGCTGTGCAAGATGCGCGCGTTCGTCGAACTCTGGGACCGCGTCACGCAGGAGCGCTACGGCGTAACCGACCCCAAGCATCGGCGCTTCCGCTACGGCGTGCAGGTGAACTCCCTCGGGCTCACCGAGCAGCAGCCCGAGAACAACGTAATTCGAATCGTCCTCGAAATGCTGGCGGTCACACTCAGCAAAGACGCTCGGGCCCGGGCAATCCAGCTCCCGGCTTGGAACGAGGCGCTCGGCCTGCCGCGCCCGTGGGACCAGCAGTGGTCGCTGCGTGCGCAGCAGATCCTCGCCTACGAGACTGACCTTCTCGAGTACGCGGACCTTTTCAAAGGCAGCGAAGTCGTCGAGGCCGAAACGCAGCGCCTCGTCGACTCCGCGTGGGCCGAGGTGCAAGAGGTCTTGAAACGGGGCGGTGCCGTCGAAGCCGTGGAGAGCGGATACATCAAGCAGAGGCTCGTCGAATCCAATGCCGCACGGATTCGAGCGATCGAGAACGGCGACCAGGTGGTCGTCGGCGTCAACAAGTACGTCGAGGGGGCCCCCTCGCCGCTCACCGAAAACCTCGATGAGGCTATCCTCACGGTCGATCCCGAGGTTGACGCGGCTCAACGTGCAGCGCTCGGTCGCTGGAAAGCGGAACGCGACAACGACGCCGCCGAGAAAGCACTGGCTGAGCTAGAACGCGTAGCGAGAACCGACCAGAACATGATGGCTCCTTCGATCGCCGCTGCACATGCGGGCGTCACGACCGGCGAGTGGGCCAACACGCTCCGCAAGGTGTGGGGCGAGTACCGCGCGCCGACGGGGGTCGCGGGCGCCACGGTGAAGACCTCCGGGTCCGGCCCTGCCGCGGAGACTATCGCTCGGCTGCGCAAGCGGCTCGATGAGCTCGAAGTGCGGATGGGTCGGCGAGCGAAGTTGTTGGTGGGAAAGCCCGGACTCGACGGGCACTCCAACGGCGCAGAACAGATCGCGATCAAGGCGCGGGATGTGGGTTTCGACGTGGTGTACGAAGGCATTCGTGTCTCGCCGGAACAAATCGTCGCGTCTGCGCTCGAAGAAGGTGTGCATCTGATCGGACTCAGTATTCTGAGTGGCTCACACCTCGCGTTGGTGCCCGAAGTCGTGCAGCGGCTGCAGACAGCAGGGCTTGGCGATGTCCCAGTAGTTGCCGGGGGCATCATTCCTGAGGTGGATGCAGCGCGGTTGCGCCGCGAAGGGGTCGCGGCGGTCTACACGCCCAAAGACTACGAGCTCGATAGCATCATGAGCGACCTGATCGACCTGGTGGACCGCCAGCATGCCGCCGAGTGATCTCCGCGAAGACGCCGCGAACGTGATGTCGGCGGACAAGGCGGCGGTCTCCCGCGCGTTGAACCTCGTCGAGGATCGGCGTCCGGGAGCGCAGGCGGGCGTGACCGAACTCCTGGCCGCACTCAAGGACGCACCCAAAGCAGCGGGCGGCCACCGCGTCGGCCTCACCGGCCCACCTGGCGTGGGAAAGAGCACCCTGACCTCCGCGCTCGCGCGCGCGGTCCGCCAACGTAGCCGCACCGTCGGCGTGGTCGCGGTCGATCCATCCAGCATTCGCTCCGGAGGTTCGTTGCTCGGCGACCGCGCTCGGATGAGCTTCGACCCCTCGGACGACGGCTTGTTCGTGCGTTCGCTCGCCACGGCTGGCGAGGTGGGCGGCCTCGCCTACGCCGCCAACTCGGCGGTACGCGTCCTCGCCGCCGCCTACGACATGGTGGTCATCGAGACCACCGGAGTTGGCCAGTCGGAGATCGACATCATCCACGTCGCGGACACGGTCGTGTTGGTGATTCAGCCTGGAAGCGGCGACGTCCTTCAGTTCCTGAAGGCCGGCATCATGGAGATCCCAGATATATTGGTTGTAAACAAAGCCGACCACGACGACCTCGCGCAGCGCGCGGTCGCCGACCTACGCGGCGCGCTTCAAACCGCCCACGCGGTCGGAGCCGACGGCGGGCAAGACGCGAGCTGGGACACGCCGATCATCGCGACCAGCGCGACTCACGGCACCGGAATTGACGAGCTGATCGAAGCACTCGACGAGCATCGTTCGCACCTCGCGCAGACCCTCGCGGCCCACCGTCGACGAGGCGAAGTGCAGTGGACCGTCGACCTTTTCAGCCGCAAACATGGCGAGCATGGCGTTTCGACCCTAGGGGGAGCAGCCCAGCTCCAAGCGCGTGCCGAGCGAGACCTCGACAGCGGCGAGACGCCTTTGAGCCTTTGCGAACACTTGAGCCGAGAGTATGTAGCAGCGCTCGGCAAAACTCCGTGAGGAAGACATGAGTGAACGTCCAGATATCGTCCCCGTTGGCCAACTCCCAGAGCTAGGCGTCGTGCCCGAAAAGATGCACGCGTACGCGATTCGCCCAGAGCGTTTCGGGGAGCCCAAGCAATCCTTCCAACACGAGGAGCTCCCGGTTTGGGAGCTCGGTCCGGGCGAGGTGTTGGTGCAGGTCATGGCGGCCGGCGTCAACTTCAATGGCATCTGGGCGGGGCTCGGCAAGCCCGTCAACGTGCTCAAGGGCCACGGGCTCGACTTCCACATCGCAGGATCCGATGCGTCGGGGGTGGTGTGGGGAGTGGGCCCCGGCGTCAACGACCACAAGGTCGGCGACGAAGTGGTTCTGCATTGCAACCACCTCGTGAACCCCGGCACCAACGACCTGCAAACCATTTGGGGCTACGAGACGCCCGACGGCTCGTTCGCGCAGTTCACGAAAGTGCAGGCGCAGCAGGTGCTTCCGAAGCCCCCGCATCTGAGCTGGGAAGACGCCTCGAGCTACGGCCTCACCTACTACACCGCCCACCGCATGTTGGTCGACCGCGCCAAGGTCCAGCCCGGAGAGGACGTCCTCATCTGGGGTGCTGGCGGCGGCCTCGGCGTATTCGCCGTGCAGCTTTGCAAGATCATGGGCGCGCGGGCGATCGCGGTGGTGTCGAGCGACGACAAGGCCGAGCTCGTCATGCAACTCGGTGCCCACGGCGTCATCAACCGGAGGGACTTTCCGGCCCTTCAGTACAAAGACGACATGACACCCGAAGAGCAGAAGGCGCACAGCGCCGACCTCAAGGGCTTCGGCAAACGCATCTGGGAGATTCTCGGCGAGCGCAAGGGGCCGGACGTCGTCTTTGAGCATGTCGGCAAGGCGACTTTCCCGGCCAGCGTGTTCCTGGCGGCGAAGTACGGTCGCATCGTCATTTGCGGCGCCACGACTGGCTACAATCTCAACTTCGACGTGCGCCATCTTTGGATGCGTCAAAAGAAGATCATCGGCTCGCACTTCGCGGACGCCGACTCCGCCGGCCGCGCAAACCGCCTTGTCATCCAGGACAAGATCAAGCCGGTCATGACGCGCCTCTTCACCTGGGAAGAGATTCCTGAGGCCCATCAGCTCATGTACGAGAACAAGCTCCACGGCACCGTCGCGTGCCTGGTCGGGGCGCCCCGGCCTGGGCTCAAGAACCTCGAAGAAACGCTCGCAGCGATCGCGAACGGATAGGATCCACCATGCAGCAAGTGATCGAAGCCATTGAGGGTGTCTACCAACGAGCTCACGACAACGTGAAGGCGATCGTCACCGAAGGCGATCGGATCAGCCCCAAAAAGCTCAACGAGAACCAGCTCGCAGCGCACGCGGTCGCCTACCTGGCCACGGAGCTCGAAGCGTGTCGTCAGATGGCCGCCTGGGCCGAGCGTGTCGGCGGCGACTACGAAAGCAAAGTCGCCCGGGCCTACGTGGGTGAGGTCGCGCGCTCGATCCTCGGCGGAGTCGATCTCGGCGCGTGCGAGAATATCGGACTCTGGGAGCTCGGCATCACCGAAGGCGACCTGCGCGAGACTGTGCTCCGCCCCGAAGTCGTCGCCTTCTCCGCGGAGCACGCAAGCGGCAACGTCTATCTGGAGCTCGCGGCACATGCGCTGGAGCACGGTTTCCCGAACCCTGGGTTCGAGGACGAAATGCTCGAGGAGATTCGCTCGCAATTCTCGAAGTTCGTGGACGCGGAGGTGATTCCGCGTGCCCAGGACATCCACCGACAGGACATCTTGATCCCGATGGACATCGTCGATCAGATGAGTGAGCTCGGCGTGTTTGGGCTGACGATCCCGGAGGAGTACGACGGGCTCGGCATGAGCAAGGTTGCGATGTGCGTCGTCACCGAGGAGCTATCCCGCGGATACATCGGCGTGGGGTCTCTCGGCACGCGCTCCGAAATCGCGGCCGAGCTGATCATGGGCGGCGGCACAGAAGAGCAGAAGAAGGAGTGGTTGCCGAGGCTCGCGGCTGGCGAGGTGCTGTCGACAGCGGTGTTCACGGAGCCGAACATCGGCTCGGACCTCGCGCACCTCGGAACTCGCGCGGTGAAGCAAGGCGACGGCAGCTACGTGCTCAATGGGCAGAAGACTTGGATCACCCATGCCGCACGCGCGGACTTGATGACCGTCCTCGCTCGCACCAACGCGGATGAGCCAGGGTACCGCGGGCTGTCGATGTTCCTCGCCAGCAAGACACGCCGCACCGGCGAAGGCGGTGAGGCCGAGTTCGTCGACGAAGGCCTGACAGGAACCGAGATTACGGTGCTCGGCTATCGGGGCATGAAGGAATACGAGCTGAGCTTCGAAGACTTCAAGCTCCCGGCGGACTCCCTGCTAGGGGGCGAAGAGGGCGCGGGCTTCAAGCAACTCATGCGTACGTTCGAGAGTGCGCGCATTCAAACCGCCGCCCGGGGCGTGGGCGTGGCGCAGGCGGCGCTCGAAGATGCGATCCTCTACGCCACGGAGCGAGAGCAGTTCGGTGGACCGATCTTCCAGTTCCCGCGCGTCGCGCGGAAGATTGGTCGCATGATCGTCCGCATCCAAGCGGCTCGGCAAATGACATACTTCAGCGCTCGCGAAAAGGACCAAGAGAAGCGCTGCGACCTCCAGGCGGGCATGGCGAAGCTCTTGGCTACCCGCTCCGCATGGGAAGCGGCGGACGCCAACGTCCAGATCCACGGCGGCAACGGATACGCGGAGGAGTACACCGCATCTCGCCTGTTGGTCGACGCACGCGTTCTCAGCCTCTTCGAGGGCGCCAACGAGATTCAGGCTCACGTCGTGGCGCGACGGCTTCTCGAAAGCTGACGCGTCCGGCCGGAGCGGCCATACTCCCCAGCGATGGGCCCTGATCGCGTCGGCGGCAGGCAAAGGCCGATTCGTGTCGCTTTTGCCGTAGTGCTCGCGCTGCAGGTCTTCTTGGCCGTGTGGGGCGTCGCCGATCAATGGACGCGCGGCCACAACGGCTGGAATGGCGCTGCGTACCACAACGCGGCGCGCAATACGCTCCGTTGGGACGTCCTGTTCCCGCTCCAATACGAGACCGCCAACACCCCTCCCAACAAAGATCAAGTGTACACGCACGCGCCACTTGCGCTGCACTTGCACAACGTGGCCAGCGTGAACCTCTTCGGTGACCACGAGGCTTCGATCCGCCTCGTCGCCGGGTTCTGGAGCGTAGCGGCGCTCTGCGCGCTATTCGCCGTGGTCGGGCGTCTCTGGGACGACGCCCACGCCCTAGCCGCCTCGGCGATCTACGTCGCACTCCCGATCAACGCGATCTACACGAACATGTCCAACCACTCGGCTGGTTTCATCTTCTGGTCCTTGCTCACACTCTTCCTGTACGTTCGCGCGAGCCGCGCGCCCCCCTGGCCTCGAAGAGAGTACGCCCTCTTCCTGATTACGTTCGCCATCGCAGCGAGCTGGGACTGGCCGGCCTATTACATCGCCGCGTGCATCGCGTTGCATTGGGGGTGGACGCTCTTCGGGCCGCGGGCCGGGGAACCCGCGCGCGGCTCACGCGTTCAGCTGGCTGTGTTCTGCGCATGGGTCGTCGCGTTGTTCGCGGGGCATTTTCTCCTGGTAGATGTGGTTTCTGGCAATCTCGACGAGTTGGCGGGGGCGTTCAACACGCGGCGAGCCCTTTCCTGGGTGCGGTTCCGAACGCACTTGTTGGTCGTTCCGGAGCTGATGTTCACCACGCCGGTTCTTGGACTGTGCGCGGCTTGGATGGCCGCATGGGGCGTTCGCGCCGCCCGTGGGACGGCTCGCCCACGAGACTTGATCCCCGTCGCCTTCCTGGTCGCCGGGTTGATTCACTACTGGACGTTTCGGTGGAGCGCGATTGTGCATTCGTACTGGGCGTGGCCCACGCTTCCCGCGGTCGCGATTGCCGTTCCCGTCTCGCTCTTCGCAATGGCGCGCTGGATCCGCGAACGCGGGGGCAAGGCGGTTAGCTTCAGCGTGCTGCTGCTTCTCGTCCCCCTGGCGATTCGCATCGTTCAGATCGTCCCCGAAGGGCGCTACGTTGGCGGATCGATGTGGTTCTTCAGACCGGTGCGCGGCGCGATGGACACCTACGACTCCGGGAGGCCCGAACTTCGTTTTGCCGAGCGCGTCAAGGCCTGGACCGACCGCGACACGGGAGTCCAGTTGCACACGAGCCTCAAACCCCTTCGGCTAGAACCTCGCTTCGACATCACCCTCGATCGCGTGACCCACCGCTGGTCCCAGAACCCCCGTGTCGAGATTCCGAATAGAAAGGGGGCCAAGGGCTGGGTGTTCATCGCAACGCTCGACGCCTTCCCGGAGGAGCGACGCGCGGTGTTCGCGTCGCGCCACCCTTATCGCCAATTTGGCGACTTCTTCATGCTGGACCTCCGCGAAGAGGCGCGCGACATCGAGGCCTGGAGCTCGACACCACTCGCGATGGATGCTCGATGGTGGCTCTTGCACAGTGCCTTCGAGCCTCCGGTGAGCGTGGCGCGGTTCATCGCGGCGGAGCAATCTCTCGATGAGAAGGTGGCTGAGCTCGATGCCCCGTAGGCCAATCGCTCCACTACTGAGGCTGTGGGCTTCGGCGTACCTCGGTTGCGTCCTGGTCCTGCTCGTGGGGCTGGACTCGTCATCCTCGGCCTCCATCGCGCTCCTCGGCCAGGTGGCGTGGCTCGGGCTGGTCGGATCCCTCCCGAGTGCCCTGGTACTCGGCACGGTCTCTCGACTTGCCCGCGCGCCCCTGATGGCCACGGTGGCATCCGCCGCGGCTGTGACGATCGTCGTGGCAGCACTTGGGTGGGGACACACTGACTTTCTGCTTTCGGGACCCCGGTGGGCTGTCCACCCGCAGCGACAACTCGTGCGCATCGGGATGGACTGCGCGATCGGCCTCCTCGGAGCCGGAGCTTGGACATGGCTGATCGTAGGCGCGCGCATCGGGGCTACGCGCTGGCGTGTGGCATGGATCGCGTGGACGGCGCTCGTGATCGCGCTCCTGATGACGGCCATCGGGCGCTACCGAGCGTACGACGACTCGATGGCCCAACTGGTCTTCCCAGCGGGCGTTCTCTCGGGCGCGATGCTGTACTTTCTCTTCCGAGAGTCTCGGTTCTGGTGGGTCGTGTTGGGCGCGGCCGGAGCCTGCTTGCTCTTCGGGGTCGGCTCGAGGTTCGACCCTGCGCTCGTGGCTACCGGCCAGCGCGAAGTGACGGCGCACGACCGAGCCGCTGCGTTGACGACGCTCTACATTCTTCCTCACGTCGCCCGAGACGAGCCTTGGTCTGTCGCAGGCGGCGCGTGCCCCGAGCCAAAACCTGTCCCGGAGCAGTCTCCGATCGGAATCGCTCCCGAACAACGCCGCAACGTGATCATCGTCACGGTCGACGCCCTTCGAAAGGATGTCGTGGGCACCCAGGTGGCTGGACGGCCCGTTACCCCAGAGCTGGCCCGCCTGGCTAAAACGGGCGTCTCGTTCACGAATGCCACGTCGACCTATCCAGCGACGCTTTTCGCGGTGGGCAGCGCCTTCACCGGCCTGAGCCCAGCCGAGCTCTACCTTTCCCCCGCCCTACCCGACACGATTTTCACCCGTGCGCGCCCGCACGTCGACCGGCAGATCGCCGTGCTTCCCGACGTTCGGTGGTTTCGTCTTCCGATCGTCGGGCAGTTCCTCGCCCAGGGGGTCGACACCATGTTCACGCCGACCGACACCGACGCCACGGACGCGCTGATCTCACAGCTTCGGGCCGCGCGCGGCGACGACGCGTCCGTGATGGCGTGGGTTCACTACTACGCGCCGCACGACCCGTATCGAGCCCACCAGGAGTTCCCCTTCGGCCCGGGCAAGAAGAACGCCTACCTGAGCGAGGTCGCGAGGTTCGACAAAGAGCTCGGCCGCCTGATGCGATACTTGGACGAGGACGGGTGGCTCGACGACACCCTGGTCGTCTTCTTTTCAGACCACGGTGAGGCGTTGGGAGAGAAGTCGTACTGGGGTCACCATGTCTACTTGAACGCCTGGATGATCGATGTGCCACTTGTACTGTGGCACTCGGGGCTCGCCCCATCAGAGGCGCGGGTGGATGTGAGCATCGCCGACGTTGCGCCGACGGTTCTGCATTTCCTCGGTCTGCCCATCCCCGCCGACACGCCGGCGAACAGCCTCTTCACGCTCGACCCCAACCTTACGAGCCGTCCGACCTTCTCGGAGGCGTTCCCCGTGCGTGGAGAGGAGCTCTTCGACAGCTTTCGTCTTCGGGCGTTCGATGATGCATCGATTCGAGCCAGGCTGCGGGGCATCCGGCGCGCGAACAAGGGCTATGAGCCGAAGGGCGCGATCTCCAAGAACCGTTATCGACTGGTTCACCATCGCGGCGCCGACACGATGCTGTTCTACGACCACGAAACCGACCCGAATGAACAGCGCGAAGCGGGGACCTCGCACCGAGAAGCCCAAAAGCGCCTTCAAAGCGAGCTCGAACGCTGGGAGAAGGAACAGCTCCAGCGCATCCGGTGCCGGCTTCAACTCACCGAGGAACGGCCAGCGACACCTCGTCCTCGATGACGACCGCCCCTGGCGAGCTCACGGGGCCGCTCGTCATAGACAGCCGCGCATCGTGAAATCGGATCGAGCCCTCGTCGCCGGAGACCGTCGTCGCGTAGAGCTGGACCACGAGTTGACTCGAATCGTCGGGCACGCCGATCTCGTAGCTCAGTCGCCAGCGCTCGCCGTCACGGACCAGCACTCCTTTGCGCGCGAACTTCTCGTAGCCATTGAGAAAGACGTCTTGATGAAAATCGATCGCCGCACGGTTGCCTACGACTTCCAGATCGAGATCGACCCGTAGCGTCGTTCCGCCCGGAACACGGAGGTACTGCCCGCCGATGAGGAGTTTCTTCCCGTCGGTGGCCGGCACGGATGCGGCGTCTCCGGTCCACAAATCGAGTGCCCCCACCTCCGTCATGTCTCCGCGGCCGGAGCGCGTCAGACGCGCGACCTCCATCAATAGCCGGCGCTCCCGAGCCGAAGCCTGCTCGCTGTGCAGCTCGGGCCCGAACACCCGACCCTCGACAGGCACCGAGTGCGTGCAGCTCCGAAACGATTCGCCACAGACCACGGCGCTGCCGTCAGGCCCCCACATGATCACTCGCCGCGCATACGTGTTCCCCGCAAACAAGTGGCGCGGGGTGTCGTACTCACGAAACCAGCTTCGCCCCGTGAAACGACTCGCCTGCGGCTCAAAGCCGAGAAGATCGGTCACCGAGAGCGCAGTATCCACGTGCGCATGAAGCGTATCGATCCGCTTCGCCTGCGGCTTGGGCAACATGACGACCGCGAACGACCAACTCTGCGAAAGAAGCCTCTGCGTGGGGCTCGCTGCCTGAACGAGCCCAGTCGACTCATCGGAGGTGATGATCACGACCGTATCGCGAAGCACCCCATGCTGGTCGAGCTTCGTCAGAAACTCGTCCAAGGCGTCGTCCGCCCATCGAAAGGCGCGCTCCTGCCGAGTTTGTGCACCCTCGGCAGCCGCCGTCTTCGGGAAGGCAAAGGGATGGTGTGTGCCGACCGTCAGGAGCGTCGCGAAGAAGGGCTGCTCGTCCTCATGAAGCTCGACCACCCGGCCAAGCGACTGCTCGAAGAACGCCTTGTCATCGACGCCCCAATCGGTGCGTGCGTAGCTCTGCTCGAACCAAGGGTCCCCGATCAACTCCTCGAAGCCGGCCTTCTTCATGAACTGATCCTTCATCATGAAGCCGAGGGGCGCCGATTGTATGTATGCCGTCGCATACCCTTGATCCCGCAGAACCGCGGGCAGGCATCGATGCGCCGCGCCGTACACCTGTTCGCTCATCTTGGATTGGTCGGTCAGGAGCTTTGGATAGTCCCCGCACAAGATGCCGTACTCGCCGCGATTGGTCTGCCTTTGGTGAGAGATGATTCTGGTAAACAGGAGGTGGCGTTGGGCGAGCGCATCGAGCTTGGGCATCGTAGTGGTGCTCTTCACGCCCTGCGTCGCAGCAACGGAAGGCAAGTGCGCGCCCGACGCGGCTTCGATCAGAATGAGAAGCACATTGGCGCGCTCGGGCAATGGCCCGGCCCACCGTTCGCCGTTCAGATCGCCGCGAAAGACGGCGCCCACGTCGGCCCCGATCGAAACCGACCCCAGGCCCGCTGACCCCGGCAAGATCGAGAGATTCGCCTGCAGGGCGTGCCGCTGTCGCCATTCATCATGCGTGTCTGAAATCGGAATGACGACCTGCCCAAGCACGCACGCAGCGAAGACCGCACCCCACCACCGCCACCAGCGTTGGCCCGGAGCGCGCGCCCACCACCCGACTGCGACCCCGAAAGCCGTAAGCAGACCGAAAAGCCATGGGTGCGTGGCGTGGCGAACCGAGCCCCCGACGAACGTGGAATCCGCAAGGAAGCTCGCGTGGCTGAGCGCGTAGAGCGAATCGAAGACCGAGATGAACTCGTACATCGCAAAGCTCACCCACACCAAAGACGCGACGGCCATGAGGCCAAGCGCGCGGCCCCACCAACTTCGGGTCGCGAAGAAGAACCCCGCAACGCCCACCACGAGAAGCGCCACGGAAACATCGGCCAGCACACCGCGCAGATCCGCCAGAGCAAAGCCGAGGTGCTTCTCACGCAACAGCAAGGCGCGGGTCACCGAGGGCGCCGCAAGACATACGGCGACGACCAGCCCCCAGGCCGCCCGTCCCCTCCAATCCCGCCGATTCGGTTCGATGACGGGAAGTTATGGGCTATGCAATCACGATGGCAAAGGGTTTCGCGCCTGCAGCAGAGCGCAATAGGCAACCGATCCTCGAAGTGCTCCAACGGGTGCTTCCGCCGGCCGGCCTCGTTCTCGAAGTGGCGAGCGGAACGGGACAGCACGCGATCTTCTTTTCCGGGCACCTGCCGGCTCTCCAATGGCAGCCGACCGATGCGTCGCCGGAAGCCTTACTGAGCATCCGTGCGCGGGTCGACCAAGCAGCTCGCAAGAACGTCCTCGCCCCACTCGAACTCGACGTGCGCTCACCGCAGTGGCCGATGGAACACGCGGACGCCCTGCTCTGCATCAACATGATCCATATCTCACCCTGGGACTCCACCGAGGCGCTCTTTGACGGCGCGGGCACCTTGCTCACCGGCGGTTCGCCCCTGATCACATACGGTCCGTACCGTCTCCACGGAGTGCACACGGCGCCCAGCAACGCGGCCTTCGATGAAAGCCTTCGGTCGCGCAACCCCCGATGGGGCGTCCGCGATATCGACGAGCTCGTCGAGCTCGGCAAGCGAACGGGCTTCGCCCTCGAAGAGCAGGTCGGTATGCCGGCCAACAACATGACCCTCGTCTGGAGGCGCAGCCCCTAGCCGAAGGGGCTCGGCAGCGACGGGCCCGAGAACAGCATGACGAAGTAGCCGACGAAGACCAAAATGAGGGTGATCCCTCGTTTGCGGCCGATGGCGTTGCGCTCGTTCACTGCCATCAATAGAAGCAGCAACGTCACGCCCGCCATGATTGGAAAGTCGCGGGTGACGATGATCTCGTTCACAGCGCCTGGGGCGATGATGCCTGGCAGCGCGAGCACGCCGAGCAAGTTGAACATGTTCGACCCGATGACGTTGCCAACCGCAATGTCGTCCTCGCCGCGACGGGCCGCGGCGACCGAGGCTGCGAGCTCGGGGAGACTGGTCCCGAGCGCCACCAAGGTGAGCCCGACGACCAGCTCGCTGACCCCGAGGTCGCGGGCGATGCCTACCGCGCCCCAAACCAACACCCGTGATCCCACCAGAAGACAGAGCAGCCCGAGCGTGAAGATGGCGACCGCCTTGTTGGTGGGCAGCGAGGCGGGAATGTCGTCGTCTTCAAAGGGTCTGGCGACCGATTCCAGCTCTTCGGCCGGCTGCTTGCGGCCCTGCGAGCTGAGCCAAGCGATCAGCGCGAACATCCCGACCAGCAAGATGATGCCCTCGGTCCGGCTGAGATCTCCGTCCGCCAGGAAAAACCACGCGAGCGCCATGCTCAAGAAGAGCACCGGAATCTCACGAATGAGGAGGCGAGAATGAACCTGCAGAGGACGAACGAGCGCCGCGGCGCCGAGCACCAAAGTCACATTGGTGATGTTGGAGCCGATGGCGTTCCCGATGCCCATCTCACGGCTGCCCGCGGCGGCCGCCATGCCTGAAACCAACATCTCGGGGGCCGACGTCCCGAACGCCACGATTGTCAGCCCGATGACGAGACGGCTCACCCCGAAGTTGCTCGCAAGCCCTGCCGCGCCGTACACGAAACGATCAGCCCCCCAGACCACAGCGATGAAACCCACGATGACCGCGGCAATGGGGTAGAACAGCGTCAGAACAACCTCTTCGGCGAAGCCAGAAAGAGCCCAGTTTTGCTCAGGATGCGAAGTGCGCAAGCCCCGTGCAGATCGCGCTAGCAAAACCACCCCGCGGAGGGCTATACGTATCAAACCAACGGAGGGGGAGCATGGGTGAGCGCCTACGAGACAAGGTCGCGATCGTCACAGGGGCAAGCCGAGGAATCGGCGCCGCCATCGCGGGCTACATGGCCGAAGAAGGGGCCAAGGTGGTTCTCGTGTCGCGGAAAATCGAGGGCCTGCAAGCGGTTGCCGAGGAGATCCGAGGCAACGGAGGCGAGGCGATGCCAATCGCCTGCCATGCCGCTCACCCGAGCCAGCGCGAAGAGATGCTCGCCGAGGCGTTGAGCGCCTACGGCCAAGTCGACATTCTCGTGAACAACGCCGCGACCAACCCGCACTTCGGTCCGATGCTCACGATCGACTGGGGCGCTTGGGACAAGACCTTCGACGTCAACGTCAAGGGCTACTTTGGAATGATCCAACTGGTGGCGGGCCATCTACAGCAGCGGAACGCGAAGGGGTCAATCGTGAACATCGCAAGTGTCGCGGGGACGATGGCGGCTCCCATGCAGGGGGTCTACGGCATGACCAAGGCCGCGGTGATCTCGATGACCAAGACCTTAGCCATGGAGCTCGGCGCGGCCGGCATTCGGGTCAACGCGATCGCACCGGGATTGATTGAAACCAAGTTCGCACAGGTGTTGGTCGACAACGATTCGATTCGATCGAGCATCGTCGACCGGTCGGCCGCCGGTCGGGTCGGACAGCCGCGAGACATCGCCGGAGGCGCGGTCTTCTTAGCTTCGGATGAATCGGATTACGTAACGGGGGATGTCATGGTCATCGACGGCGGTTGGACACTCGCATAACGGGGGGCGGCCGATGATCGGAAAGCCGCCACCGCGCCCACCTCTGCAGCGTGGGCCTGCACGTAAGCTCGACTTGGTAGAGCTTCGAATCGCAAACCTACGCCGCGAGCTCGAGGCGGAGACCGAACCGGCGAGCCAGGCGGCGATCCTCTACCAAGTAGGCGCGCTCTATGAACGGGAGCTCGAGCGTGCGTCCGATGCGGTCGATCACTACGAACAGTCGCATTCGGCGGCGCCTGGATTTCAACCCGCGATGATCGCCCGACTTCGCATCGCCGAGCGTGGCGCGAACGGGCGCGACCTACCGGCGCTTCGGTCCGAGCAGGTGCGTTCGGCGACGAGCCCCGCGCTGCGTGCAGCCGCGATGACGGGGCTGGCCGTTCAATCGGACGATTGGGTGTCGCTGCTGCAAGAAGCGATTTCACAATCTCCCGAGCCAGTCGTTCCCGCGCTCATCCTCGAGTGGCTTGCGGAGGCACGCGGGGACCAGGACGCGCTGCGACATGCGTTGCGAGCGCAGGCAGAGCACGCCTCGGACCCGAGCCTCCAGGCGGCCCTTTTTCTCGACGTGGCCCTGAGCGACATCGAAGCAGAGCAGCCCGACGAAGCGATCGCCTCGCTCGAGCGTGCTTGCGCCTCCGACGTGCTGGCGTGGCAGGCCAGGTCACTGCAACGCCGGACCGCGCGAGAGCACGATCGGTGGGACGTCTTCGTGCGCGCGACAACCTCGATGGCGCGCATCCTCGAGAAGGCGGTCCACGCGGACGAACCCTCGGACCCGTTGGAGCTGTCGGTGCCCGCGGAAGAGCGCCTGCCCATGGCCGCGTTCTTGTGGAGGGAGGCGGCGGCATGCTGCGCGACCCGGCTGGACGACGCCGATGCGGCGGCGAGTCACATCGACTCGGCCCTCCGCCTGTTCCCCGACCAACGGGCAGCTCGCTTGCAAGCCTTGCTCATCGAGGAGGGACGCGACGACCCGGCGGCGTTGCAAAGCGCCTCGGATTGGTTCCTCTCCTCGGCGCCGGCAGATCCCGCGTTCGTGGCCCACGAGCTGCGGCGGGCGCTGTCGAGCGAAGACCAGGGGCGCGCCCTCGAAACGCTACGGGACGCGGCGGCGCGGTATCCCGATTCCGACTACGCCCGGGCGGCGCTCGACGTGGCATTGGCCCGCAGTGCGGAGCCCTCGGCGTGGGCCGAACGAACCGAACGGCTCCGGGCGCAAGCGGAATGCGCGGAAGGAGAAGCCCGCGCACGAATCGAATGGCATGCAGCGCAACTGACGGCGATGAACCCGTCCGCCTCATCCGAGGCGCAAGCGCTCTACACGGAGGCCGGCCGCACCGCCACCGTCTCGAAGGAACGAATCCTGCGGGAGGCTCTCGGTGCGGCGTTGGCCGCCCAACAGGCCGACGCCGTCCTCGAGTGCTGCGACGCGTTGTTGGAATGCGACCTTGAGCCTGCGGAGCGGTCGATGCTGGCCTTCACGCGATACGACGTGACCCAGAATGCCCTGGGCGCGACCGAGGACGCACAGCTGCTCTTGCGCGACAGCATCCAGGAAGCCGACAACCACACATGGGCGCCTCACGTCGCGCGAGCGCACGCAGCGTGGGCTGGCAATACGAGCCTGCTGGCTCGAGCCCACGAATCGATCGCGGGCATCACCTCAGGAGACCCGCAGCTCGGGCACCTGTGCGCCGCGGGGCAGGCCTACGCACGCAGCCGCGATTGGGACTCAGCGGAACGCGTTCTTCGGCAAGCTCTGGGCGCGGCGCCGGACGACCGATACATCGTCACTCTGCTCGAGGGTGTCCTCCGGGAAGGCGGACGTCCCGAAGATGTCGTGTCCTTGGCTCGCGAGCGATCCCAAGGTGAACCGGGCGCAGCGTTGGGCGAGCTATCGCTTCTTCTCGCAGGGGCGACCGCCGAACGCAGCGGGAATCTGACTGCCGCGCAGCATGCCTATGAGCAGGCGCTCTTGGAAGCTCCGGAGTCCCCGTCGGCCGCTCTCGCCATGCTCGACATCGCTCGGCGTCAAAACGACGTCCCCGCGAGACTACACGCGTATGCACACCTCTGCGATGCCGAACTCGGTGGAGGGGTCTCCGAGCTCTACGCCCTGCTTCGCGGCGACACGCTCAGGTCGGTGGGTGACGCTACCGCAAGCGCCGCCTACGAACGAGCGCTCGAACACCCGGTCACTGCACTTTCCGCGGCGACTGCTTTGCTGTCGACGCCCGTCCGGCTCACGACCGCAGACCAACGCTCCGCGGCCGAAGAGGTCCTCACGGACGCGGACGCCGCGCCCACCGAGATTCCCGGTGGGTTTGGCGCCGCCTACGGAGCACTCCGGGCGTCCCTCGGTGAACGACACGCCCTCGGAAATGACGCTTGGTTTCAGCTCGCGACCCTCGCGCCAACCGAGGCTCTGCGAGCGAGCGCTCTCCTTCAGGGTCTGCGCACCGAACGGATCTCCCAGGGCGCCGAAGGCGCGGACGACCTGTTCCTGCTCGCCCAAGAAGCCGAGCATCTCGCCGAGGGCCATCCCGAGGCGGCGATCGCCATCGACGAAGCCCTGGCGCCCGGCGACGACGCCGAGTTTCGTGCGGGCGCCCTCGAGAGACGACTAGGCCACAGCGATTCAGTCGGGCGAGGCGCACTCGACGCCGCGTATTGCCGAGCGCTCGTCGACGCAGACCGGGGCGACGAGGCGGTGGCCCTGCTCAGCAGCGCCGTCGATGAGCGTCCCGACGACCTCGCACTCTGGGAGACGCTTCGGAGCGCCGCGCGCCAAGCGGCGCAGTGGCCGCTGGTCGCCCAAGCCTGCGAGCGCCTCTCGCCATTCGTCGAAGGGTCGCTCAGGGCCGACTTGTTGGAGGAGGCAGGAGTCGTCCGATTGGATTGCCTCGAGCAGTACCAGCAGGCCGAGGACCTGTTCCGACGCGCGCTCGAAGAAGACCCCACTCGCGACATCGCCTTCCGCCGGCTCCACGATCTGCTCGCCGAGCAGCAGGACGCCGAAGCCCTCGAAGCACTCGTCTCGGACCGCCTCGCCCTCGGGGGCCCCAAGGATCGACTGGATCTGCTCTACGAACGTGCTCGCCTTCTTCGCGGCTTCAGTGATCGGCCGGGCGCACTCGAAGTTCTCGACGAGCTGTTCACCTCGGAGCCCGAACACGCCGGCGCGCTGGCTCTGGCGGCCGAGGTCCACGTCTCGCTCGAGCAGTGGGCGGAGGCGGTCGAATGCCTGCAACGGTTGTCGAGGGCCGGCATCCCCGAAGAACAACGTCGCGTGGCGCACCTCGGCGCCGCTGACTTTCTCGAGACGCATCTCGATGAGAAAGTGGCTGCGCTCGAAGAGCTACGCGCGATCGAGGCCCTTGGCCTAGCGGACGCGCAGGTTTGGGTACGGATCGGCTCGCTCGAGACCGGGTTCGACAACCGAGGCCCCGCGATAGACGCGTACACGCGGGCACTCGCGGCAGAGCCGGCGCACGACGTCGCGATTGCCCGCCTGGTCGACCTCCTCGATGACGCGGAGAAGGACGACGCAGTCGGGGCCTACGAGCGCGCCCTTTGGGAGCGCGTCGCGGCGGGCGAGCTTGATGCCCTACTCCTCGAAAGCCTGGGTAAAGCGGCTCAGTGGAGGGGACATACGAGGCGCGTAGCAGCGGTAGGCGCAGTTCAGAGCGCACTCGGACTCGCCTCACCCGGGGACGACTCCGGCAGAGCAGACCTCAGCAGCGTCTCCGTAGCGGCGGTGTGGGATCCCGAAGCCGACCCGGTTTTACAGGAAGTCGTGCTCCGCGCTGGCCCTGCTCTGTCGAAGGATCGACTTCGCACGAAGAAGGCGGCGCCGACGGACCCGGCCTACGCTGAGCTCAAGCGCCTCTGCCAACGTTTCGGAGCCCGCGCCGGGACGATCGGGCTGTCCGATGAGCTCGACACCGTGATCGCACGACTCGGCGGCGACGGCGAGATCGACTGGGTGCTCCCTCGGGTCGCTAGGGCTGGCCTCGATGGGCCAGCGCGATTCATCGCAGGTCGTCTTGCGTGGGCCGCACCGCATGGCGCGGCGCGGCTCCTCGATGTGACGCCCCAAAAGGTGGCCGGGACATTGGTGGCGGTCCTTCGTGCCGCGCGCTGCGAAGTCGGGCACGCGGGTCCGGCCCTGCCCGCCGTCGACGTCAAACTTCGAAGGGCGACCCGAAAGGCGCTGCACGAGGCCGTCGGTGACGCGAAGCTCACAGCGGAATCATTGCTCACATTCGCGCGCAGCCTCCAGCAAAGCGCCGACCGGGCAGGACTCTTGGCCTCGGGCGACATCTCGGCCGCCATGACGACCTTACTGAAAGGCCGCGCCACACTCGACGCTCTCAAGGCCTCCCCGCGGGGTCTCGAGCTCCTTCATTTCTGGATCGATGCCGAATCAGCGCTCTGGGGGACCGATGGCTGAGGACGATCTGTCTCGGGCGAACCGCGGGTCGGGTCCGCCGTCGTTTGATTTCGACGAGGATGCGATCTCCTCGCTGCTCGATGCCTTCGTCGAAACCCAGACGGGGCCCCAATCGAAGCGTATCAGTCGCCCGCCCGACCCATCGGACTCTGGCGCCCAGGCGGCGCAGCGCACGGTCTTTCAACACACATCGCGCCACGAGGCGTTGCCTCTCGTAGGCGACACGCCCGAGACCAAGGGCCGCCGCATCGAGCTCCTCGAGGGCCTCGCCAGCCGCGCGGTTGGGTCCGCGCGCGCGAGGCTTCTGACTTCCGCCGGAGAGCTTCACGAACAACTGGGCAACGACGAGGCAGCGGCCCGCGACTACACGCTTGCGTTGGCCGCAGACGCGCGGGATGTGGTCGTGCTCCGATCGCTACGTCGGCACGCGATACGGCGTGAAGACTGGGGTGCCGCGGCCGACGCACTCGAGAAGGAGGCAGGGCTCGACCTGGCCGTTGCGGATCGCGTCTCGGCACTCAAGTTGCTGGCGCACCTCCGGTTGTCGAAGCTCGATGACGCGGCCGCCGCTGAGCAGGCGGCCACGCGCGCCGCCGGGCTGCGAGAAGATGACTTCGTGGCTCATGCGCTTGCGGCCTCCGCCCGCTTGGCGCGCAGCAACGCGGCGGGCGCGGCGGAAGCTCTTGCAGACGCCGCGCAACAATGGCCGGACGACGAGGCGCAGGCGGTCATACTCCTTCACGCCGCACAGCTCCTGGAGGGCAGCGCCCCCCCCGAGGCTGCCAGAATAGCCTTCGCCCGTGTCCTCGAGCTCCAGCCGACCCTGCTCGCGGCGCATCTCGGCACGATTCGATCCCTCCATGGGCTCGGGGAAGCCGACTCGGCGCTCGAAGCGATGCGTGCCGCCTCCGAACGCTCCGATGCGCCACTCGCAGCGGCATTGCTACGGACAGTCGAGGACGACGCGCAAGACACCCCAGGCCTATGGACACTCGCTGAGGCCGCGGCGCTTACCGGCGACACACAGGGCGCCATCGAAGCGATGGGACGCATGCCGAACCCTGCGCCCGAGGCGCGCGCGATCAGCAGCGCCCGGCGCGCACGTTTTCACGCCGAGCGGGGCGACCGGGAGGGCTACGAAGATGCGTCGCGCAACGCGGATGCAGAGCCGCGTCTCGACGCCTACGTGCGGGCATGGGAGCACTTGATGACGAACGACGCCGAGGATGCAAGCGCAGTCCACCGGCTGCTGGAGACGATGTCCGACGAGGCGGCGGGAGTTTCGTCGCTCATGGTACACGCGGACGACGCTGCGCGCGGTGGAGACGGGGCATCGTTCCTCGCGGCGCTCGAACGCGAGCTCGACGAGTCTCCCTACGATCTCTGCGCCGGGGCGGCCCTTGCGATCGCAGAAGTCACCCACGCCGCTGGAGTGACGGACCGCCGAACCGCGCTGCTTCGCGCCGAGGAACGCATTCCGGGAGACCCGTTGATCGGCAGAGCCTTGCTTTTCGATGACGAGGATGGCGCACAGCGCGCCCGACGGTGGACGGACGAAGGCCGGGCCACCAGCGGAGCAAGAAGTGCATTCGCGTTCACGATGGCTGCGCGGCTAGCGCCCGCGGGTACGGAGGCGGCAGTCGGCGCATGTGAGGACGCATTGGGAGAGGAGCCGGACTACTGGCCCGCATTGTGGGCGCTCGAGGACCAGCTCGGTTCGAAGGACGCTCGGGCGGCTAGCGCTGCCACGCAGGGTCGGCTCGACCCCTCGCGAGAGGTGTCGTGCGCGCTGCGCGCGTTCATGTGGACGCCCTCCCTCGGGGACGCAGACGAAGCCCGCGAGCGTGTCACGCGAGCCAATGTGGCATTGAATCCCGAAGCTCCGGACCCTCTCCTCATCGAGCACCTGTTCGAAGCGGCCGGCAGCTCCACCGAGCTGGCCGGTGACCTCATGGTCGCAGCAGCACGACAGCTCGACAGCCTTCCCTACCTCGAGCGGGCGGCAGCATGCTACCGCTCCGCGGGTCTTCCCGGACGGGCAGCCAAAGTGCTCCGCGAGGCCTCGGCGGCGAGCCCCGACGACGAGGCGATTCGGGTGCAGCGACAGGACGCCGAGCTTCAGGCTTCCGAGTTCGCGCGCCTGGCCGACTCAGCCATGCGGCGCGCGCGCGAGGCCACCGACGATGCCGAACGCCTTGGCGCGTTTTCGGCGATGGCGGAAGTCGATCGGCTGGCTCGACGCGACATGCAGAGCGCGCGGCTGTCTCTGCAATCGATCGCGGAGCTCCGGCCGGACCACATTCCCACTGCACGCGCTCTCGAATGGGATGCGCTCCGCGAGGACGACCCAGAGCGCATCCGTTCGAGCGCTCGCCGCCTCGCGGAGGCCCTCCCCGCCGATTCGGCGGACCGGCTCGCGCGTCACCGGCTCGCGCTCGAGCTCCTCGAAGCTGACCCGGACAGCGTGCCGGCCGACATCGACGAGTTCCTCCTGCACATCGACGACGCCCTCGAAGCTGACCCGGGCTTGGCGCGACGCGTGCTCGGTGCCGCCTACCACGAGGGGGAGACTCTCCTCAGCTTGCAGGCGCTCACCGCTCTCCAATCAGCGCTCGGCAACGACCTGGAGCGTGGAGCGCTTGCCCTCGACGCCACGCAACTGCACCAGCGGCTCGGAGACTCGGAACGCGCGCTCGAAGTCCTGGATGCGGCGCGGAACCACCCGCTTGCGCGGGAGGGGGAGGCCCGCCTGCTTCACGAGGCCAAACGGTGGGAAGACGCGGCCGTCACCTATCAAGATGCGGCGACGCACGCGAAGGACTCCCATCGCGCTGCATCCCTTTGGCGCGAAGCCGCGTGTATATTCGAGGAAGAACTCGACGATCGAGCGCGCGCCATCGACGCATGGGTAGCCGCGGCAAACTGCGACCTCACCTACCTCGACGTGTACCGGCGCCTCGCCGCGCTGTACGGCCGGCAGGGTCAACTCGATGCGCTCGCGAGCCTCACGGATGCGCGCATCGACGCCGGCGCCGATACCCCGACCCTCGTGGGGCTTCTGCTCGAGAAGGCTCGCCAGCGTCGCGAGCGCGGCGACATTCAGGGTGTCACCGATACGCTGAATGAATGCCTAGAGCTCGACCCGCACCACTTTGCGGCGCTTCAGGAGCTCGTCGACACCCACCGCACCACGGAAGACTGGCAGGGTGCGGCAGAGGCACTGATCCGGATCGCGCGCTTGAACCGCAGTGTCGAAGAACAGATATGGGCGTTCTCTGAGCTCGCGGAGACATACGACGTCCATCTTCAAGACCTTCCGCGCGCGGAGGCTTCCTTGCGACGAGTGGCGAAGCTCGCACCCACCCACATCGACGCGCTCGACCGCCTCGCCTCGGTCCTCAGCCGCCAGGGCAAGGCTTCCGAAGCAGCGACGTTGCTCGAAGAGCTCGTTCGGCGCGCGGGCAGCGATGCCGAGAGCCGCGACTATCGTATCCGGCTCGGAAGAGCCGTCGAGGCCGCCGGGCAAGCGCGGCAGTCCGAGCTGATGCTCGAGGGTCTTCGGGCCGAGCAGCCGACCGATCCCGACGTGATCCTTGCCGTCGCGGACTACTACCAGCGCCAGGGGGCTGGCCCCGCAGAATCGATGCACTTGAACCGCGCCGTTAGCGACTTGCGTACCGCAATCGACGCTAGCCCCGGCGACGAAGGTCTGTGGACCACGTTGGTGCGGGTGCTCAAGCGGCGACTAGGCCCGGGCCCTGCTTCGTGCGCAGCGAGCGCAGCCATCGCGATTGGACATCCTGCCTCACTCTTCGAGGGCGACGCCACGTCGCGAGGAGAAGCCGTCGGCGAAGCGAAGGTCCCACTGTCGAGTGTTGTCGACAGCATCGTCTCACCACCCGGTCTGCCCCAAACGGTCCGACGACTCTTCTCGTTGTGCGAGCACTCGTTTGACAAGGCCCTGCCCTTCGACGCCAGCGCTTGGCGACTGCGCAGACCCTCCGGCCCTCACCGCGACCTCGTCGACGAAGCCGGCGCTGTCGCCGAGGCCCTAGGCATCAGCGAGCCGCGGTTGAAAGTCACCTATGTCGCGCCGTCGGCGTGCATGCCGGTCGCCGGAGACCCTCCTACGATCGTGGTCGGCGGGAACCTCCACGAGATGACCACCCCACGGGAACGGATGTTCCTGTTTGCCCGCGCCCTCAAGATCGCGAGCAACCATCTCGCGCCGGCGCTGCGGGCTCGACCGGAGGACCTCGACGTGGCGTTGCTCGCCCTACTGCAAGGCCACGAGGCGAGTCGCAAACAGTTGCCGGAGCCGCGCCAGATGCAGGAGCTTCGCAAGAGGCTGCTCAAAGCCGTACCAAGGCGCTGGCGCGACGAGGTTGAGAGCTTGGTGCTGGAATTGCGGGGGAACGCGGGCTTCTCCACCCGAGCGGTCCCGTTTGCCATCTCCGAGCTCGGAGATCGCATCGCCCTGACCCTAACGGGGGACGTTCCCTCCGCCGTCAACGCGCTTCTCAAGATCGCAGGGCACGACGTTCCTCAGAGCGAAGCCGGCCGCTTGCGCGCGATCCGCGAGACCCCCGAGGCCTGGACGGTCGTTCGCTTCGCGATTAGCGACGCACATTTTGAAGCCCGGGCCCAAGCTGGTGTAGATCCCTAGAACGATGCGATTGGGTTTCATCGGTCCCGCCAACACAGACACGGTTGCTCTCGAGCAGGCCGCCAAGTTGCTGATTTGCGACCTCGAGGTCGACGCCGTCATCTATCTCGGTGACGACGCCGCGCTTCGCGACTTCGTGGCCTCACACGAGCCCAACGGTGACGGCCAATCGATCGAGCAGCGAGTCGCCGAGGTGGCGGCGACCGGCTCCGTCGGCGACATCCAAGACGTCCTTAGAGAGCTCCGCGGGGCGCGCTACCTTGGCAAGCTTCGGGTCGCGCCACCATCGCCACGGCGAGCCATGGAGATGCTGGATGATCGAATCGTCCTCATCGTTCGGAACAAGTCCACCATCGGCGAAGAGGACGTCATCAACTCCAACATCGTAGTCTACGGCGACGCGACGAGCCTGATGTTCAAGCGCTTCGGACCCCGATGCTTCTTCAGTCCGGGTCCGCTCGACGTGGGACACGTCGGCCTCCTCGATGACCGGTCCGAAACAGGCGGGGTCGTGTTGAAGGCGATCGACCTTAACGGAGAGGTGTCGTGGAGCGAGCCCATCCAGGGCCGTGGCGCGAAGGTGATGGTGGCGCCGTGACAACACGCCGGGTCGCAATCTATGGCGGAAGCTTCGACCCGCCGCATTTGGGGCACGTGCTGTCGGTCGCTTGGACGCTTTGTGCCGCCGAGGTCGATGCAGTCTGGGTCATCCCGACCTGGCAACACGCCTTCGACAAGAAGCATGGTGCGCCGTTCGAAGAGCGCATGTCGATGTGCGAGCTTGCATTCTCTATCTTCGGCGGCGTCGAGGTCTCCGACATCGAGCGGCGCCTCGGAGGCGTGAGCCGGACCCTGAATACCCTCGACGCACTCGAACGTGAGCACCCCAACACCGTGTTCCGACTCCTCATCGGCGCCGATGTCCTGCCTACCACCGATCGTTGGCACCAATGGGACGAGGTCGTGAAGGTCGCGCCCCCGCTCGTCATCGGTAGGCAGGGCTCACCGGTTCCGGAGGGTTGCCCGATCTCCATTCCCAACATCAACTCGACCGACATCCGCGCCGGGCTTGCCAGCGCGGGCGACATCACAGGTCTGGTGCCGGCCTCCGTCATCGAGCACATCCGATCGCGCGGGCTGTACCAAGGCGAGGGATGAACGTCCTCATCATCGGCCGCGGAAGGGTCGGACACGCACTTCAGCGTGCTCTGCAGCCGGGAGAGCGCGACTCGGTGGTCACGGCCGGTCGTCGCTGGAAGCCATCCAGTGTGGAGCGCGCCGACGCTGTGATCCTCGCGGTCCCGGACGGCGCGATCGAGACCGTCGCTCAGAAAGTCGCGCCGCACCTCCATCGGGGCGCGACCGTGCTCCACTGCGCGGGCGCCAAGGGACCCAAAGAACTCGAATCTTGCGCGTCGCGCGGCGCCGCGGTCGGCGTCATGCACCCACTGGTTTCGTTCCCAAGCACCCGCAGCGCCCCGAGCTTCGAGGGCACCACCTTCACAGTGAACGGCTCTCGACGCGCCGTCGCGACGAGCCGGCGGATCGCGCAGGCATGCGGGGCTCGTGTCGTCGTCGCTGAAACCGGCGACCCCGCGTACCACGCGGCAGCTGCCCTCGCCGCAAACGGGGCGGCGGCGCTTGCATTCGTGTCCGTCGGTGTGCTCGAAAGCCTCGGGTTCGACAAACGCGCAGCGGAACGCGCGATCGGCGGCCTGCTGACCAGCGTGGGCGAGAACGTGCAACGTCTCGGCGTGCCCGATGCACTCACTGGTGCGATCGCGCGCGGCGAGGCGGCTACGGTGGCCAACCATCGACGGGCGCTCCGAGGCGTCCACCGGCGCGCGCTCTCCGCCTACGACGCGATGGTGCCCATCATCGTGACCTGCGCGCGAGCCGCGGGGTTGTCGCCGGCGCAAGCGTCCAAGATCCTTCGCGCGAGCAAGGCCTGAGGGCCGCGCTCACTCCGCGGCTTCGACCGAGCCTTCGAGCCGCTCGAAACGAACGCCTTGTGCGTCGCCTACCGCCAAGATGCGGTCGCCACGCTCGAAGTCGCCACCTAGAATCGCGGAAGCCAATGGAGCTTCGATCATCCGTCCTATCGCGCGCCGCATGGGACGTGCTCCAAGGTCGGCGTCGTAGCCACCGAGGGCGACCAGCGAGTCGATGGCCGTCGAATCCACGCTGAGGTCGACGCCTTGCCGCTCCTGAAGCTGCCGCACGACGCCCGCCACCATTCTGTGTGCGATCTCCCCGACCTCGTCGCGGCTGAGCGGACCGAAGAACAGTGGCTCATCGATGCGGTTCCAAAGCTCGGGAGGAAGAGCTCGGCGGGCGGCGGCGAGGGCTGCAGAGAATCCGTCATCCGATCCCTCCGACGCCCCTCGGAAACCGATCGAGCCCGAGCCGCGATGCGAATGCGCCGCGCCTAGGTTCGATGTCATGACGATGATCGTGTTCGTGCAATCGACCGTCCGACCCTTCCCGTCGGTCAGTCGACCATCTTCGAGGAGCGGAAGAAGCGACTGGAGCACGTCCATGTGCGCCTTCTCGATCTCATCGAGCAAGACGAGTTGGTAAGGCCGATGGCGAATCGACTCAGTCAGCAAGCCTCCGGTCTCGTGGCCGATGTAGCCAGGGGGCGCGCCGACCAACTTGGCCACGGCGTGGGACTCGCTGAGTTCACTCATGTCGATGCGAGTCATGGGGCAACCCATGAAGAACACCTCGTTCAATGCGCGCGCGGTTTCGGTCTTTCCGACACCGGTGGGGCCGAGAAACAGGCACGTGGCCAGCGGGCGATGTCCATGGAAGCCCGCCGCTCCCTTGCGGAGCGCGTCCGATACGCGACGCATGACCTCGCCGTGACCGACGACGTGCTCCGCGAGGTGCTGCTCTAGGTCGAGGAGCTTCTGCGCGTCGCTCACCAAGAGACGGTCCACCGGGACGCGCACCTTCTCTGCCACTACCTGGGCCACAGCCTCACGATCGACCACCGCACCACCCCGGCGACGTGTTCGTGCCCCTGCGAGGTCGAGAAGGCCGATGGCCTTGTCGGGAAGCGTCTGCTCCGGCATGTATCGCACCGAAAGCTCGACCGCGGACTCGACGGCCGAGGGCTCGTACGTAATGCCGTGGTGAACTTCGTAGCGCGGCGCGATGCCACGCAGAATCTCGATCGCGTCGTCAGCAGCGGGCTCTGCCACGTGAATCGGCGAGAACCGCCGCGCCAGTGCTGCGTCTCGCTCGACGTACTTCCGGTACTCGACATCGGTCGTCGCACCGATGCATGGCAGCTCCCCCCTCGCAAGCGACGCTTTGAGCTCGTGCGACAGATCGTCCGGCGCATCGCCACCCGTGAACAACGTGTGCACCTCGTCGATGAAGAGCACGATCTTGCCATTCGCCCGCTTCACTTCGAACTGTAGCCGGCGCATTCGCTCCGAGAGCGCGCCGCGGACGCCTGTGCCGGAGACGAGTCCGCCGGCGGAAAGCTCGACGAGGATCGTGCCTTCGAGCCCCTGCACGCCTTCGCCGCCCTGCGCCAACCGTCGCGCGAGCCCCTCGACGATCGCGGTCTTGCCCACGCCCGGGGGCCCCACGAGGATCGGGTTATTCGAACGCCTGCGCGCCAACACATCGAGGAGTCGCTCGATCTCGTCGTCACGGCCGATCACTTCGTCGATGCGCCCCAACGAGGCCATCTCCGTCAAGTTGCGCCCAAGCTTCGCCAGCATCGGGTACTTCCCCGCATCCAACGCAAAAGGCGACGACGAGGGAACGATCAGCTCGTCCTCGGCCTCATCGAGCGGGACCTCGATCGGCGCTTCGACCGGCGCTTCGACCGGCGCTTCGATCATGGGCTCGTCTTCTGGTTTCTCGACGCGAAGCTCGATCAACGGCGTAGGCTCCGCCGTGCGGCGCGCGAAGGGACGCGAGGGCTTGGCCTCGGGCTCGGCCGGGAACGATGCGGCGGGTCGGATATACGTGGACGTTGCTGCGGTGTGCTCATCCTCTGGCTGAAGGGTGCGCTGGACCGCCTCTTGGACACGCCGCGAGCCCGCACCGATCACCTCGAGGCTTCGGTGTGCAGCGCTCCGCGAGTCGCGCGCCACGGCAAGTAAGAGATGCGCCGGCAACACTTCGGCAGCGCCGGTCGCTTTGGCGAGTCGGTATGCGCGCTCGACGGCGCGTTCGAGAGCGCTGGTCGGTTCCAGGTCCACCACGCGAATCGCGCTCAGGAGATCGCTCTCCTTCACCCCAAGGCCCGAGAGCAGCCTCCCCATCGGCCCGGCCGTCTGCAGCATCACGAGGAGCAGGTACGCCGTAGACGGGCTCTGTGCGCGCCTCTGCGCCTCGCGCTGCGCGCGCGCGACCAGTCCTTTGACACCCCCACCGACCGTCGTCATCGAGCTCCGTTCCTGGGTCGGAGTTAGCTGTCACCGCCTTGGGGCACAACTTTTTGGCGCGCCCTCAAGTGAATGGCGGTGAAAATCGTACATTCACCCACATTATCACCCTGTCACTGTAAAGTTTCAGTTGTTAACTTGATCGTGGACCACAACCCAGGAGCAAGCTGTGAATCTACGCCTCGCACTCGTCGCAACCGCTTTGGCAGCCGTCATTTCGTCGGTGACGCCGTGGCATGGCGCTGACGCCGCACAGGGCCTCAAGGCGCGTATCTATCTCACGCAAAAGGGCGTTCCTCGCTCACTCTCCGAGTCGGGCGTCATTCGGTTCGCCCAGTCGAACAAGGCCACTCGCCTTCGTGAGACCGGCGACGCCCCCATCGAGGACCGCCAGTGGCGGGCCACCCTCGTGGCCAATTTCAATCGGCCAGTCGGCGACTCCGAATTCGAGGTCTTGTTCTACGACATTCAGACTGCGGAGCGAAAGTTCATCGCCCCGACGATGACTGTCTTCGTCAACGATCGAAATCAGCGGACGATCGTCCACAAGCTCCGGCTCAATCGACCTCAGTTCGAGCCCAATCGGCGCCTCGAGATGGTGGTGACCGTCCGCCGGCAAGAGGTCGGCCGTTACCGCTTTCAAATTCTCGGGGACCGAGTACAACACAGTGGCGAAGTCACCTTCTCGGATGACGAAGCCCGCTGAGCAGTGCCAAGCCTCAATGACGTCACCACGAGGGCCCACGAGGGCTCGCTCGACCCGGTCTACGTTCTGGTCGGACCGGAGCGCCTCCTCGTCGACCGCGTGGTGGATGCGCTACGTAAAGCGGTCGACTCGATGGGTGCACCAGGCTTCAACGTCGAGGTGTTCGACGGCAAAGGGTTGGACGCTGCGCGCGTGATTTCGGCGGCGCGGACGCTTCCCATGATGGCCGACAAGCGACTCGTCTTGCTCCGCCACGTCGATGCCATGACGCCAACCGAGCAGAAGAATCTCGTGGAATATCTGGGCGATCCGAGCGAATCCACCTGCTTCGTGCTGACGGCCGACAAATTGGACGGTCGCTCGCCTTTCACCAAGACGGCCAAGAAGAGGCGCTTCATCATCGATGCCAAGCCGCTTCGCGGGCGCGAGCTACGGGAGTTCGTCCGCGCAGAAGCGAAGGCCCGCGAGCACAACATCGTGCCGCAAGCGATCGAGGCGCTACTCGACGCGGTGGGTGACGATCTCTCCGCGATCGACGACGCGATGGAGCGCCTCTCGTTGTTCGTCGGCGCGGGTCAGCGCATCGACGCCGACGCGGTGATGAGATGCGTCACTCGCATCCGAGTCGAGTCGATTTGGAGCCTGGTCGACGCGATCGGGCTCAAGGACCGCCGCAAGGGCATCGCGGCCGCCCAATCGCTCCTCGACGACCGGGAGCCGCCGCTCCGCTTGCTCGCCATGGTCGCACGACAGCTGCGCATCGTCGCCCGCATGCGAGAGGCCCTCTCCGAAGGCTTACGCCCGCAAGATGCCGCCAAACGCGCTGGCGCACCGCCCTTCAAAGCCGCCGACCTCACCGAGTCGGCCCGGCGATTCACCGCGGACAGCCTCGGCGACGCGTTCACGCTGATCGCAGAAACCGACCGGGCGCTCAAAGGCAGCAAACGGCCTCCAGACGTGATCCTACAAGACGCAGTGCTCCAGCTCTGCGCGGACCATCGCTGACGCGGCCCCTCGACTGCTAGAGCGCGTTGACTTGGCGGGTGAGCCTGGAGATGTACCGCGAGCCGGTCTTGCGATGGAAAATGCCCTTCGAGACCGCCCCGTCGATACGGGTCGTCGCCTCGATGAGCGCCTTCTTCGCAGCGCCGGAATCACCTGCCTCGACAGCGGCACGAACGCGCTTCACACAGGTCCGCACGTAGGTGCTGATCTGCCGGTTGCGCGCGGTGCGCTTGACTGTCTGACGGACTCGCTTTTTTGCTGAAGCGTGGTTGGCCACTCTGATATCCTCGCCGTAGGGACGCGGGTGTTAGCCCTGCCGGACTGGGCTGTCAAGCCGGTCACAAGATCCTTGCCAGTCCCGCTCCCAACAGGCATACACGCTCGTGTCCCGACGCCAACAAACGCTGAATTGGCTTGCCAAACTCGTCACCGAGCGCCGGAAGCTGGTGGTGTGGGTCTCGGTTCTGGTGACTCTGGCATTCGCCACCCAGATCCCCAAACTGAGGGCCGATCCGGCCCCGGAAAGCCTGCTTTCCTCGTTTGAGGGCGAAGAATACGCGCTGATTCAGCAGCGCTTCCAGGAATGGTTTGGCAAGCGACGGGAGGCGGTCCTCATCCTGGTCGAGGCGGACGACGTCCTGTCCCGCGAGACCCTGCAGCAGATCCACGATCTGTCCCTCTACTTCGAGGAAAAGCCCTGGGTCGAGAAGGTCGCGGGGATCACCACCCTCAGTATTCCACGCCGGGTCAAGGGCGCCGCGAGTCAGGATGAGGGCGAGCTCGATGACCTCAATGACTTGGACGGTCTCGAAGAGGTCGGCGACGGGGACGATGAAGGGGACCTCGACGATCTCGACTCCCTCGATGATCTCGACTCCCTCGATGACGCGGACGAAGCCGAGGATGTGCAGGGCGAGCTCGAAGACACGATCTTCAACGCCCTCCTCGACATCATCGAAAGCGATCCCGACCGTTTCCCAGAAGGCATCGCCAAGCTGGGCCCTGCCCTCGCCGCCGAGCTCCAGACCGACCCGATCGTCGAAGGAACCGAAGTCACTGACCAGGAAGCCGCGGAGCTCGCGAGTGCGATCGCCGGAAATCCGCTTCTCCTCGGCCGCCTGATCGACGAGGACCACACCGTCGCCGGGATCGCCCTACAGCTGCCCGAGCTCGAACCGCGAGAGATGCGCAAGGCGATGGAAGAGCTCCGAGAGGGGTTGGAGCGGCCCGAGTTCGATGACATCAAGCTCCACGTCGGCGGCCTCCCGTACCTCCGAAGCGTCATCGTCAGCAAGATGCGCGAGGACAACCTGCGCCTGATTCCGTTGACGCTCGTGGTCTGCCTCGCGCTTCTGATGCTGTCGTTTCGCTGGGTGCCGGGTGTCCTGCTTCCGTTTGGTGCGGTCGCCATCACGGCGGTGGTGACCGTCGGCGGCATGGCGCTCTTCGGCGAGCCGATGAACATACTCAACAATGTGATCGTGCCTCTGCTGATCATCATTGGGATCAGCGACGCCACGCATTTAATTCAAAGGTATCGCGACGAGGTCGCCCTCGATGACGATACTGACCGTCAGGCGGCGGGGCGGCGCACCGTGCGTGCCATCGCAGTGGCCTGCATGCTCACCTCGGCGACGACGGCGGTCGGCCTCGCTTCGCTCGTCGTCTCCAAGACGGTGATGCTGCGCCACTTTGGCATCACCGCCGGCCTCGGCGTGATGGTGTCCTACATCGTCATCATCACGTTCGTCCCCGCGATCCTCACCCGGGTGACGCCGCCCAAGCGCGAAGAGATCCGCCGGGAACGCACCAGCATGTTCACCAACGTCACGAGCGGCCTCGTGGCCCGACTGCTGCGATGGCGATGGGCGGTGCTGGGCGCGACCGCCCTATTCACCTTGGGCGCGGGATACGTCGCCAGCCAAATCACCGTCGATCACGCCCTCCTCGATCAGTTCGACGAAACCGATCCCGTCTACACGACCACCCTGCTGATCGAAGAGAAGCTCGCGGGCGTCCGGCCGCTCGAGGTCGTCTTGGTCAGCACCGAAGAAGATCACTTCATGGATCCGAAGCTGGTGCAGCAGATCCAAGAGATACGTAACTGGGCGGCGGTCCGGCCGGAGATCATCCGCACCCTGAGCTACGGCGACATGTTGCGTGAATCGTACTCGCTTCTCGCCGATGACCCGAGCGTCCGATCGGAAAAGTTCAAGAGCGCCAAACAGGTCAAAGGTCTCGTCACCATGATGAGCCAGCGCAAACCAAGCCCGCTGTCTGACTGGCTCACCGAAGATGGCAAGAAGGCCCGCATCCAGTTCAAGCTGCGCGACGTCGGCGCGCAAGCCACGATGCGGTTCCTCGACACGCTCGAGGAAGTCATCGAGGCCGAGATCGGGGACGACGCGACGGTCTCCGTCTCCTATACCGGAGAGGCCTACACCGGCTCACGCGGCCAGGCCGCGGTCGTCAACGACCTCCTCGGGAGCTTGGTCGTCGCCGTCGTGGTCATCTTCCTGCTGCTCGCATTCTTCTTCCGCAGCATTCGACTTGGGCTCCTCAGCATCCCACCCAACTTGATCCCTCTGGTGGCAACGATGGCGTACATGGTGTGGCGCGAGATCCCACTCAACGTGTCGACCGTCATCATCTTCTCGATCAGCCTCGGTCTCGCCGTCAACGGCACCATTCACGTGCTCGCGCGTTTCCGTGAAGAGATGCGCACCGGGATCGGGAGCGAAGCGGCGCTCGTCCGCGCCGCGCGTGGCACCGGCCGGGCGATCGTGATCTCGTGCGTCACGCTGATGGCCGGGTTTAGCGTTCTGCTCTTCAGCTCGTTCGTCCCCGTTCGTAACTTCGGAGAGCTCATCGCCGTCACCATTGGCGGGTGCCTAGTGGCGACCTTGATCGTTCTCCCGCCGCTGCTCAGCGTCGCGGGCGGTGACGGCGACATCAGCGCGTCGGACGACTAGCCCTCAATTCGCTCGATCAGCGCGCTAGCGAACTCTTCGGTGCCAAGCTCTCCACCTAGGTCCCGGGTCTTCTGTCCGTCAGATAGCGAGCGGTTGTAGGCGTCCCGAATGCGACCAGCGGCAGCACGACAACTCTCGTCCCCGCGCGTCTCCGCGATGTGATTCAGCATCATCACCGCCGACATCAGAAGCGCGAGCGGGTTGGCGACGCCCTTGCCTGCAATGTCGGGGGCCGATCCATGCACTGCCTCGAACACCGCACAGTCGTTGCCAATGTTGGCGCCCGGGGTGACACCGAGCCCGCCGACGAACCCGGCGCACAGATCGCTGAGCACATCGCCGTAGAGATTCTCGAGCAGCAGCACATCGAACTGCGTGGGGTCCTGCACGAGCTTCATGCAGCCCGCATCGATGATGACTTCCTCGTACTCGATGTCGGTGAAGCCTTCGGCCTCCCGAACAGCCCGCGCGCATCGGATGAACATCCCGTCGGTGAGCTTCATGATGTTGGCCTTGTGCATGACCGTGACCTTCTTGCGGCCGCGGTCGCGCGCGTATTGAAAAGCCCACCGGCCGATGCGAGTCGACGCAGACTCCGTGGCGACTTTGAGACTCGTCACGACCCCCTTGGTCACCTCGTTTTCGATCCCACTGTAGAGCCCCTCGGTGTTCTCACGGATCACGACGAGGTCGACGCCCTCATACCGGGTGGGAATCCCCGGCAGGTTGCGGATCGGACGAACGGCGGCGTAGAGGTCCAGACGTTTCCGGAGCTGCACGTTGACCGAGGTGAAACCCCCGCCGACCGGCGTCGTACAGGGCCCCTTGAGCGCAATGCCTCGCTCACGGACTGCGTCGAGGGTCTCCTCGGGGAGCACCTCGCCCAGCGTCTCGAGCGCGGCGATACCCGCATAATGCTCGACCCACTCGAGGGGCGCCTGAGCCGCTTCGAGGACACGAAGCGTGGCGGCTGCGACTTCCGGGCCGATTCCGTCGCCTGGGATGAGTACGATTGAATGCGTTGTCATTTCCTACTCCGGGCCCAAGAGTAGCGCTTGCCAACCGATCGCCAATGCGCTTCAAGAGGAAACATGTCGGAAAATGACTCGGTCATGCGGGCCATGACCAATGACGGCGCTTTTCGCGTCGTTGCAGCCCGAACCACCGATACCGCCAAAGGGGTGGTCGCAGCACAGAACCTCGAAGGCCCGGTCGCGCACGACCTCGCGGACCTGGTCACCACCGCAGTGCTCTATCGGGAAACGATGGCGCCATCGCTTCGCGTCCAGTGCATCGTGCGGCTCGACGACGGCGCCGGTCAGCTCGTCGCGGACTCGCATCCAGACGGTTGGACCCGAGGCTTGCTCCAGCCGGGCACCAGCGACGCCCGGTCGGACATCCGCCAAACCCGAGCAACCCTCGAGATGATGCGGACGCTTCCAAACTCCGAGCTTCATCGAGGAGTCGTCGAGGTGCCCGAAGGTGGGAATCTTTCCGAGGCCTTCATGCGTTACATGCAGCTATCGGAGCAAATTGTCTCGATGATTTCGTTGGGTTCGGCACTCGAGGGCGAAAGCCCCACGGCTGGTGGCTTCGTCGTCCAGCTCCTCCCGGAGGCTGCCGACGCCGAAGCCGCGATGGAGACGATGACCCGTCGCCTCGAGGACTTCGTCGAGATCAGAGACCGCCTCCAGCAATCGGACGGCTCTCCATCGCAACTGATCGAGCAAATCTTCGAAGGAATGCCGTTCACGTGGCTAGACAGCAGCGACATCCGATTCGGCTGCGAGTGCAGCGAGGTGCGTGTGATGACGACCCTCAGCGTCCTCGACCGCTCCGACATCCAAGAACTCGTCGACGAGGGCGAACCCCTGAGCATCGGCTGCGACTACTGCGGCGCCTCGTACGCGGTGGAAATCGCGCAGCTCCAGGGTCTGCTGAGCCCGAGCTGAGCGGCCCTCGTTTCTTGCCGGGATTGGCGCCTCGTGGGCATCCTTCCGCCGATGTCCACTGAGGCAGCTAAAACCTCCGGCGGGGAGATCGTTCGCCGGGCGGGTGTCGTAGCGACGGGCACCCTCACGTCGCGAATCCTCGGCGCAGTGCGCGACGCGGTCGTTGCGGCCGTGTTCGCTCTCGGCGCGACCGACGCGTTCTGGCTGGCGTTCACGATCCCGAACGCTCTGCGAGTGCTCTTGGGCGAGGGCGCGGTATCCGCAGCGTTCGTCCCTGTCTTCACCGAGGTGCGCGAGCGAGACGGAATGGCGCGCGCGAAGGAGTTCTATCGGAACCTGATCGGCGCAATGGCGGTGGTCCTGCTGGTGGTTACTCTCGTCGGCGTCGCCGCCGCACCCTGGATCGTCAAGGGGTACGCGTGGGGCTTTCAGCGCGATGCGGCGCTGTTTGAAACGACGGTAGAGCTCACCCGCCTGCTCTTTCCGTACATCTTCTTGATGGGGATCTCGGCGCTGATGATGGGCGCCCTCTACGCGAGCAAGCGGTTTGCCGCGCCGGCCTTCGCGCCGGCGTTGCTCAACGTCTGCCTCATCGGGGCCGCGCTGTTGCTCGCACCGATAGTCGTAGAGTTGGGGTGGCCGGCGATCTATGCGCTCGCGATCGGCGCCCTCCTTGGCGGGGCTCTTCAAATCGTCGCCCAGCTCCCGTCGCTCCGTAAAGAGGGGCTGGTCGTCCGACCGCGCGTTGGCTTCGACGACATCTACGTGCGCAAGTGTGCGCGCCTCATGGTCCCGCTACTAGCAGGGCTCGGCGTCTATCAGCTCAACGTCCTTCTCTCGCGGCTGTTCGCGTCATTCATGCCGACCGGAAGCGTTAGCTATCTGTACTACGGCCAACGCCTGGCCGAGATCCCTCAGGGGATGTTCGCGCTCGCGATCGCCTCGGCCGCCCTTCCCTCGTTGAGCGACGCCGTCGCGAGGGGCGATGAGGCAGAAGCGAAGCGCCTCTTCCGCCACGCGCTTCGACTGGTGTTGTTCGTCGCGGTGCCGGCAACAGTGGCTCTGGTCGTGCTCGCGGAGCCGGCGGCCACGGTCTTTTTCGGGCGCGGGAAGTACGACGCGGCAGCAATCCATGAAACCACGCGCTCGCTGGTGTGGCAGGCGTCCGGCATTTGGGCCGTCGCGTCGGTGCGCACCATCGTGCCGATGTTCCATGCCCACAACGACACACGAACGCCCGTCGTCGCCAGCGCGTTCAATCTCGTGGCCTTTGTCGGCCTGAGCCTGGTTCTGATGGGGCCGATGCAACACGCGGGCCTCGCCGCTGCGACGTCAGCAGCCGCCGTCACCCAACTGGTTGCGCTCCTCTGGCTTCTTCGCAGGCGCTCCGGCAGCCTTGGCATGGCGGAGCTCAGCGCGAGCGCCCTCCGCATCGTGGTCGCCAGTACCGCGATGGGCGGAGTAGTCTGGGCCGGCGCGCGCTTCGGACAATGGGACAAGGGCGGCAACGATCCGCGCAACCTGGCGGTATTCGGGGCGACTGTATTGGTCGGGCTCGGGACCTATCTAGCGATCGCCGCCGCGTTGGGCTCCCCCGAGCTTCGAGACCTCAAAGCAGCTCTCAAGCGTCGCGTGCGTGCGTGAGTGCCGAAGGGCGCTACAACGCCCGCCATGCACGTGCTCGAAGCCGAATTCGTCGCCGGAGCGACTGCGCTTGGGCAGCTCCCTGCGCCGACCTTTGCGGAGGTTGCATTCGCGGGCCGTTCGAACGTGGGCAAATCGAGCCTCATCAACAACCTCGTCCAACGCAAGAAGCTCGTCCGCACCAGCAGCGCGCCCGGCTGTACCCGCGCCATCAACATCTTTCGGGTGCGTCTGCGCCCCCAGGAGGGACAGAACGAGGAAGCGCACCTCGATCTCGTGGATCTGCCTGGGTACGGCTACGCGCAGCGAAGCAAGGCCGAGCGCAAGTCGTGGGGTCCCCTCATCGAAGGGTTCCTCCGCGAGCGGCCCGGGCTCCGGGGCGCGGTGGTCATCGTCGACATTCGGCGCGGGGTGCAGGACGACGACGTCCAACTCCTCGAGTTCCTCGAAAGCATCGACGTCACGCCGATTCTCGTGGCCACCAAAATCGACAAGCTCCCGGCCAGCAAACGCAAGCCCGCGTTCGTTGCCCTCAAGCGCGACCTCAGCCGTCCCGTCATCCCCTACAGCTCGGTGAGTGGCGACGGCCGGGATGCGCTCTGGGAACGCATCTTGTCGGTGAGCAGCATCGATCGCGTGGAGTCCCCCCCTCAACCCTGAGCGGCTACTCGCCGAGATCGAGCTCGAGGGTCTGTCCGGGGTCGCGCAGGCGCAGGGTCGAGGGGTCGCCGAGCATGAGCGCGGGATCGTCGGGCGTTGCCCCTGCGGAGGTCGCACTCGGGTCGGGACGGTCGAGCGTCGCGTCAGTATCGCGGCCGGGCTCCCGGTTCGGCGCGCCCGTCAACGCACCTGGCCCCATCATGCGCTCGATGAACCGACGGACCTCGGGGCGTTTGTCAGGCGACACGAGCTGCATGGCGGCACTCAAATTCTCGACGGCCGCTTCGTCGTCTCCGGCGCCTTGGAAGATGCGCGCGGCCTGAAGCCGCAGCTGCCAGTTGTCGGGGTCGAGAGCGACAGCGCGCTTCATCTTGGCGGTCGCCGCGATCGGGTCGCTCTGTGAGAGATGATATTGCGCCCACACGCTCCAAAGCAACGGCGCGTCGGCGTCGAGTGCCTCTGAAGCCTGGAGCTCCACCTCGGCTCGCTCGGGCTGGTCGAGCCCCAGATAGATGGTGGCCAACACCACATGGGCACGCGCATAGCGGGGCCACTTCTGAATCACCTCGTCGACGATGCGATTGGCCTCGCCGAACTGGGCTTCGGCCGCGGCCGACTGACCGTTCATCTCGAGCATCCCGGCTTGGGCAAGGTAAAGCTGCACCATGTTGAGCTGACGGGGTCCGTCGGTGCGGAGCTGAAGCGCCGCCTCGAACTCCTTCACGGCCTCGCCGATTCCGCCGGACTCGACGAGGATCCCCGCATGCACCCCGCGCAACGTGGGTGACACCGGGTCGAGGAGTAGCGCGGTCTCTGCCATCGGCAGCGCCTTCGACCCATCTCCCGAGGCGGCGAAAATGCGGTTCGCTTCGGTCCCAAGGGCAGCTGCCAAGACTTCGGTGTCGCGAAGCACGCGAACCTTCGCAACAGCCACTTCCCCACGACCTCCCCACGTATCGAAGTAGGCGGAGGGTTCTGCGGAATCGGCGTCGTCGTATACGGCCGTCACGAAGTATCCCAACATGCCCGAGGGGTCGGCCGGGGCGTGCGCGCCCTCGAACTCCCAAACCTCGGCCACCATCGCCTTCGTCCCGCGCTCCCGAAGCAGGGCCGTCATCGCAGTCGCCAACTCGAGGGGGTACAACTTCACCCGCTCCTCGTGCGAGTCCATCATGGCGAAGGTTTGATCCGCGGTGAGCGGCTCACGAGGTAGCGGTCGGACCAGTGACCAGGGGGAGGACTCCCGATACAACTTCGTCGCCACCTCGGCGGCGGCGGTGGGCCATCCTTCGACGTCGGCCGGGAGCATCATCATGGGCTCGTACGCGCCTACCCGAATCTGATCGCGATCGAGATACGCGGCGAGCTCCTTGGGCTCGAGCGGCCGCAGCGGGGGAGTTTCTTCCAGCGTGACCGCCGTAGCCTGGTACACGCCGAAGCCAATACCGACGACCACCAGGAGCAACGCGACGATGAGAAACCGCGGACGGCTCGCACTAGCGTCCGGCGCGACTGCTTTCACCGGCTCGACCCCACCCCTTCGCATGCACTGCGGGCAGCGCGGTTTGTCTTCCGCGTCCTCGGGGATGAACTCCTTGTCGCAGTGCGCGCAGAAATACTTCATGGACATCGCGCGCGAGCATACGGCTACGGCGCCGGCTCGTCGACCGGCGGGTCGGGCACGAAACCGGCACCATGAAGTCGCGCGACCGCGAACCCGCACTCCCTTGCGAGGCCCTCCCGCCACTCGCTGTCCCAAAGCTCGATTTCACACTTCATGTCCCCGAAGTTGATCTCGAGCTGCGGTTTGGCCTCACTCGGACGAGGGCGCTCTTTCGAAGTCGACCGCAGCGAACAACAATCGAGCGCGCGCAGGGTAGCCACCAGCGCTGTGTAGTCTGTCTCGGAGACGGTTCGCGCGATGCTCATCATCGTTCCGTCCGGCGCCTTGTTGGTGGTGCTCAATTTTCGAGTCGCGTCGAGCACGGCGTGCAGACTATCTCGATCGGAACTTCGACTGATCAAGCTCCAAGAGACGACGACCGTATCGGGGGGTACGTCGGGCAGAGGGACGTCGTGTGTCCGCTCCTTCCCAGTGCAGCCCCAGAGCAGCACAGTCACGCAAATCAGCAGCTTTCGCATCGGGGCGCACTAGATCACGGCTGCCAGGCAAAGTCCACCGCGTGCGCTCGGTCCCGCTGAAGCATACCCTCGGGTCGATGCCCGAAGACCTCGACTGCCTCACCTGCGGAGCCTGCTGTCGAACCGGCACCGACGGCCGGATTTTGATTCCCCCGGAAGACTTGGTCCGCTGGCGGGAGACGGGCCGCGAGGACGTCGCAGAAGCCGTGCAGCCAGGGCACTTCGGTATGGTGGGTTTTGCGACACGGGAGGATGGCTCGTGTGTACATCTCGGGACGCCCGCAAGCGTCAACGCGTGCCAAATCTATGAGATTCGGGGGACGACGTGCAGGGAGTTCGCAAAAGGGGGCCCGCAGTGCCTGGAGTTCCGCCGGGACGCAGGTCTCGAGCACTGACAATCCCATAGAACGGAGCTTCGATAGCGCTGTGGGTGTTGCCAGCGAGGCAGGAAATCGAGTACCACGGGGCTCATGACCCTCCGGGCAAAGCTGGGTGGGGCGATGAGCCTCGTTGGGTGCCTCGTTGCCCTCGCCACGCCCGCCGACGCCGACCTCGCGCCTGAACAAGTCGGGCAGGTCGCACGGCTCCCGGACACCGTGAGCGACCACTGGCTGTGGGTACCGGACCGCTTGCTGCGTCATTCGATCCTGCTCGACGGAGACAGCGGAAAAATGTTGGGGGCGGTCGACAGCGGGGCACAGATCACGCCGAAGCCGCCGCTCTGGTCACGCGCGCGCAACGAGATCTACAACATCGACACCACGTACTCGCGGGGGCATCGCGGAGACCGACACGACTACTTGGTGATCTACGACTCCCGCACGCTCGACGTGAAGGGTGAGGTCGAGATTCCGCCGAAAACCGCGGACACAGGAACCGGCATCGCGCTGGTGGGCATGCTCGATGGCGAGCAATTCGCAGTGGTGCTCAATCAGTCGCCGGGCGCATCGGTGTCGGTCATCGACGTCGAGGCGCGACGCATGGTCGCGGAAGTTCAGACCGCGGGCTGTGCAGCGGTGTTTCCGGCGGGGCCGACTCGGTTCGGCATGCTCTGCGGCGACGGCACCGCGATGACCGTGCACCTGACGAAGAGCGGCGAACTCGATCGGATCACGCGGAGCGCTCCGTTCTTCGAGGTTGTGGCTGACCCGGTCACCGAAAAGGGCGTCCGTGACGGGTCGACCTGGTGGTTCGCTTCGTTCGGGGGCCTGCTCTATGAAGTGGACTTCAGCGGTGTCGCCCCTGCGCCCAAACCGCCATGGCCGCTCTTCACCAACGACGAGCTGGCAGACGACTGGCGAATCGGCGGTGCGCAACACCTCGCCTACCATCCAGGAACCGCGCGCCTCTACTCGGTGGTGCACCAGGGCGGGGCGGGTTCGCACAAGGATCCCGGCGCCGAGATTTGGGTGTACGACGTGGCGGCCCATAAGAAGGTCGAAGTCTTCGCGGCACCCAGCTTGATCGTCGCGTTTCTAGGCCCGCAGGCGGGTTTCGATGCGGAGGGCACGTTCGGGAAGGTCCTCGACTTTTTGCTTCCGAATATCGGCGTACACAGCATCGCCGTGACCCAAGACGCCGCGCCCTTGCTCTTCGTGCGCAACGCCGACCTCGGCGCTGTCGGCGTGCTCGATGCGCTGAGCGGCGAGCATCTGCGGAACATCGACGAGACCGGTCTGTCGGGCGCTTTGTTGGTGGTGCCATGATCGACCCCGTCTTCGAACTCTCGGTTTGCTTTGCCCTCGCGCTCCTCTTTGGCGCGGCCGCCTGGCACAAGGTGTCGGACCGGGTGCGGTTCCGGGCTGTCGTGGACGCGTACGATCTGCTGCCCTCGTGGCTGGCAAGTCCGGCGGCACGCCTGCTCCCTGCACTCGAGGCATCGGTCGCAGTCGCCCTTCTCTACCCTCCGTCGCGACACGCCGCGGCGATTGTGGCGGTCCCGCTGCTCTCGGTCTACACGGCGGCTATCTTCGTGAACATCGTGCGCGGACGGCGCGAGATCGACTGCGGGTGCTTCACCGCATCGTCACGGGTTCCGCTGAGCAATTGGCTCGTGCTCCGCAACGTCGTCTTGATTGCCGCGGCGTGCATACTCCTGCTTCCCATTCGAGGGCGAACACTCGTTTGGGTCGACGGCCTCACCATCGCGACCGCGCTCATCACGATGTCTCTCCTTTGGGCGGCAGGACAGCGGCTGGCCCAGACCGGCCCAGCACTACGCCGGTTCGGGGGCGCACAATGATCGACGCACTTCTCATCTCCAATGGTGTGCTCTGGCTCCTCGTCATCGGTCTCGCCCTGACTGTGCTCGCGCTCACCCGCCAAATCGGCCTGCTCCACGAACGAATCTCGCCAGTCGGCGCGCTTTCTCCGGAGGCGAAGATCAAAGTCGGCGACCCAGCGCCCGAGCTCGCGCTGATCGATCTCCACGATCACCCCGTGCAGATCGGCGGCCCATCCAAAGACGAGAGTCGGACGCTCTTGTTCTTCTTGTCCCCGACGTGCCCGGTCTGCGAGACGCTCCTGCCGACCGTTGAACGGGTGGCCCGCACTGAGGTCCCGCGCGTCCGCGTCATCCTCGCCAGCGACGGACTACCCGACGAACACCGTGCTTTCGCCAACGAAAAGCGTATCTCCCACCTGCCTTACATCTTGTCCGCACCGCTCGGCATGACCTACGGAGTCGCCAAGCTCCCGTACGCGGTGCTCATCGATGAACACGGCGTCGTCGCCGCGCAGGGCTTGGTGAACACGCGCGAGCACCTCGAGAGCTTGTTCGAGGCGCAGCGACGCGGAGTCGCATCCATTCAGGACTACCTAGAGGAGAAGGCCAAATGAGTCGGCTCGATCATTGGTTCGAAGGAATGACGCGGCAGTCCGCTCGGCGGGTGTCACGCCGCAACTGGTTGTCGCGCTTCGGCGGCGTGCTCGTCGGAGGAGCCGCCCTCCCCTTGCTTCCCGTCGCGCGCGCGGCTGAGAAGCACACGGTCGGCGAAGATGGCGTCAAGGGTCGCGAAGGCGACCCGAACCGGTGCGAGTACTGGCGGCACTGCGCGATCGACGGTTTCCTCTGCAGTTGCTGCGGTGGCTCCCACACCGCCTGCCCACCCGGAACCGAAATGTCCCCCGTGACGTGGATCGGCACCTGCCGAAACCCGGCCGACGGCAAGGACTACATCATCTCGTACAACGACTGCTGCGGAAAGGCGTTCTGCGGCCGCTGCATGTGCAACCGAAACGAAGGCGAGCGCCCCCTCTATCACTGGTACCGCAACAACGACATCAACTGGTGTGGCGGCGCAAGGGCACAAACCTACAACTGCTCGACCGCCGTCGTGGTCAAGACGGCCAAAGAAGCGCAGCCCGAGAAATGAGGCTCGCAGTCATGGTGGCGGCGGTGCTGCTCGCGGCGAGCGTCGCAGAAGCCGACTCGTACGAAGAGCACGACTACATCTTGAACTGCTCGGGGTGCCACCGCCTCGACGGCTCCGGCTCGAGTGTCGTGCCATCGCTCCGAAAGATGCCGGAGCTCAACGCAACGGCTGGCGCGCGCGACTATTGGGTCCAGGTCCCCGGGGCCGCACAAGCGCCACTCTCGAACGCGCGACTGGCCGCTTTGATGAACTGGCTGGTAGAACGCTTCGCGGGAAAACGCCCAGACCCTGCGTACACCGCCAAGGAAGTCGGTGAGCTGCGAAGCGCACCGCTTCGAGATCCGATCCGTAGACGCAAGGAGATCCGCAACACCGCCGAACACTGACGCTGACGCTGACGCTGGCACTGGCACTGGCACTGGCACTGGCACATGGTCGTCCTGATATGATCGAGTCAATCTCCATCCCCGTCACGGATACCCGAACGCACGAGGCTGCGCTCGCTGTTCCTGACGACGGCGCTCCACCGTTTCCCGCGGTCGTCGTCGTCCACGACATCTACGGCTACACCCGGGATCTCAAGCGACACTGCCAGCGCTTCGCCGATGCAGGGTATGTGGCGCTCGGCCCCGACCTCTACCAGGGAGGTCGACCCGGTTGTGTGGTCAAGACGCTGAACTCGATGAGAACTGGCAAGGGCTTCGCGTACGAGGTGATCGACGCGGCTCGCACCCTTCTTGGAGCACGGGACGACGTCGACGAGAACCGTATCGGCGTCGCGGGCTTCTGCATGGGCGGCGGCTTTGCCCTCCTCGCAGCTGCCGACCAATCGTTCGCCGTCGCCGCGCCTTTTTACGGCACGGTCCCATACAAGGCTTCCCGCCTCCGGGGCCTCTGCCCGACCATCGCCCAGTACGGAGCCAAGGACACCGTCTTCCTCCCACACGCCGAGCGCCTCGGCCGCCACCTCGAAGAACTCGGCATCGACCACGAACTCCACATCTACGAAGAAGCCGGCCACTCCTTCATGAACCAACTAGCGGGCCCCTTGGCCTCCCTAGGCCGCTACACCCCCATCCGAGCCTTCTACGACGAAGACACAGAATCCAAAGCCTGGACAGCCCTCCTAACCTTCTTCGCAACCCACCTCCCCCCACCGCACAAGTAGGGACAACGAGGACTGCCCCTCTCTCATCCCCGACCAACGACCCCAAACAATTAACCCTTCAAAAAAGGGGACTGTCCCCCTTTTCCGTTAGTCGCTGAAGAGGTTTTCTACGTCTGATTTGGTTAGGCCCTTGAGGGGGCTGCCCTCTGTGGAGAGGACGTTGCTTACTAGTTCTCGCTTCTTGGCCGAGAGCTCGAGGATTTTCTCTTCGACTGTGCCGGCGGCGATGAGTTTGTAGACGTTGACGTTTTTGGTTTGGCCGATTCGGTGGGCTCGGTCGGTGGCTTGGTCTTCGACGGCGGGGTTCCACCAGGGGTCGAAGTGCACAACCGTGTCGGCGCCGGTGAGGTTGAGGCCGGTGCCGCCTGCCTTGAGGGAGATCAGGAAGACGGGGACGCTGGCGTCCTCGTTGAAGCGATCGACTCTCTCGATTCGATCCTTCGTCGAGCCGTCGAGGTACTGATACTCGACGCCGTCGGCGTCGAGGGCCTCACGAATGTAGTTGAGCATCTGGACGAACTGGCTGAACACCAGCACGCGGTGGCCACCGTCGACCGCCTCGTCGATGATCTCGCGAAGTGCCCCGAGCTTGCCGCTGTCGTCGGCGTTGAAGTCGGTATCCGGTAGCTTCATCAGCCGCGGGTCACACGCGACCTGTCGCAGGCGGGTGAGCGCGGCGAGGATTTGAATTTGCGCCTTGCTGACGCCCTTCTTCTCGACCTCGCTGAGAACGCTCTTGCGCACCTGGCCGAGCACCTGCTTGTAGAGCTTCGACTGCTCCTCGGCGAGCGGCACGATCATCTCCTGCTCGATCTTATCGGGCAGATCTTGGGCAACGTCGCGCTTGAGGCGCCGCATGACGAACGGCTTGATCGTCGCCCGCAACCGCTGCGCGGTCTCCATATCGCCGCGATCGATCGGGCGCGCGATACGCTCCTCGAACGTCTTGAGCGTCCCGAGCAGCCCTGGCGACACGAAGTCGAAGATGCTCCAAAGCTCGCTCAGGCGGTTCTCGATCGGTGTGCCGGTCAGCGCGAGCCTGCGCTCGCTGCTCAGCTTCTTGGCCGAGCGCGCGGTCTGGCTCATGGGGTTCTTGATGTGCTGCGCCTCGTCCAGAATGACGTACCGAAGGTCGAGCGCCTGCAGCAGCTCCTCGTCGCGGCGAAGCAACGCGTAGCTCGTGATCATCACGTCGGCCTTTTCGAGCTCGGGCGCCCGCTGACTGCGATTCGGCCCTTGCCAAACGACCGTTTTGAGCCCTGGGGCGAACTTGCTGATCTCGCGCTCCCAGTTCGGAACGACGGAGGTCGGCGCGACCACGAGATTGAGCTTCTTCTTGTACTTGCTCTTCGCCCACAAAAGCAGCGCAATCGCCTGGACCGTCTTTCCGAGGCCCATGTCGTCCGCGAGAATGCCACCGGTGTTGAGCTCGTGGAGAAAGACCAGCCACGAATAGCCCTCTTTCTGATACGGACGCAGGTCCGCTTTGAGCATGCGGGGCTTAGCGACCTTGGGAATCTCGTCGATGTCTTCGATCTTCGCGAACAGGGTCTTGGCTGATGCCGACACCTTGGCGTTCTCGACCATCTTCAAGAGGTCTTGCACGCGCCCCGCTTGTGAGAGCGGGAGCTTGTCCTTCATGCCTGCGGTCGCGTAGATCTCGGCCATCCGCGTGAGCACGTCGCCCACCTTCTCGGGATCGATCGGCGCGTAGGAGCCGTCTTCGAGCTGGACGAGACGTCGTCCGTGCTCGAGGCAGGCCCGAAGCTCTTCTTCGCGAACGACCGCGCCGCCCGACTCGAACTTCATGTCGAGGTTGAGCCAGTCGACACCGCTCGACACCCGCATCTGCGGCGTCACTGATTCCTCACGAATGGTGACGTCCACCAGGTCGTCCGGAACGAAGCGGTCCCAGTCTTCTGGAAGCTCGCCGATGCCGTTCGTCCAGAACGCGATGGCCTCGTCGCCCGAAGCCACCAGCTCTTCGCCGGACTCCGACACCTCGAAGTTCTGGTTGAGGAGCGCCTGAATCCCGGCCATCTCCGCGCCGACGTCACGTCGGACGACGCGCGGCCGCCCCTGGCCCTTCTTTGGAGGCAGAAAAGCCAACGGCGAGGGGAAATCATCGGGCGGAACGTCGAACTCCTGGTCCTCGTACCGCACGTACAGCCGAACGCGGGCGTCGATGAGATCGCCGTTCGCCTTCAGCTCGAAGCGCGGCTCCTGGTCAACCAGGTCGGCCACCGAGCTCAAATCAGGCAGGTCGGCGCCGAGCAGCGCCGCGACCCGAGGGATCGACTCACCGAGCAGCTCCGGCAGGTCGTCGTGCTTCTGCACCATCGCCGGCGAGCGGTAGAGCCGCTGCAGCCAAGCTGGGGTCACGAGCTCGCTCACCGGCCGCGCCACGCCTTCGGTGGTGTCGATTTGCCAACCCGGGGTCCCTTCGAACCAAGCCCCACTCGAAAGCGCAAAACGACGCTTGTTGCTCTCGAGGTAGAAGACGACGCGCACGCGAAGGCTGTCCCCGTTGGCCGGGTCGAGCTCGATGCGGGGCTTCAACGCCTCATTCGCGAAACGTAGCTCCATCGACGCTGGCTCGAGCAACACGCGTCGGTCGCTGAGCATCTCCAGCACTTCGGCCGCGTCTTCGCCACGAAGCTCGGCCGTGGTGGCCTGCCCACGATTCATGTTCCGGGCGAGTGCCCGAAACAGCGGGCGCTCGTCGATCGAGACCATGTTGAACGCGCCAAGCGCTTCACCGATTGGCACGGCGCTCCGCGAACCCGCCAGCACCGGGGTGACGGTGATCGAAGCGGCACGCACCGTCATGCGATATTCGAACTCGAGTGGCTTCGGGAGCGCTTCGGCCGGGAGCCAGGCGTCCATCGGCCCTCGCGCTTCACCTCGCCCTGCTTGGAGCTCACGGGGTGACAGGACTTCGAGCGCCCCACCCTCACCGCCCGCGCCACGCCGACGACGTCGCGAACGCCGCCTCTTTCCACCGGCGGAGACCGTTCCGGGAACGTGCACCGGCTCGGCCTTCTTCTTCTTTTTGCTTTGCTGCTGCTGCGGACCCTTCGTGCGCGGCGGGCGCACCTCGTCGCGCAACCCCACCATCACGGCGGCCACGTGCTTACAGTGGCCAGTTGGCCCACGCCAACCAGGACAGGTGCAGCTCGACTCCCAGCTGTCGCTGTCGTCTTGGTACGTGATCACGGTGCGGTACGGCTCATCGGCGGTGCGAACCGAGATCTCCCCGCTCGCCGAATGCCCATCTTCCTGGAGATTCTCGACCGCCTTGCGACGGGCGTACAGCCGGCCGCGCAAGAATGCGTTGCCGCCGGTGACGCGTTGGATCGCCCGGTCGCTCATGGAAGCTAGCTTCGTCGCGACCGGGGTCGTCGGCTCACGCCACGTGGGCGCTTGTTCCGCCGGCGCCTCGGGCGCGGCTTCTTCGTCTACCGTTTCTTGGAGAGCTGTTTCGGCCATTGGATGAGGGCTGTGATCAGCCTGAATGGTCTTGGGTTGGAGGCTAGCGGGACCTACACGGGACTACGCGCACTGCGTCGTTCCCCTCACGGCGTCGTTGCTCGTTCTACCGTAGTACCACGGCGTAGGCCGCAACGGACGCTACATTGCGATCTTACAAACCCCGAAGAAGACTGCAACTGTACACCGCCAGCCGCTGGAAAAACCGCTAGTCCGAACCTCGGACCAGCCGCTCGGGCACCAGGAGCGAGGGAGTCCCAGTGGAGAACACCCAGAGCTGGTGGGCAGCGCGGGTGGCCGCGATGTGGAGCAGATGCCGGGTTTCGTCGTCTGCGGGGTATGTCGACCGGTTGCACTCGACGATGACCACGTAGTCGAACTCGAGGCCCTTGACCTGGCGCACGTCGGTCACGTCCACCCCGGGACGGAAGGGGAAGTCCTGGTCGGCGATGCGGCGAAGGTTCGGCACTTCACCGTGACGGAGACCCTTGTAATAGATATCGGCCTGCTCGGGATAGCGGGCGATGACCGCCACCGAGGACAGGGGCTCCGAGCTCACTAGGTTGCGAAGCGCCTCGGACAAGAAGCCCACCGCCTCGCCACTGCCCCCAAACTGGAAGAGCTCGACCGGCGCCCCGTACCGGGTGGCCTCGCCGGACACCTCGTTGCGAAGCGGCCCGAGCACGTCGGTCGCGAAATCGAGGATCTCGTGGGTGGAGCGGTAGCTCAACTTGAGCGGCTCAATCTCGATGTGATCGAGCTTGAGTTCCTCGAGCACCTGCCGCCAGTCGGAGAACCCGTTGTCGAGGTGAAGTTTCTGCGCGATGTCGCCGGCGAGGGTCACGCTTTGCTGCTCGGCCGCCGTGTCGAGCACGACAGCCAACTCGACGGGGCTCATGTCCTGCGCCTCGTCCACGAAAATGTGCTCGTGCTCGAGCGCCGCCCGCCGGCCCGAGAGCGGCCCGCGGAGTGTTTGGAAGATTCGAAGCAAGAGCGCGTCGTCCTCGCGGTCGAGGGCCGCGGGCTCATCCTCTTCGAGGCCGTCGACACCGACGCTGCGGGTGTGCGACTCATCATCGTCGTCGAGCGCTTCCTCGTACGCCATCAATGCGCGAGTCGAATGCCGACTGCACCAGGAATGGGCCCACTCGATCTGCTTGTCGGTGAGCGCGTCGGGGGCCCAACGTGCAAACGCTTCGGTGAGACGCGTCCTGTCCGTCACGAGGTCCGCCCACGCGGTCACGACATCCTTGGTCCGCAGTGACCAACGTTGGCAAATGCGGCCCACCGCGTGCCGGATGCCGAGCGCCACTTGCTGGGCATCGCCGTCGCGATCCTGAAGCCATTGCGAAAGCACATCGATCCGGACACCGAGAGGCTCGGCGGCGGTACCGCGCCAGATCCGCAGCACCAGAGGGCCACCTTCGCCCTGCTTGGCCTCCTCGAGGATCTCCTGCTCGACGCGATCGGCTAGCTCTGCGACGTACTGATCGATGGCACGCAACATCGCGGGATGTTTCTTCAATCGCACCACATGCGTCGGCGTATCCTCTACGTATCGTGTCGTCAGCTTCGGAATGTGACGGCGGCGCTGCTGCTCGGCCCAGCGCTCGAAGGTCTGGACTGGCATGTCGGTGACGCCGAGAGCCGGCAGCACCCGCGAGATGTATCGGACCAACGCGTCGTTGAAGACGATAACGAGCATCTGGTCGGGGCGGAACCGCTGCGGATCCTGGAATGCGAGGTACGCGAGCCGGTGGAGCCCGATGGTGGTCTTGCCGCTACCGGCACCCCCCTGAATGACGACGAGCCCCGACGTGGGCTGGCTGATCATCTCGAACTGCCGGGGGTCGATCAGCGCCGTGATCTCGGAGAGGTGCTTGTCTTCTCGCAGATCCTCGTCGCCGACCCCGAGTTGCCCGGGACTATGATGGGACTCGGGACGCATGGCAGCCCCCTGCCCGCCCGAGAGCTTGGTAGAGAGATCAGCCACCCGCCGCCACAGGTCCTCGCGCGAACGTCGGAAGGTCCCTTGCGGCGTCCCGATCCGCCGGAGCTTGCCGCCTGTGATCGATAGATTGCGACGGACCAACACCTCGCCCTCGACCTCACGGTCTCCGAAGATCTCGTCGTAGTCGTCGCCTTCTTGGTAGCGGTAGTACACTCGGGACACCGGCGCGTCCCGCCAATCGACGATACGCACGCCCGTCTTGGGATCAAGGAAGGTGCTGCGGCCGATCAAGATCTCGCGCTTGCGGCCCTCCTCTTCGAGGATCATTCGGCCGAAGTACGGTGAGGCCGGATCGACGACGCCCTCGGTCACCTGGGCCCGGCGCTGCGCCACCTGCTGAAGACGCTCCATCTCTTCGACGAGCGGTGGGATGTCCTCGAGGCGTGCCTCACCAATCTGATCACGGAGCGCGATCAACTCGGCGTCGTAGTCGATGAGCCGACCGCGATGCACCGGACGCCTCGCTTCGGCAGTGCGGTGCACGCGAGCGAGGACTTTCTCCTCCTGAGCGACGACTTGCTCCATCTCCGCGTCTGCGGGGGGCGCGTCGGCTCCGGGGCGTGGATTGAGCTCAGCCTGCTTCATTTTGTGTGTATCAAGGACGAATCAAGTCCCGTTTAGGCGAATTCGGGGACGAGTAGCACGATTCGCACGGCACTCCAAGCACGAACGGAAAGCGCAATGCTTTGGTGCAGATGCGTCAGCCAAGCTGCTTGAGAAGGATCTTCGACCGCCGGCCTTGATCGTACGCGGGGCGTCGCTTTTCCGGCAGGTCCTCGAGCTCGCAATTCTCGAAACCCCGCTCCCGAAACCAGTGGGAGGTCTGGGTGGTGAGCACGAACACGCGGCGCAGGTCCTGCGAATCACATTGCCGCTCGAGATAGTGCAGGAGCTGGTCCCCACGCCCGGACGTCCGGTAGTCCGGATGCACGACCAAACACGCCAACTCGGCGATCCTGTCGTCCGGGTACCCATAGAGCGCGGCACACGCGACCACCATCCCATCGCGTTCGATCACCGTGAAGCGATCGAAGTCGTTCTCGAGCATCTCTTGGGAGCGGCGCAGCAAAATCCCCTGCGCTTCGAGCGGCTCGATGAGCGCAAGGATTCCCCCGATGTCGCCCTGCGCGGCGGGGCGAACCCCCTCGAAGGCCTCGGAGGTCACCATCGTACCGACGCCGTCGCGGGTGAACAGCTCGCGGAGGAGCGACCCGTCGCTTTGCCGCGCCACCAGGTGCGCACGCGGCACGCCGCCCTGGCAGGCCTGAATGGCGGCGGCCAAGTGACGCTCCGTGTGATGTCCGAGGTCGTCACCCGAACGAAGGAGCTGGTCGGCTTCGTGCGGGGTGAGCTGGGAGGGGGGCAACCCTTCGGCGTCGAGCACACCCTCGCCCTCGAGCAGGCCGATCAGCTTATCGGCACCAAGCGCAATCGCAGTTGCGGCGGCGACCTCATGGCTGCTGATGTTGAATGCCTCTCCGGTCGCGGAATACCCAATCGGGGTCAGGACGACGATCGCGTCATCGTCGAGCCGTTGCTTGATCGCCTCGGCGTCCACACGCCGCGGCTTGCCGGTGTATTGATAGTCGACCCCATCGACGACACCGACCGGTTGCGCCATCACGAAGTTGCCGGTCGCTACCCTCAGCCGCGCGCCCGCCATCGGCGAGTTCGGCAAGCCCATCGACAAGAGCGCCTCGAGCTCGACCCGCGTCGCGCCGACGGCCTCCTTCACGCATTCGAGCGCGACGTCGTCCGTCACGCGCAAGTCGCCTTCAAAGCGCGGTTCTTCCCCGCGTCGCAGCAATGCCGCGTCGATCTGAGGCCGCGCCCCAGCCACCAGTACGACGCGCACGCCGAGCGAGTGCAGCAGCGCCACGTCATAGAGGAGGGTCCGCAGGTCCTTCGACGCCACCGCTTCGCCCCCGAACATGATGACGAACGTCCGCCCGCGGTGCGCGTGGATGTATGGCGCGCTCCCTCGGAAGTGTTGGACGAATGGGTCGACTTTAGGGCTCATGAGGACTCGATGCAGAACCGTTGAATCAGGTTTGCGTACACCTCGGTGGCACGCTCGATAGCGGCCATGGTGACATATTCATCGGGCTGGTGCGCAACGGCGATATCCCCCGCGCCGAGGACGAGCGTCTGCAGCCCCATTTCCGCGAGAAACGGTGCTTCGGTTCCAAACAGCGCGGTCTTGGCTGAACACCCGCACAAGGCCTCTACGGCACCTGAAAACTCCTGGTCCGACGGCCCACTGAACGCGTCCGCGTAGCCTCCGATCGCACCGACCTCGAACGTCCACGGCCCGCCATCGAGCGCGTTCGCGACGACATCGCGAAGCTCCGACACCACGGCCGGCCGCTCCATTCCGGGAAGCAGACGAATGTCGAGCGCGAGCTTGCACTCATCACAGATTCGATTGGGGCTATCGCCGCCTGTGATGCGTCCGAAGTTGAGCGTCGGAGTCGGCACCTCGAAGTCGTCGTCCCGATAGCGCTGTCCGATCTCTTCGCGCCACGTCTGAAGCGCAGAGAGGACCAGTTGTTGCCCCTCGATGGCGTTCACGCCGAGCGCGGGGTTGCTCGCATGGCCAGCTTGGCCGCCGACGGTGACCTGCACGTAGAAGACGCCCTTGTGTTTTCGAATCGGCTGAAGCCCGGTCGGCTCCCCGATGATCGCGTACCGGCCAAACCGCTCACCTTTCTCGGCCAGGGCGCGCGCGCCGTCCATCGTGCTCTCTTCATCCGCGGTTCCGAGGAGCGTGATCGGCTGCTTGAGCTGGCCCGGCTCGAAGCGCGAGATCGCATGAAGCGCCCCGGCAAAGAAGCCTTTCATATCGGCGGTGCCGAGCCCGTGCAGCTTGCCATCCCGTTCGGTCAGCACGAACGGGTCGTCGGTCCAGCGTTCGGCGTTGTACGGCACTGTGTCGGTATGCCCGGACAGGACGAGGCCATCCTCACCCTCGCCGAGCCTGGCGATCAGGTTCGCCTTGCCCGAATCACCGGGCAACGCCTCGATCCGGACCGCGAAGCCAAGCTCGGCCGCCCATTCGGCCACGAGATCGATCACCCCACGGTTCGACTGGTCGAACCGATCGTCCGGAGAGCTCACGGACGGCGTAGCAACCAACTGACGAACCATATCGAGGGCGGAGGGCAGCATCGGTTCAACATAGCGCCGAACCGGTCTCGTCAAAATCCGGATTGCAGGCGGGCCCGGAGGGACTAGGTTGGAGCCATGAGCGACGATTTCGGAACGCGTGCAATCACCATCATCGAAGAGACCCACCGCGGCGAGCGAGCCTGGGACATTTACAGCCGGCTCCTCAAGGACCGCATCGTCTTCCTGGGCACACCGATCGACGACTTCGTGGCCAACGCGATCATCGCCCAGCTCCTGTATCTCGAGAGCGAAGACGCGGACAAAGAGATCACGCTCTACATCAATAGCCCTGGCGGGATGGTGTCCTCTGGCCTCGCGATTTACGACACCATGTGCTACGTGCGCTGCCCCGTGTCGACCGTCTGCCTCGGGCAAGCCGCTTCCATGGGGGCCTTCCTCCTCGCGGCCGGCACCCAGGGGCTGCGACGCGCCCTGCCCCACAGCCGCGTCATGATTCATCAGCCGCTTGGCGGGTATCAGGGCCAGGCGTCGGATATCGAAATCCACGCCAGGGAGATCCTGAACACCAAAAAGCGGCTCAACGAGATCCTCGCGGGCCACACGGGACAGGACGTCGAAACGGTGCGCCACGACACCGAGCGAGACAAGTTCCTCTCCGCCCTCGAGGCCAAGGAGTACGGCATCGTCGACGACGTGATCATGCCGCGCAAGGAACAGGGAGTCGCCCCCGCGGCATGAGCACCGTCGAAGTCTGCCTGGTCCGGCACGGACAATCGGTGTCGAACGCCGCTGGCGTCTGGCAGGGTCAGGGAGACTCTCCCTTGAGCGACATCGGGCGGACTCAGGTCAAGGGGCTTGGGCAAGCCCTCACCGGGCAGCGATACGACTTGGTCCTGAGTTCGGATCTAAGCCGTGCGGCGGACACTGCGAAGGCCTCCGGCGTGGAGGTCGAACACGACCCGGCCTGGCGCGAAATCAACGTGGGCGACTGGGAAGGGCTCACCATGGAGCAGGTCGTCGAGCGCTTCCCCGAGCAGATCGAAGCGCTCAAGGCGCGGGAAACCTTCGCCATCGGCGGTGGCGAGAGCTGGCCTGAGGTGTTTGCGCGTGCCGACGCGTCGCTCGCCGCCCTTCGGGCCCGGGTGCCGGACGGTGGAAGGACCATCGTCTTCACCCATGGGGGCATCATCGCTGCCCTCCTCTCCGGGATGCTCGGCGTTCGGGACGATTTCCCCTGGCCCCTCGGCCGGATGCGCAACACCGGCCGGACCACCCTCCGGTTCGAGGGCGAGCGGGTGGAGCTGATCGCCCACAACGACGACACCCACATCCCGAGCGAGCTTCGCCAGGTGTACACGGCCCGTCCGGACCAGGTCGTGGTCCGAATGACCTCCGTGGCTGGAGATGGTGAGCTAACCGATACAGGCACAGCGGATTTCAACTCTGCAATCAAATCTGCACGGAATACAGGTGCAGGTGGGGCCGTGTCGGTATCAGGCACGTCACGCCAGATCGCCGACCTCGCCCAGCAGACCTCCGGCGCTTCAGCCAATAATTTCCGCTTCATCGAGCCCGAGGAGGGTCGCTCTAGCGAGCTCCTGATCTCGGAGAGTCACCAGATGCTGCTCGACTACGGCCTGCCATTGATTCAGATCTGAAAAATCTGTTGCAGAATTGAAAAGTAAGCAGCCTCACGTCTGTACAGCTGGAATACACTTGTAATTAATCTGTAAGGGTCACTCAGCGCATGTCTCGTTTGTGATCCACCCCACATGTGGACCCACCCCTTCGGTCGATCGGGTGTAATTTTGGGGTTAAACGCACAGAACTTCGAAAACTTTTCAGATCTGAACGATGCTTGGAAACCTTGATCCGAGAACCACTATGAGATCATTGATGATTCCAAGCTCTACAGAGTTGGCACGCTAGTAGCATATAGATAACTCGACATAAGCATGGCGGAGATGACGTCCCCCCACGTCCCCCGTCATGCTGTTAGACCGGCGATTTGGCTTGTTTTCCCCCCACTTCATCCAAATCGCCATCTCTCTAACGGCCCGAAAGCCCCCCCTTTCGGGCCGTTACTTTTTAATCCCACCCCCAACTGACCAAAAAAGGTAGCCGAAAAAGGGGACAGTCCCCCTTGTCCCGGCTTACTTAACTACCTTCAAGTAGGGGGGGCGGTCGCCGGGTTTGGGGGGGGTTGAGTCGGGGTGGGCGCCTTCTTCTACTGGGGGGAGGACTCTTAGGGAGGGGCGTTCTTCGACTACTGGTGGGGGGGGCTCTCTGCCGGCTTCTCGTTCGATTTCCTTGGAAATCTCTTCGGGCATCGAGTCGGGCCAGACCATGCCGCGGCCGTCGTCGCCGGCCAGGGCGAAGACCGCGTCCCATTGGACCTGGCAGACGAAAGGGGCGCGGTTGAACGACAAGGTGCCGTAAATGCCGTCCGCGTCGACCTCTAAATCCCTAATAGGTACGGGCATATCGCAGCCAATCTGCAGGACCAATTGAGGTTCTGAGCGGTACCAATCCGGCACCCGGACTGTGTCGACGCGCGGGTCGAGGTGCACGAACAGACTGCCCTGGGCCAAGAGGTAGCGGGCGACGTCGAGCTTAGGCGGAAGGGGCTTTTCTTCTTCGGCCACCCTTCAGCATTAGCGGATTCAGGCCGGGTTTGCCATCGCTCTACGTCAGGGCCAGCAAGCTCGTCCCGGCCACCATCAGGCCAACCGCGGCCACCTTTCGACCCGTGATCGGCTCCCCGAAGAAGAGCCGGCCGAAGAGCACGCTCCCGACCACGCCGAAGGCCCGCTTCAGGGTCTCGACGACCGCCACCCAGAGCCACTGCAGGGCAAGCATCTGAAGGGCGATGGCGGCGACCGCGAACCCGACTAG
>CAXMRN010000062.1:0-5355 GCA_964195565.1 uncultured Polyangiaceae bacterium | reverse complement strand
CGGTGGCTGGGACCTCGGTGCCGAGGCCGAAGACGAAGTCTGCTTCGCCAGCTACTACGACTTCACCGACCAAGTCCCGGCGGAGTTCCAGCTCGACTGCGATCAATTCGGCGAAGGCCGAAAGTGCTTTGCATTCGGGCGTAACGAGCTCGCCCAAGATGGCCAATCGCATCACAGCATCATCAACGTCTACACCCCGGATTCCGACCCGAACGGTGGCGACTGGGGCCCCTGGGCGTGCCTGGGTGGCGAAAAAGCCGGCCAAATCTGTAGACCCGGTTCCGCCGAGTGTGGGGCGAGCAGCCAGTGCACGACCCCGGCGATCACCAGGGTCGGTTGTGTGGCCTACCCATACGCACCCTTCGACTTTGGTCTGGGTGGAGGGGTCGGCAGTCCGACCGGTACCCAGGTGCAGTTGTCCGGTGCGCAAGAGTCGACGTCGATCGACTTGCCCCCCGAAGGAGTCTACTCCGTGCTTCCGCTTCAGGGCTTCGTTCAGTGGAACAGCCACGGCTTCAACCTTACCAAGAAGGCCACCAGCATCGAGCAATGGGTGAACCTCACCTTCGCGCCGAAAGAGGAACAAATCTGGCCGCGCCGCCAGATCTTCGAGGCGGACAACATCTTTGCGATGTCCGCGGTGGCGCCCTTCGAGAAGCGTGAGGTCTGCATGACGTGGACGCTCCCGCAGAACTCGCAACTCATGTCACTCAGCTCGCACATGCACATTCGCGGTGAGCTCTTCCGGATTTGGCTCCCGCCCAACGAACCATGCGAGGGGACGAGCAACTGTGTTCCCCCGGAAGGCGCGGCGGACTATGAGAGCCGACTCTACGACGATCCGCTCTACACCTATTACGACCCACCGAACGACTACTCATCGGCCACGCCTGACGACCGGACGTTCAAGGCCTGCGCGGTCTACGACAACGGGGCCGACAACCCCCTCGAGGTCAAGCGCGAGTCCACCAAGCCGAACACCCCGGCGTGCGACTTCCCCTTGGCAGCCTGCGGGTGTGGCCCGGAACAACGTTCTTGCCTTGGCGGTGACAACCAGGGGGCGCCGTGTGGCGGCGACGACTCGGTGTGCACCGGCGGAGGCATGTGTGACGCGTGCCCGCTTCTCGGCGGCGTCACGACCGACGACGAGATGTTTATCCCTCTTGGATCGTACTATGTGAACGATCTCTGACCCTTAGAGACCCGTAAAACCCCGTTTGGAATAGCCGATGAAACCCGTTCAACTCGTGCTCGCAGCCACCGCTGCGCTGTTCGTCACCGCATGTGGATCCAGCCCTTCTAGTGGCGGCACCGTCGAAAAATGCGATGTCGACAGCACCTTCGGGCAGGTGCAGCAGCAGATCTTCGACGCACAGGGGTGCACGGCTTCCACCTGTCACGGCGACGCCAAGCAGGGTGGTCTCGACCTTCGGCCCGGCAACGCGTACGCGAGCCTGATCAATGTCCCGGCGACCTCCGGCGCCATCGTGCGCGTGTTTCCCGGTGAGCAGGATCTCAGCGCCCTCTATCAAAAGGTCGCCGCCAAGACCGAAGGGTTCGACCTAAGCTCGGTCGGCATCTCCGGCGGCGCAATGCCGACCGGTGACGGCGTGTTGAGCGGGGACGACCTGAGCTTGCTTCGCGAGTGGATTCGAGGCGGTGCGCCTGAGACCGGCGTCGTTGCGGGCTCGGAGCAGTACGCAAGCTGCGAGCTGGACGGCGATGTCGTCCCCAACAAGATTCAGCCCATCCCGGCGCCTGCGACCGATGAAGGCGTTCAGTTCTACTCTGGTGGTTGGACCGTCCCCGCCGAGGGAGAGGGCGAGGTCTGCTTCGTCACTTACTACGACTACTCCGACACGATCCCTATGGACTTCGTCGTCCCGTGCAGCAGCGAATACGGTGGTGACGCATACGACTGCTTCGTCTACAAGAACATCCTGCTCGCGCAGGACGGCCAGTCCCACCACAGCATCAGCGACAACTACATCCCCGCCGAAGGGTTGGAGCACCAACGCGACCCAACGGACCCGTCGTGGAAGAACTGGACCTGCAACGGCGGCGAGAAGAGCGGCGAAAGCTGCACGCCTGGGGGCGACGCCTGCGGGGACCGGGGCCAGTGCGCGACCGGGGTGCTCACGAGCATCGCCTGCATCAACTACCAAAATGCGCCCCGCGAGTTGGGCACGGTCGGAGGCCTTTTTGGCACCGCAGATGTCCGGCAGCCCCTCGTGACCGCGCAGGAGTCGACCTACCGGGAAGCATACCCCCAGGGCGTGTACGCGATCGCTCCCGTCAAAGGCTTTGTCGTCTGGGACAGCCATGCGTTCAACCCCACCAAGGTCGACACCACGGTTGAGCAGTGGATGAACCTGACCTTTGCTCCGCCTGACGAGTTGATCTACCCACGCGAGCAGATCTTCGATGCGGATGACATCTTCGGCATGGGTCGAATCGACGCCTTCTCCTCGAGGGAAGAGTGCGCGACCTACACGATCCCCCAGTACGGTCAGCTCCTCACATTGAGCACGCACACCCACCGGTTCGGCAAGGACTTCCGGGTCTGGTACCCGCCCAACACGCCGTGTGTGGGCGATGCACCCGACAACAATTGTGAGCCGCCGTCGACCGCCGCTGATTACCGAAGCTTCGACTACGGCGACCCGCTGTACCAGCGCTTCACGGGCGACGAGATTCTTTCGTTCGATAGTCCCGACGCCGACGCTCGTACGTTCAAGTACTGTTCTGTGTGGGACAACGGCGAGAGCAATCCGAAAGAAGTTCGCCGAGAGTCGATCAAGCCCGACGCGGAAACCTGCGACTTCGTCGACACCTTTGCCCCGCTTGCGAGCAGGTTCGGCATTGGCCTGATCACCTGCGGTTGCGCCGCCGAAGACCGCTCCTGCTTTGGGGGACCCAACGAGGGGCTCGCATGCAACGGCGATGACTCGGTTTGCGGCGAAGGCGGCATCTGTGATGCCTGCCCGTCCGGTGGCGGCGTGACGACCGAGGAGGAGATGTTCATCCTTCTGGGCTCGTACTTCGTCAAAACCCCTTAACGAACAGCTGTATTCGCCCCCAAAAGGGTGCATTGGGACATGCAATTTGCATCCTAATGGGCGGATCCCTGCGTCAAAACGTTATCATTCTGAGCACACCTCACGTTTTCCGCTTGCGCCGATAGCCTAATCGGGAAGAATCGCCCCCAACCTTGGCTTAAAACCCGTTTTGGAGTGACTAATGAAATTGGTTCAATACGCGATTGCAGTCTTTTCAGTACTTGTTGTGACCGCATGCGGCGCAGAGGCGCCGGGCGACAGTAAGGGACCGGGCGGAGAGAAGTGCGATGCGGAGAGCACCTTCGCGCAGGTCCAGCAGCAGATCTTCGAGGACAAGGGATGTACCGCGTCGGCGTGCCATGGGGACCTGGCGCAGGGCGGCCTCGACCTCCGACCGGAGAGCGCGTACGCGAGCCTCATCAACGTCGAAGCGAAGTCCGGCGACTACGTGCGTGTGTTTTCGGGTGAGCAGGAGCTGAGCCTCCTCTACCAGAAGGTTGCCGCGAAGACCGAAGGCTTCGAACTCGCGTCGCTCGACCGCCCGATCTCCGGCGGCTCGATGCCTACCGGTGACGCCGAGCTCAGTGACACGGACCTCGCCTTGCTGCGCGCGTGGATTCGCGCCGGCGCCCCCGAGACCGGCATCGTCAGGGGCTCCGAGGAGTTCGCTACCTGTGACCTGGTGGGCGACATCGTCCCCAACAAGATTCAGCCGCTGCCTGCGCCTGCCGCCGATGAGGGCGTGCAGTTCTACGGAGGTGGCTGGACCATCCCCGCAGAGGGCGAAGGCGAGATGTGCTTCGTCAGCTATTTCGATTACTCCGAGAAGATTCCCGCGGACTTCATCGTGCCCTGCACCCCCGAGTACGGCGGCGAGGAGCAGGACTGCTTCGTCTACAAGAGCCTCTTGCTCGCCCAGGATCCGCAGTCGCACCACAGCATCATCGACTTCTACATTCCCCCCGAGGGGAAGGAGAACCATCGTGACCCGATGGACCCATCCTGGAAGAACTGGGTCTGCAACGTGGGCCCGAACGCGGGCGCGAGCTGCACACCCGGTGGCGACGAGTGCGGCGACCGCGGCCAGTGCACCACCGAGCCGCTGAGCTCCATCGCGTGCATCACCTACCGCAACGCGCCGCCCGAGCTCGGCACCGTGGGAGGTCTCTTCGGCACCGCTGACGTCCGGCAGCAGATCGTGGCCGCTCAAGAGTCAACCTTCCACGAGGAGTACCCGGAGGGTGTGTACGACCTCGCACCGGTCAAGGGCTTCGTCGTTTGGGACAGCCACGCGTTCAACCCCACCAAGATCGAGACCTCGGTCGAGCAGTGGATGAACTTCGAGTTCGCGGAGGCCGACGAGCGCGTCTACGCGCGCCGCAAGATCTTCGACGCAGGTGACATCTTTGGAATGGGCCGCATCGATGCGTTCTCCTCGAAGGAGGCGTGCACGACCTACACGATCCCCCAGCACGCCGAGCTCCTCACCTTGAGCTCCCACTTCCACCGGTTCGGCAAGGAGTTCCGGGTCTGGTACCCGCCGAACGCTCCCTGCTTCGGCGATGCGCCCGACAACAACTGCGAACCGTCCTCCGAGGCGCCCGACTACGAGAGCTACGACTACGAGGATCCGCTCTACCAGCGGTTCTCGGGGCAGGACGCGCCCAAGTTCGATAGTCCCGACGTCGAGGATCGAACCTTCAAGTACTGCGGCTTCTGGGATAACGGCGAGAGCAATCCGAAGGAAGTGCGGCGCGAATCGACCAAGCCCGACGCGGAGAGCTGTGACTTCGTCGAGATCTTCGCGCCAGTTGCGAACCAGGTCGGCCTCAGTCTCTTTGCGTGCGGCTGCTCAGCTGAAGAGCGCTCCTGCTTCGGTGGACCGAATCAGGGCATGGCCTGCAACGGCGATGACGCTGTCTGCGGCGAAGGCGGCATCTGCGACGCCTGCCCGGCCGGCGGTGGAGTGACGACCGAAGAGGAGATGTTCATCCTCTTGGGCTCGTACTACGTGAAGACACCGTAACTGTAATAGTACGGTAAACAAACTGGCCCATCCGTCGGCGGTGAGCTACATCGCCGACGATGGCTAGGTACGACGCCTACAACTCCGAATGTCTTCTCTTCTCCTTCAAAGACGGCCTGTTGGCCCGAGTGGCGCACGACTTGAAGTTGCAAGTCGAACGTTTCTCGATCGAGGTCGACGATACGACCCATCAGATCCAAGGGACGTTCGATCCGAGCAGCATTCAAGTCGTCTGTGCGCGGATCGACGGGCGCGACGACCCATCCACGC
>CAXMRN010000061.1:0-3133 GCA_964195565.1 uncultured Polyangiaceae bacterium | reverse complement strand
TGCTGCCACGCCTTGTGGAGCTGCTCCGGCCCCTTGATGTAGGCCACGAGCCAGCTCTGCACGGTTCCGTTCACGAACTCCAGTTGGTTCTTGAAGGTCGGAAGCTCCTTGATGGTCATGTGGACCTGCACGTAGCCGTTGGCGTACTCGATGTCTTCGACGGCGTTGGCGAAGTCCGAGGGCAAGGTGCCGGGCTCGCATAGGTTTCCGAAGGTCATCTTCGAGTCGAGGGTCGAAATGATCGCCTTGGCGTGGAGTTCCTCGCCGCCCTTCATTCGAACGCCGGTGACGTCGCCATCCTCGATGATGAACTGATCGACGATCGACTTGAAGCGGACCTCTCCACCGTAGCGCTCGAACACCTTCTGGAGCGAGGAGGAGACGGTGCCGATGCCGCCCTTCGGGATCTTGAAGTCGTAGGTGTCTCCAGCGGTGTAGTGATAGGCCATCGAGGCACCGCTGCCCTTGGTGTACGGGCCCATGTGCGTGCCGTCGATCGCAGAGGCGGAAAGCGAGCCCTGGATGCAGCCGTGCTTGTCGGCGTCCGGGAAGAACTCGCGGATGATCTCCATCGCGCTTCCGTAGCTGAGCTTCGAGAGAGCCGCGCGCGCCTTGTCATCGGGCTCGATCGCGATGATCTCTTCGAGCGTCGGCGGATTTTCGTGCATGTACTTCTCGAACATCGTCTTGAAGTGCGAGAAAAAGGACCCGATCTTGTTGAAACCGTCGAGGGCGTCCATGCCGTGGTCCTCGACGAGGTGGTTCGCGAGGTCGATCGGATCGGTGTAGCCAATGAAGGGAGTGTCGTCCTCGTCGCCGAACACGGTGAACGAGCTCTCCGGACGAATCAGCTCGAAGCCCTCTTTGTCCATCTCGAGGTACTTGATGAGTTCCTCGCGGAAAATCAGAAGCGCCCACGCGCCGACGCTGTGCTTGTAGCCCTTGAAGAGCTCCTTGGTCGCCGCTTGTCCGCCGGGCCAGTTCGTCTTCTCGAGGATGAGGACCTTCTTGCCAGCGCGCTGGAGCTCGACTCCCGCGGTGAGGCCGTTATGGCCGGCACCCACGATGATTACGTCAAAATCGGACATCAGTTCGTTCCTTTCGAGTCTCAGCTAGCTTGCTTCGCGCGGAGGTGTGAGGTGTCGTTGGTGAGGGTGAGGGATCGGTCTGGATGAATCTTCTGCGCTCGTTCGAAGAGCGTCTGTTCGCTTTCGACTCGCTCGGGATCCGGGACGCAGGCCTCCGGAGGGCACGCAGCGGCGCACATCTGCTCATCGTGGTGACCGACACACTCGGTGCAAAGCATGGGATCGATGACGAAGATTTCCTCGCCCATCGAGATTGCCCCATTCGGGCACTCATCTTCGCAAGCCCCGCAATTGATGCAGTCATCTATGATAGTTGTTGCCATATCGAGCCTCTGAGAATGACGCAGCCTAAGCTACGAATAGAGGGATAACACAGCATGAGACAACAGACAAGAGTTGTTTCATGTTTCTTTCTGGATCTGATGAATCGTCCAGCTCACTGGGCGTAAAACCGTGTAATATCAGTCACTTGCCGTAGATCAGGCCGAGAGTGTGCCCGTTTCCTGTACCCTAGGCAGCAGGACCATCGGACCTCGACGAGATGAAGTACGCCAAGCCCTATCTCCTGTTCACCGTGCTCGTGTGGCTGCCGTGGGGCTTGTTGTGCATCTTCGACGTATCCGTGATCGCCGACATCATTGGGGTGGTTGGCGTCACGCCAAGCGGCAACAGCGATCTGCGAGCCATGTACGGAGGGGTGCAAACCGCGGTCGGCTTGATGGCCGCGTTGGCGTTGTACGATACGCGTTTCTTCCCCAACTTTCTGTTCGCTCTGGCATTCGTTGGTAGTTGTCTGGCATTGAGTCGGACGTATGGTTTGGTCGCCGACGACAGCAGCACGGGATACACCTGGGGCGTCTTGGCCTACGAGTACTTTGCAGCCATTTCCTCAATGCTGTGGCTCAGAGTGCTGGGTCGCTTGCCGAAATAGTGCCGCTCAGTAGAAGTGAACGTCCGCCTGCATGCCGCGTTCGCCGGGATGCATCGACAGCTCCGTCACGAAGTCGGGCTCGAAGCCTTCGGCTAGATTCGGCTCGATGCGCTGGAGGATCGTAGCGAGGATCATTCGCATCTCCATCATCGCGAACTGCTTGCCAAGGCACACGCGCGGGCCACCCGCAAACGGCACGTAGGCGCCGCGGGGCAAGCTACGCTCGAACTCACGCGTCCAGCGCTCCGGTCGGAACTCCAACGGGTTGTCGTAGTACTTGGCATTGCGCCCTGCAGCGATGTGGCTGATGGTGATCGTCTGCCCCTTCTTGATTTCGTAGCCCTCGATGACGAGGTCCCGCTGAGCCTGGCGAGCGTACGCCCACACTGAGGGATAGAGTCGCAGCGACTCCTTCACGACCATCTCCAGGTACTGAAGATTGGGCAGGTCCTCGACTTCGGCCCGCCGGCCGTCCAGGACTTGGCCGAGTTCTTCCCGCATCTTGGCCACCTTGTCGGGGTTCTTGGCAAGCAGATACCAAGTCCAGGTCAACGCATGGGCGGTTGTCTCGTGCCCCGCGAAGATCAAGGTCATCGCTTCGTCGCGGAGCTGTTTGTCGGACATGCCGCCCTGCTCGTCTTCGACGAACACCATGTGCGAAAACAGGTCGCCACGATCCTGTTTGTAGGTCCTACGCTCTTCATGCACGCGCCTGATGATCTCTTCGATCTTCGCAATGGCTCGCTTCTTCCGTCGATTTTCGGCGGTGGGCCACCAGTCGGGCCGCGGAACCATCTTGTCGGCATCGGTGACCAATATCTCACTGATGTCTGCTAGCGCGTCGCGGATGGTGTCAGAGTCACCCTGGCCAATATCGATGTCGAACAGCGTGTCGGCCACGACCTCGAGCGCGAGCGCGTTGAGCTCCAGTCGCATGTCTCTACGCTCGCCCTCTTTCCACCGATCGAGCATTCTCTCCGTGAAGTCGACCATCGTCGAGGCGTAGGCATCCACCCGCTTCTTATGGAACCCGGGCAGGATGAGCTTGTGCTGCCGCTTCCACGACTCACCGTCATTCGGAACGAGGCCGTTCCCGAGAAACGGCTTCCACATG